>JACVRW010000095.1 GCA_014534235.1 Thermoleophilaceae bacterium | reverse complement strand
GGAGCTGTCGTGCCGCTCGTGGGCTGGGCCATCGCGCACGCGGTCTGACCGAGCCGCGTCAGGGGCTGTTCAACTCGCGACTCGGCGTGTGCGCCTGTTCTTCGAGACTTCGACGCGAAGGTGATCGTCGCCGTCGGCGCGCCGCGCGACGGCGACCACCGCGGCATCGTGAACGTCGTCTACGGCGCCTCCACCGGGCTCAACTTCGGCCCGAGCCAGGCGTGCACACAGGACGGCCCGGGCATCGCCGACGCCGCGGAGAGCGACGACCGATTCGGCGCCGGCATGTGTTGACGCTCGGACCTATGGGGCTGCGTGCCCTAACCCCGGTGCCCCCAACAGGGCGGCGTTGCGCCGCCAGCGGGCGATCTCGCAGCCGTCGGTGAGGTCGAAGTTCGCCGACACGCGGACGCCCCGGAGTTCCCCGGTGACGTGCGCCGTGGCGGGCCCGCCGTAGACCTGGGCGCACGGCGTCCGTACCGGGACGGGGGCGAGATCGCGCGGCTCGAGCCCGCCAAGGAGCCGGCAGCGCGGATCGATCGCATCGTCCCCGAGAACCGCGCACTCCACCCGCCGGATCCGCTCTGGGCCGCCGGATCCTTCGGGTCTGACGGTCACGCGGAGGTTCGCCGCCAGCTCGTCCGCCCCCGGGGCCAGTGCGTCTCCTGAGTCACCGCAAGACACGAGGACCGCAGCCAAGGCGATGGCGAGGTTCGTGCTCCGCACACCCGTAGTTGTAGAAGAGGGCGGACTTACTCGGAAAGAACTCCTTCGTCGAGAGCGCGACGTTGCGCTCTGGTGTGACCGACCAGGCGCCGCGGCGCCAGGCGATCCGCATCCCATCGGCGAGCCGGACGGCGGTGTGGCCGAGCGGCGCGCTCCGTGTAAAGCCGCCGCCTCCAGCGGCCGCTCGCGCCTCGACGTGTCGCCGAGGCCGCCTGCCACCACGCAAACGGTGCCCTAGCGCCTCTCCTCGAGCATTCGCTTCAGGCGGGCCAGGCCTTTCCGATCCGCGTGTCGTAGCGGGTGACAAACCGCCCGCCGTCGGGGAGCGTCCGGCAGAAGCCCTCGTCCGACCACAGCATCGCGGCGGCAATACCCCCCGACGAGGAGGATGGCCGGACCGGACGCGTCGCCCGAGGCCTCGCTGCAAAGCTCGACGCCGTTCGCTTCGATGAGTCGCTCGGCCACGTTGCTCCGCCGTCCGTCGCCGACGGCAGGCCTCGCGATGGGGAGGACGCCTGCCGATCAGACGAGGTAACGCCAAGCGGTTCGGGAGGAGACTCTGGGGCTCTCCTCACCGCGTCGTTTCGCGATCAGGCGCACCGACCCGCGTGGCCGCGAACGTCTGGCCCGCGGCCCGTAGGCGTTCCGCGACCGTGACCCCGAGGCCCGTCGTGGGCGTAGGCACACCGGCGCGTCCGGCAGCCTGTCGGAGTCGAGCCCGAGCGCCCGCGCTCTCGCCGAGTATCACCGACGTCGCGCCGTAGCCGGGGTCGCCCTGCGCCTTTACGTGGCAGACCCAGCGCTCGTCGGCCGGGGTCCGTCCGTCGATCTCGCTATGTGAGACGGCGGTCGGGGCGCTAATCCGCGAACAGGCCGGGTAGGACAGGGCTCAGCGTGACGGCGGCCCTCCGCTCGCTTTGCTCCCCTCATCGGAGCAGTCGGCGGTCATCAAGATCCAGCGTTCGCAACGTCGTTGTGGGGATGCGTCGTGATTCGCAAGGCAAGCGTCGGCGCCTGTCGGTCAGCTGGGGCCGAGTAGGCCGACCTGGCGCAGGATCGAAACGGAGTCCGAGTAGACGTCCTTGCGCTTGACGAGGCCGTCCTCGAAGGGGATCACGTCCACTCCGCGCCACTCAATTGACTTACCGGTGGGCTCGGCGACCAGGTCGCCCCGCCGCATCGTGTTTGAGTGGGTGGCGGTGGCGGTCCACTCTTGGGTGACCACGCCGTCGCGGACGTAGAGGCGGCGGGTCTCGAAACGGATGTCCGGCCACGTCTGGAAGATGGACGCGATGTGCCGGCGTACCTCCTCCCCGTGCGCCGTCTCGCCCGCCGTGTGGTTCTCGAAAGTCATGTCGGGCGCGTGCATGGCCACGATCGCGTCGAGGTCGTGGGCGTTCCACGCCTCGTTGTAGCGCTGGATCACCAGATCCAGCTCGGCCGCGGCGTCCTTGTTCCCGGTTACGGCCAGAAGTCGTCGCGCTTCTCGATCGGCGGGTCGGCGAGTCGGGGCGAGAAGATCAGGAGCTGCGCCTCCTCGTCGGTGTCGTTGTGCACCGAGCGGTATGCCTCGCCAGCGATTCGGATCGCGGTCTGAGGTCCGGCCTCGAACACGTCGTCGTCGACTTTGAACGTGACCGTGCCCGAAATCACGAAGTAGACCTCCTCCTGCCCGGGGTGGCGGTGGCCGTAGCTGCCGCGCCCGCCGGTACCTTGCGGCATTCGCCGCCAACTGAAGGAAACTTGCTCAGTCCCGAGCGCGTCGCTGTACCAGCGCTGCTCGCCGTAGCCGGAGTAGTCCGCCATGAAGTCGAGCGCTTGCTCACGGGTTGCGATCGAGTACGCGTCTGCTGTCTTCTCGTCGACCGTCATATCAGGCCCCCTTCGCATAGTTGCTCGCTCCGTACCAGTCGACGACCACGGCCTGCTCATCGCCGATCACCCAGGCGTCGTGGCGGCTCGGGAGCGAGCTGACATCACCAGGGCCGGCGATCATCTCGGTCCCGTCGTCCATCCGGATCGCGAGTTGGGCGCCTACGTGGTACTGGAGGTCCGGTGCCTCGCAGCTCCCCGGTGCCCGGGATCGGCTTGACGTCGTTGGACCAGCGCCAGCCCGGCTCGAACATCAGTCTGCGACCTCGCCGCCGCGAATCTCGGACGAGCTCGGCCCGGCCGTTGGGGAACTCGCGCGTCTCGTCCGGCGCTCCGAAGCTCTTGTGCTCGGTCTCGTGCCTCGCTGCCCATCCGCCGCTCCTCGTGTGGCATAGCCGCCATTCTGATCTACTCGTAGGTAAGCGGTCTCGACGCTCGAATCCCCAAGCCGCGCGTTTTCGCGTCCCACGCTGCGCCTGATGCCGATCAGCTGAGCGTGCTCCCTTCCATGGCAGACGGCGTCTCGTCTTCGGCGCCCGTGACCGTCGCTCGACAACCCCACCGTGCTGGGGTTTGACCCTGAGCGGGGGTCTCGCGCCCAGCAGCAGACGCGCCCGCTTCCAGGCGCGTAAGGTGAAGCGCGAAGATTCCGGACGAAGCCGCGCATCCTTCGCGGCGGATTAGCTTGCGCTCTCGGGCGCCCGAGTCGTGGCCACTTCTGCTCGTTGCGCATGATCGTGTAGGCCACCATCGTCGAATCTAGGTTAGGCGCGCACCTGGACGATGGTGTCGCCGTCAAAGCGGCAGACCCGCAGTAGGTGTTGGCGAACGCCGCGCCTTCGATCGTGGTCGACGTGGGTCGCAGTTCAACGATCGTCGTCTCCCCGTCGACGAACAGGTGCTGGACCTCCAGCTTCACCCCACCGACCAGCACGCCGGCCAGCCGGCCGAAGGTCGCATCGATGAACTCCTGCTTGTTGTGGTAGCGCCCCGCCAGTGGATGGGTGCCCTCGACTGTCCAGTCGACGTCATCGGCGACCCGAGCCCAGAACTGCGGCTGGGTCTCTGGGCTCTGCAGCTTGCTGAACAGGGCCTTGCGATCTTCACGGATGTCGGTCATGCGTGTGCGGTTGCGTGAACGTTGACAGCCGCGAGCCCGCACCGCCGGCTGCCGGTCGTGCGCGTCGACCATCGCAACGCGCGACCTCGATCCGCCCGTGACCCGTCGCGGCCACTCGAGCAGCCGCTCGGCGACCCGCCGCCGGCCGCGGATCGCAGCTCGTCGGGGGCGCCGCACAGGGGGTGGTCGAAGCGGGTCCCCGACTCCCAGCCAGCTCGTGCACGCGTCGGCGAGCGTCCTGCGCAGTCGGGTACGGGTGCGCCTTGCGCACCTGCGCCGGCGGATCCACGCCTCAACCTCCTTCGGCGAGCAGCGTCCTCAGCTAGCGGGCGTCGTCGCGGTGGGTCATCCGCGCCGCTTGTTGCCCCCGCAGCGCATTCGTCTCATCGGCTCGACGAGGCGTCAGTGTTGGATGCGACGGAGTGGCGTCCCTCCGTCGGCGACCATGCCGGGCACCGTCATGGGACCCCGATCAGACAGCATGCGTCTGCGCCGGCTTACCAGACCGAGCGGTCCCTACTTCCGCGCCTGGTTGCAGACTTAACGTCTGGCGAGTCCCGGGCTAGCGCCTCGAGACGACCGGGCTGGTCCGGAGGGGATGCCCCGCCGCTGTCGGGGACACTTCGTGCCACCCCCGAAGCGGCAGCGGCTGAGCCCGCTCCTCGCGGTGCCCATGAGCGAAGCCGGTAGCGCCTTCAACGCCCGCAACCGCCTGGCTGATCGACCGGCACGGCGCCGCCAAGCCGGCCTCCGACGGCAGCGCCAAGCAGCCGCCGCACAGTCCGCGACGCCCAGGCGGCCAAGGCCTAGGGGCGAGGCGGCCGCCCGCATCGTGGACCGTGCCGCGCGCCACCCGAAGCGGGTCGGTCGCCTCGTCCCCTTCGCGACCTACGCGCGGGGAGGCCGATGCGAGCCCTCGCCGTCGGCGCGCGAGCCGGCGCCGCTGATGGTCTCGCTCATCCGGATGGGTTGGGCCAGGGCCAGCCGACCTATCGCCCCCCGCTCAGCACGCTGTTCATGCCTGACGCGAGCCCGGACAGATGGAGTGGTTCGACGAGCTGCAGCGCGTGACGACCGAGCCCGAGACCGCCGTTCGCATCTGGCACGCTCGCAACGAGGACGAGGTCACCCGCGAGGCGACGGGTGGCGTCGCCCACGCTCGGGCTCGATCCCCGAGATGACGCGCTCGTGGCCTTCTCCGAGGGGTGCCTGCTGCCTACGCTGATCCCCGAAGCGCGCTTTACACGCTCGAGAGCCGCAACCACATCCTGCTGGCCGACGAGCCCGCGTGGCGGCAGTTCCGCGCCGAGCTGCGCGCCGTCCTCCGCCCGGTCGAGGTGTCGCCGCCGGAAGATCTTCGGGGAGCTGAGCACCCGCGAGCGCAAGGTGCTGGCGCTTGTCGCCGAGGGCCTCAGCAACGGGGAGATCGCGGCGCGCCTGTACCTGAGCGTCAGGACCGTCGACCGAAACGTCTACGCCAAGCTGCGCGCTCGGTAAGGCCGCCCGCGCCGCCGCCCGTCCCGGGCTAGCGGCCACCCGTCGCATCCGGAAGGGCGACTGCGTGGCCCACCGTGGTGCGACTAACGTGTTCCCGCCAACCGGCCTGGGACGGGTGCCTGAAGTTGAGTTCTGGCGCCGATGCCACACCCGCAGCGCCGGTCTAGGCTGCGCCCGTGGACCTAGGCGTGCACCTACCGCTGATGGAGTTCAGGCAGGAGGGGCTGTCTCTCGCCCGGCTCGGGGCGACCGTGGACGCCGCGCGCGACTGTGGCTTCGCGGCGGTCGCGGCCAACGACCACTTCGTGTTCTCCACCCCCTGGCTCGACGCGCCGACCGCTCTCGCCGCGGTCGTGGAGCGTTCCGGACTGCTGGGGCTGGCGACGACCGTCTCCCTGGTCGCCCTGCGCGGGCCGGTGCCGCTGGCCAAGACCCTCGCCGCCCTCGACCTCCTCTCCGGCGGACGGCTCATCGCCGGGCTTGGCCCCGGTTCCTCCGAGCGCGACTACGACGCCATCGGGATTCCCTTCGAGGACCGGTGGCAGCGCTTCGAGGAGGCGGTGCTGATCCTCCGGGCATTGCTTGCCCGAGCACCGGCGCCGGAGCTTGTTCGCTACTACTCCCTTCCCGACGTCGACTTGCTGCCGTCACCGCGCCGGGACGCTGGCATCCCGCTCTGGATCGGAAGCTGGGGCTCGCCTGCGGGGCTGCACCGGGTCGCCCGCTTGGCCGACGGCTGGCTCGCGTCCGCCTACAACACGACCCCTGAGCGCTTCAAATCTGGGCGCGAACGACTGACCAGCGAGCTCCCGCGCCACGGCCGCCGGGCGAACGGGTTCCCGAACGCGCTCGCGACCATGTGGACCTGGGTCACGGAGGAGCGCGCCGAGCGGGACCGCGTTCTCCGTGACGTGCTCGCTCCGCTGTTGAACCGGGATCCCGACGAGCTCGTCGGCCAGCTCTGCATTGGCTCCGCGGAACAGTGCGCCGAGCTGCTCTCACGCTACGCCAAGGCCGGATGCCAGCGCGTCTACCTGTGGCCCCTGGGCGACGAGGCGCGGCAGCTCGAGCTCGTGGCCGCCCAGGTGGCTCCCAACATCGAGCGACCAATTTGAGCGATGGAGACGACCACTCCTGCGCTTCCGCCGCCCGTGCTGGCGACAATGGCCTCCCAGGCGGTCCTAGCGGGGCGCTCGCCGACCTCGTTGCGATTGGGGGAGACCTGGGGCCTCAGAGGGGCCGTCGGCCGGGCCCGCTCGATCGCCGCGGGTCGCGATCGCGCTAGCGCGGAAGCGGTCAAGCAGCGGTTGCCGCGCCTTTGACCATCGCGCTGGCGACGACGTCGAAAGCGTCCGACCACGCGCGCTCGTACTCGGTCGCCACCGGTCGCCGGCCAACTCGGCCATCGATGCGATCAGCGTCGCGCCCACCAACGGCTACTAGCGCTCGACCCGTGCGCCATAGGCGCCGTGGCGCCACCGAGCTCCCACAGCTTCGGGACGATGCGTCGAGGTCGGGCAGCGACTTGCGCAGCAGTACTAGCAGCGCGAGGAGCTTGGTCTTCTGGCGGCGCATGTCGGTCCCGGCGAAGAGAGGCCTGACGGCCGGCGCCGCCGCAAACAACCGTCGATAGAAGATCTCAACCAACTCCTCGACCCGCGGAGCGAGGAGATCGAAGCTCGTTTCGCCGCCGCCTCGATCCGCCGCCGAGCGCGCTCGGCGCTGCAGGACAGCCAGCGCCGACCCTCCGACCAGTCGCCGGCCTACCGGGCGCAGCTTCGCGCGTACCCCGACGCCATCGCGCTCCGGGTTGAGCACATCGGCCAGGTGATCGTGCGCGTGGCCGGCGGGCGCCGGGTCCGGGGCAGCGCTGTGCCGCTCGCGTCGGCTGCCGCGTGTGCGTGCTCGACGGCCCGTTCGTAGAGCCCGCGCTCTGGCCCCACGGGGTCGGGCGCTCACTCGTCCGCGCGTCGCCCGGATGCTCCACTTCGAGTACAAGGGAGCGGCGCGGCGGGCGCTCGCCGGGGTCCTGAAAGGATGCAGGCGTATGGAGCGAGTTGAGGGTCTCGAGATTCCGCAGACGCTGGAGGACGCCTGCCACCCGCAGCACCTGGCGCTGCTCGTCTACGACATGCAGATCGGGATCTTGCGCCAGATCGAAGACGGCGAGGCGGTGACCCAGAGGGTGCGGGGGGTGCTTCACGCCGCGCGCGCGTCTGGCGTGCGCACGGTGTTCGTCCGTCATGTCACGATGCCGCGGCGCTTGATGGGCGCCGCGCAGCTGCGGATGTGGAAGGCCTGGCAGCGGCGTGAGTCCGCTGCGGAGGTCTTTTCCGCCTTTCCGCCCGGCGCCGACCACGTCCGCATCACACCGGAGGTGGAGCCGGCCGCCGACGAGGCGGTCTTGGACAAGGTGACGATGTCGGCCTTTGAGGGCACACCGCTCGACATCGTGTTGCGCGACTGCGGCGTGACTGCCGTCGCTGTGGTCGGCGTGGCGCTTGAGGTTGGCGTCGAGCCGACAGTGCGCCACGCCGCCGACCTGGGGTACGTCCCGATCGTCGTCACGGATGCGTGCGGCGCCGGTGACCCGGCCGCAGGCGCCCGCTCATTTGAGACTCTTCGCTTCGCGGGAGACGCGATGCTCACCGATGCCGCCGGCTTCGCCGAAGCCCTGGCGGGTCACCACTGATGACGAGCGGCGCAAGTCGACGATCAAGTGCCCGTGCTCATCAGCGCGTCGGCGTGCAGGCTCCACCCAGTCGAGCGCCGACCTACTGGCGTCCCGCAGGGATCCTCTAAACGCGACACCCACAGCTCCCACCGTCGGACCAAAGCGGGCGTCCGCTGCGGCTCCTGGCAGCTCTCGCTGCGGACGATGGCGAGCGTGCAGCTCAATAGTGCTGCTTCTCGACGTACGGAGCGGCGTCGGCTCGCCTTGGTCGCCAATCGGGCCGCGGGACGCTTCGCTTGCACGGCCGGGTCTGCGAACCGCGGTGATGCCGAGCCGCTGATGGCGAGCTGCCGTAACCGTCGCGGCTGCGATCGGTCGTTTACGCCGCGCTTTGCCCGCCGGGTGGCCAGGCGCTACCGCAGGCGGGGTCTCGACAAGACCGCGCGCCGGATGAGCACGGGGCATCGGCCGCGCCCGCTAGCGCTAGCGGACGTCCTCCGGCAAGGTGCTGGGGCGCCCTCGGCAACGGCCATGCGCTCCAGCCAAGCAGCCCCTTGTCTGCGGCCGCAGACGCGCGTTATGGTCGCCCTTATGCGGATCTCGTACGACGGCAAGGTGGCAATTGTGGTTGGCGCCACCAGTGGCATCGGGCGCGCGACGGCGATCGCGTTCGCTGAGGCCGGCGCCAAGGTGGTCGTCGCCGGCCGGCGCGAGCATGAAGGCGCCGACGCCGTGCGCGAGATCGAGGCCGCCGGCGGCGAGGCGACATTCGTGCGCACCGACGTGACCAGCGAGGAGCAGGTGGCGGCGCTGATGGACGCCGCGGTCGATACCTATGGCGGGCTCGACTGCGCCTTCAACAACGCCGGCCGCGAGTCCAACCTGGGCGTGGCGGACGCTACGGTCGAGGAGTTCGAGGCCGAGGTCGACACGAACACGCGCGGCGTGCTGCTCTGCCTCAAGCACGAGATCCGCGTGATGCGGGAGCGGGGCGGCGGGGCGATTGTCAACAACAGTTCGGTGTCCGGCCTAGTCCCCACGGCCGCGCAGGCCCTCTACGGGCTGAGCAAGGCCGGGGTCACCCACCTGACCCGCTCGGCGGCGGCCGAGGTCGGAAAGCAAGGTATTCGCGTGAACGAGATCGCCCCTGCGCTGCTGATGTCCGAGATGGTCAAGCAGTACTTCGAGGGCCCGAACGCGATCCCGCTGGACCCCGTGATTGCGAGGCTCGCGCTCGACCACGTCGGCCACCCCGAGGACGGCGCGGCAGCGGTGTTGTTCCTGTGCTCCGAGCAAGCCAACTACATCACCGGGGTCGTGTTGCCGGTGGACGGCGGATTCCTTCTGCATAACGCCGGGTCGGCATAAACGAGCCCGAGCCGCGCGGGCTGTCGTCGAGGTCCGCGATGTTTGCCCGCTCTCGCACCACCCGGAAAGCCGGGGACGACCTGGCCCCCGAGCTCGAGCTACATGTAGTCCAGTCCCGCGGTCAGCCCGCGACCCTTGCGGGTGTCGGGAGATGCAGCTCGCCACCGCGTCTCCGACTCCATACGTCGTGCTATTACGCGATCGCCTACGACCCTCTATGGGACGCCGGTCGACCGCCGGCGACCGCGCCGTTCAAGGAGCAGATCGGCTTCGTCGACAAGGCGATGGCCCTCTGCGACCCACCCGTTGAGCGTCTCGAGGTCCCGTACGAGCAGACGGAGCTCCGCCTTGGCCTGCCCCAGCAGGGCGGCCGGCGCTCTGCCGGACGCCGAGAGGACACGCTGCGGCGCTTGGCCGAGGCTGCCGAGGGCAGCGGCGAGCTGCGGTGGCGGATCATCCAGGGGGGTTCTGGGTCGGTGGAGTCAGCACGCTGGAGGACTACGTACGGTCCCTGGCCGAGTTCACGTTGGACGAGCGAGCCGAGGACATCGGCTGCCCCACGTTCTGATGTCAGCCGAGCTCGATCCGTTGGGGCGCCGAGGTCCTCTACGAGGCGCTGACCTGCCCCAAAGCAACTGCTCCGGTTCACCGCCGCGAGGGAGCCGGAGAGCGCTGCGAGATCATGAACCGCTCCCTGCTCGGACGGCGGCTCTTCAACGGGCTCGACTGCGTGCTCGTCGGCTGAGTCACCGCCTCCTCGGCGTCTGCTCCGCGCGGGACGGTCGTCGTACGCTCGCCGGCCGGTGGAGGGTTCGCGGTCTTCTTCGTCGGCGCCCTGGTCGTCGCCCGGCGCATCTTCCGCCGAGTTAGACGTGGTCCGAGGCGATCGGCTTGTGCACAACCCGCCAGCTATGCTCGCCCGCCGCATCCACCGACTTAACCATGCGACACCAGCGGCGGTCGTTGCGCCGGGTCGTCGACCACGGCCCAACATAGCCTCCGGGGGCGCGTGATTTCGATCGCCTCCTCGACTCGCACGGTCACCGCCGCGAACACGGACGCTTCCTAGACGAGCAGCTCGTAGCCGTGCTCGCTCACGATCGCTTTCAAGCGCGCGATCTCCTCCGAGGTCGGCTCCGCGTCTGGTGGCGGCGGGAGCGTGCGGCTCCGGGCGGGCTCGCTGGTCGCCCGGATGACGTCCTCGATACCAGCGGGCACCAGGACGAAGAGCATCCGACACCCCTGATCGCCGACCGTGAAGCGGTGGGGGATTCGGCGCGGCCCGAAGACGTAGTCGCCCGCGCTTGCCTCGATGGTCTGATCGCCGACCTCGAAGGTGGCCTCGCCCTCGAGGATCCAGAAGCCCTCATCGTCGCGGTGGTGGACGTGGAGCGGCGCCTCGGCGCGGGGATGCTCGGTCACCTCCACGATCGTCATCTGTCCGCCGGTGTCGGCGGCGGTGGCCTTGATCTCGGCGAGCGCGCCGAACCACCAGCGCGCCTCGCCCTCGCCCTTGCGGGTCGCCATCGGCTGCAGCGTCTTTATCTGGCCCGTCTCCTGCGTCATCGGTCCTCCTCCGTAGTGGCTCCGTCGCTAGACAGGAGAGCGATTGCGTAGCGCCAGCCGCCGTCGCTTCCGCGGCGCACGACGTTGATGCCGCGCTCGGCGACGATCAGCGCCGTGCCGCGGGCCTGGACGACTCGGCGCGGCTCCGCCAGGTACGTTCGGTGGCTTTCCCACATGTCGCGTGCGAGCCGCGCGATCGCGTCTCCACCCCTCGCCTCACGCGGCCCGTCGCCGAGCACGGCGCCGTGCTCGAACAGCTCAGCAACCGCCTCGCGGTCGCGGAGCACGAACGCATCCTCGAGCAGCGTCTCGAGCTCCTCGGGCGTACGTGCTCGCTGTCCCATCAAGGCGCCAAGGTAGACGTCGCGAGAGCGGCTGCCTATTCCAGAAAGGTGGTATTTCGCACGCCGCCGAGTGGGCGTAGCATCGTTCCGTGGGCCCGTACGCAAGGGAGCGCGTCGCCGAGCTCTCCGAGGGTGGCAACGACCTGGTGACGTTCTGGCGGGAGTGCACCGAGCTGCTCAAGGCCGCCGTTCCCATCATGACCAGCCGTGCTGGTACACGCTCGATCCGGTGTCGCTTCTGATCAGCAGCCACTACCACGACGGGCTGGCCGAATACCCGCCCGAGATGCTCCGCCACGAGTACTACGGCGACGATGTCAACCAGATCTCCGACGTGGTCCGCTGGGAGTCCGGGATCTCGACCCTCCACGAGGCGACGGGGGCGATCCCTCGGCGAGCCCGAACTGGCACACGAACATGGCGATGGGATGGCCGCGGCCCTGAGGCCGGTTGCCATCCCGGTTCGGGCTATCGAGCCTCTGCCCGAGCACACGGCCCAGGCCCCTGCGCTTTGCGCTGGATCGCGCGGCCCATGACCGGGGCGGTCACCTTCGC
This sequence comes from Thermoleophilaceae bacterium, assembly GCA_014534235.1. GTDB lineage: Bacteria > Actinomycetota > Thermoleophilia > Solirubrobacterales > Thermoleophilaceae > JACVRW01. The sequence continues at coordinate 133 of JACVRW010000095.1, read as the reverse complement.
GACCCAGCCGGTTCGCCGCGATTCTTGAAGTCGTCCTCGTTGCACCGCGGGCGCATCCTGGAAACGAGGTACCGCCGTGCCTTCAGCTGCCGGGTTGCTCGCTGCTGACGAGCGCGAGCAGGCTGTCGTGCTC
>JACVRW010000051.1 GCA_014534235.1 Thermoleophilaceae bacterium | reverse complement strand
TACCTGGCCGAGGCCCTCGGGATGTCGTGGGACCGGGTGCACGAGGAGGCCGAGGTGCTGGAGCACGCCATCTCGCCGGCACTGTCGGACCTGATCGAGGAGAAGCTCGGGCACCCGACCCACGACCCTCACGGCGATCCGATTCCCACCCGGGACGGCGAGATCGACGAGCCCCCGACCCGGGCGCTGGCCGACCTCGCGCCTGGCGAGCTAGGCGTGTTCGCCCGGGTGTCGGATTCGAACCCGGAGATGCTGCGCTACCTATCGAGGCGCGGCATCGCCCCGGGCGACGAGCTCGAGGTCATCGGCCGCGAGCCCTTCGGGGGGCCGCTCAGCGTGCGCACCGGGGGTCGCGAGCACGCACTCGGAGACCAGCTGGCGCGCGCCATGCGGGTCGAGCCGCGCCCGTAGGCGGGCGCGGGCGAGCCCCCGGGAGAGCCGCCGGCTAGGGCGACCGGCGGCGCGCCGCCGAGAGAGCCGCCGGCTAAGGACCGGCGGCGGTTGTGGCGTCGAGCCGCCGGGCGCCGGCGGCCCACGAAAAGCCCACTAGTGTTTCGCCGATGGCGCTCGCCGACGACTTCCAGGCCGTGGTCGACAGCCTGCCGCCGGACTGGACCCACCTCGAGCTGGACCTGCGGATCTTCGACGAGGACCGTTACGTGGAGGCGGCCACCCTCCTCGTGCAGATCAACGCCATGCCGTACTCCCAGCACGACTGGCACTGGCGGCTGCGAGTGGCGCACGAGTTCGGACACGCTGCGGCGCCCGAGACGGTGAGGGGAACGCTCGCGCTCCTGGACGCTCAGCGGATCGAGGGCGAGCTCGCTGTGCGGGAGGCGCGCTCCGGCCGGGTCGAGGTCACGCAGATGTGGGGCCGGCCCGAATCGGTGCGCCAGGAGTTCAGAAAGCGCCGCGCGCAGTAGTGGCGACGATCGCGCTGCTCTGTCCCGACCTGCTCTTCGGGTCGAAGGTGCAGGGGGCGCTGCGGGCGGCCGGGCACGAGGTCGTCCCCCCGGACGCGCCGGCCGATCTGCTGGTGGTGGATTTGACCGCGGACGTCGAGTCCCGCATCGAGGCTGTTCGCCAGGCGCGAGTCCCGACGCTCGGCTTCTACTCCCACGTGGAGCAGGACGTCCGGCGGAGTGCCGAGGCGGCCGGCATCGACAAGGTGGTACCGCGCTCGCGCATGGCCCGTGACGGCCCGGCACTCGTGGAGCGGCTGCTGGACGACAGCCGCTAGGACGCCAGGTCCTCGAACGCCGCCTCGACGTCGGGCTTTCGCCGAAGGATGCCGAAGCGAGCGTCGAAGGCCGCCCAGCCGCGCAGGGCGGCCCGGTCGAAGCGCATCGGCGGCCGGAGCGCCGGCGCCACGGCGTCCAGCTGTGCGCGCACGAGCGGCTCGTCGGCGCCGGAGGCCGCGACCAGGTCCTCGACCGTCGAGCGACGGTCGGCGAGCGCCGCGCGCGTCCCCGCCGCGAGCGCGCGGACCAGGCGCTTGAGCGTGGGGCCCATCCGTCTCAGGGTCTCTCGCTCCGTCGCGAGCACGAGCTCGGGGTAGCGCGGCGCACCGTATTCGTCCACCCGGAACTCGCGCGTGCGCACGCCACGCACCCGCAGCGCGACGCCCTCCACGTTCCAGAACGACACGACGGCGTCGACACGCCCGGCGATCAAGGTGGGCACCGCCGAGAAGCCGATCGTGACCCGCTCGATGCGGTCGAAGTCGCCGCCGTCGTCCTCGACCACCGCGCGCAGCACGGCGTCGTCGGAGGGCAGCCCGGTCACGCCCACGCGGTGACCCTGCAGGTCGCGGGGCCGGCGGATCGCGGGCTCGGCGATGACCGCGGCGAGTGGCCGCTGGACGAGCGCCCCGATCGCGACGAGGTCGCCGCCGCGCTCGCGCGCGAGCCCCAGGTCGTGGATGTCGACCACCGCGAGGTCGGCGCGGCGGGCGGCGAGCAGTTTGAGCGAGTCGGTCGAGGACGAGGGGACGCGCACCCGGAGGTCTAGTTCGTGCTCGGCATCGATGTCCTCCCGCAGCGCAGCGTAGATGCCGGCGTGGGCGGGATTCGGCTGGAAATCGAGGGCGAGCCGAACGGGATTCCGGCCGTCGTCGCCGCAGCCGGCCAGCGCGGCCACGAACGCCAGGACGGACAGGATCCTTCGCACCGCGTCGAACCCTAGGGCGAGCTCGGCTTCGCGCACCGCGGGGCGGGTCCGGCGGCCCGTACACTCCGCGGCGATGCGGCGCGTCACGTTCTCGCGGAACTACACGCTCTCGCTGTCGCGGACCTGCCGCTGCTACTGCAAGTACTGCGCGTTCGCTACCCACCGCGTGCATCTGTACGCGCCCGACGAGGTCGAGCGCATTCTCGACGACGCCGCTCGGCGCGGGGCGAAGGAGCTGCTCGTGCTCACCGGCGAGAAGCCCGAGGTGCATCCCGAGGTGGCCGGCCGCCTCCGCGAGTACGGGCATTCCGAGTTCACCTCGTACGTGGCGTGGGCGTGCGAGCGGGCGCTCGAGCGTGGGCTCCTGCCACACACGAACCTCGGCGTCTGCACGGCCGCGGAGCTCGCCCGGCTGCGGGAGGTGACCGCCTCGCAGGGGCTGATGCTCGAGTCGGTCAACCCCGATCTGGTCGTGCACCAGGGCTCGCCGACAAAGCACCCCGAAGTTCGGCTCGAGGCGATCAGGACCGCCGGCGAGCTGCAGGTCCCGTTTACGAGCGGGATCCTCGTCGGGATCGGCGAGACTCCGGAGGAGCGGGTGGCGGCGCTCGAGGTGCTGGCCACGGTTCAGCGGGAGTACGGCCACCTGCAGGAGGTGATCCTGCAGAACTTCGTGCCGCACCCCCGCTACTACGGCGCCGAGCCCGCGGAGATCGCCGACGAGGCGCAGCGCGGGGCGCGGCCGGCGGGCGAGCCGCTCGCGCTGCCGGACTGGGCCGACCCCGTCTCGCTCGACGACATGCGCGCGCTGGTGCGTGGCTGCCGGCGGCTCATGCCGGAGGTGGGGATCCAGATCCCGCCGAACCTCTCCGACTGGTGGCTGCCGCTTGTGGAGGAGGGCGCCACGGACCTCGGCGGCCTGTCGGCCAACGGGGACCACATCTCGCCCGAGCATCCGTTCCCGTCGGTGCATCGCATGCGCAAGCAGCTGGCGCCGCGCGGGTACGCGCTCACGGAGCGGCTGTGCGTCTACCCGCAGTACATGGAGCCGCGCTGGATGGAGCAGGGCGTGCTCGACGTGATCAAGGCGCGCTACTGGAGCTTCATCCCCCGCCGCGGCTCGGGCCGGCGGCGGGAGCGGCCCATGCGGCGGGAGCTCGTCCCGGGGGCCATCGCAAAGGCGCATGCTGGCGAGCGCCTCGCGCCGGAGGAGTTGACCGCGCTGTTCGGGGAGACCCGGCCGGAGGCGATCGAGGACATGCGCCAGGCCGCGGACGCCCTCCGGACGGAGCTCGCAGGCGAGCTCGTCACTTTCGTGGTGAACCGCAACATCAACGTCTCGAACGTCTGCATCGTCGGCTGTGCCTTCTGCGGCTTCGGACAGGGCCGGCGCTCCCCGGACGCGTACGAGCACTCGGAGGAGGAGTTCCGCCGCCGGGTGCGGGAGGCGGTCGACTTCGGCGCCACCGAGATCTGCATGCAGTCGGGGATCCATCCGGACTGGACGATCGCCGACTACGAGAAGTGGCTCCGCGTGGCCAAGGACGAGGCGCCAAACATCCATCTGCACGCGTACTCGCCGATGGAGGTGGACCACCTGACCGGCGAGCTGCCGCTCACGGAGGTGTTCGAGCGCCTGAAGGCCGCCGGGCTCGGCTCGGTCCCCGGCACGGCGGCGGAGGTGCTCCACGATGGTGTGCGGCAGCGGATCTCGCCGAACAAGCTTCCGGTCGCGCGGTGGGTCGAGATCGTCGAGGCGGCCCACGCCGCCGGCCTACGGTCGACCGTGACGGTCATGTTCGGCCACATCGAGGAGCCGTGGGAGCTGGCGGAGCACATGCGGGTCGTGCGCGACCTCCAGGAGCGGACGGGGGGCTTCACGGAGTTCGTGCCGCTCTCGTTCGTCCCCTTCCACACGCTGCTCGGCCGCACTCACGGCATCGAGGAGATCTCGCGCGACGAGAACCTGAAGCACACCGCGGCCTTCCGGCTCGCGCTCGGGCGCACCATCCCGAGCCTGCAGGCGAGCTGGGTCAAGATGGGCCTCGACGCGGCGACGGAGGCGCTCCACTGGGGGGTGAACGACCTGGGGGGGACGCTCATGGAGGAGTCGATCTCGCGGATGGCCGGGTCCTACCACGGCGTGCGGCTCGAGCCGGAGGACCTGATCCGCGCCGCCCACGCGGCGGGCCGGCCGGCCGCCGAGCGGGACACCCTGTACGGCATCAGGCGGCGGTTCGATCTGCCGCTGGCGGCCTAGCGTGCCCCCGCGCCACGCCGTCGTCCGCCTCGCTCGGCAACAAACCCATCACATGCATTTCGCATCATCGTCACGTGGGCCTGCCACGCTGGCACCCTGAGTGCACGTGCGCGCCGCGAGTTCATCGGCCTGAGTGTGGGCGGCGTGGCCGCCGCGTCGCTGGGAGGCGCCCTCTGGGACGACCTCTTCGGAGCAGAGCGATCTCGAGCCCGGCCCGGGCGCGATCTTTGAATCCCGGGGCCGTTCCGGCGGGGCGCGCGGCGCGCCTGAGGCGCCGCCGGTCGCCGCCGGCCACGCAGCGAGTCGCATTGGTCATAACCTCTCCGAGGAGCGATGGGGACCAGTGACGGCAGGCAGCCGGTGATCTACGTCACCGGCCATCGGAATCCGGACACGGATTCGATCGCGGCCGCGATCGGGTACGCGGAGCTCAAGCGGCGCCTCGACCCGCGGCACGACTACGTGCCGGTGCGCCTGGGGGAGGCCAACCCGCAAACCCGCTGGGTGCTCGAGCGCAGCGGCGCCCCGGAGCCGGACTTCCTGCCGCATGTGATGCTGCGCGTCTGCGACGTGATGGGCGGCGACTTCCCGGTCGCACGCCAGAGTGAGCCGGTCCGCTCCGTGGGGCTGGCGATGGCCGGCGGGGACCTCGACCTGATGCCGATCGTCGACGACGAGGGTGTGCTCGTCGGCGTCATGACCGAACGGGCACTGGCGCGCCGCTACATCCGCGAGTCCCGCGAGGTGTCGGCGCTCTACGCACCGACCACGGTCAGCGCGGTCGTCGACGTGCTGGAGGGCGAGCTCGTCGCCGGGGTGGACACGGAGATCGCCGGGCGGGTGTGGGCCCAGTCGATGAGCGTGACGTCGCCCAGCCGGATCGCGGCCGGCGACGTGGTGGTTGTCGGCGACCGGGCGGACGCGCAGCGGCTCGCCCTGGACCGCGGCGTCGCGCTGCTCGTGACCAGCAACACGACGGTCCCGTCCGAGGAGATACTGGCGCTGGCGCGGGAGCGCGGCACGGCGGTGGTGTCGTCCCCGCTCGACACGTACGTCTCGGCGCGGATGATCACGCTCGCCGCTCCGTGCCGGGCGCTCATGGACCGCGACCCCCTCACCGTCGGGCGGGAGGATCTGGTGGCGGACATCGCCGAGGAGATCAAGAGCGGCTACTACGGCGCCGCCGTGGCGGTGGACGGTGCGCGCCACCCCATCGGGCTCGTGACCCGCTCGGATCTCGTCAACCCCACCCCGCGGCGCGTGCTCCTCGTCGATCACGCCGAGCAGGCCCAGAGCGTGGCCGGCGTCGAGGAGGCCGAGATCGTGGAGATCCTCGACCACCACCACATCGGCTCGATCGAGACGACCGTACCGGTGACCGCCACGTTCGACCCGGTGGGGTCGACCGCCACGCTCGTGATCGAGCGCTTCCGCCACAACGGGATGGAGCCGACCCGGCCGACCGCCATGATGCTGCTGGGGGCGATCCTCTCGGACACGGTCATCCTGGCGTCGCCTACCACGACGGACCGGGACAGGGCGGTGGTGGAGTACCTCGAACGCGTGCTCGCCCTCGACGCCAAGGATTTCGGGAAGGAGATGTTCGAGGAGACGTCCGACGTGTCCGCGCTTCCGCCCGAGGAGATCCTCGCGCAGGACGCCAAGGAGTATGAGGCGGCGGGTGGGCAGACGCTGTGCATCGCCCAGGTCGAGACGGTGGGCAAGTCGCTGCTCGACCGAAGGGACGAGCTGCTCGCGGCGCTCGAGGCCGGGCGCGAGCGGGGCGGCTACTCCGTATTCGCTCTGATGATCACGGACATCGTCGCGAAGGGCACCGAGCTGCTCGTGTCCGGTGACCGTGCGCCGCTCGAGCGCGCGTTCGGCCAGCCGGCGGCCGACGGCGTCGTCAGCCTGCCGGGTGTAATGAGCCGGAAGAAGCAGGTCGCCCCCAAGCTCTTGGCCGCGGTCGCCCGCTGATCAGCGCCATGGAACGAGCCCACGCCGACCACGAATGGACGCCATGACCACCACGAGCACCGAGGCGAGCGTTCGCATTCTCGACAACTACGTCGGCGGCGGTTGGATGCCATCATCGTCGCCCGAGGCGCTTCCGGTCACGAACCCGGCAACGGCGGAGACCCTTGCGCGCGTCCCGCTGTCCTCCTCCGCGGACCTAGACGCCGCGGTACGCGCGGCGCGGGAGGCGCTGCCGGCCTGGCGAGCGGTGGCGGTGATCGAGCGGAGCCGCAAGCTCTTCCTGCTGCGGCACGCGCTCGACGCCCGGCGGGAGGAGCTCGCCCGGTCGGTCACCGTCGAGATGGGCAAGACGCTCGTCGACGCGCGCGCGGAGGTGGCCCGCATGATCGAGATGGTCGAGTGCGCATGCGCGGTGCCGACGACGATGCAGGGGCGGATCCTCGAGGACGTCGCGCGGAACGTGGATGCCGAGACCGTGCGCCAGCCGGTCGGGGTGTGCGCGGCGATCGTGCCGTTCAACTTCCCGGCGATGGTGCCGTTCTGGTTCCTGCCGTTTGCGATCGCCTGCGGCAACACGTTCATCCTGAAGCCCTCCGAGCAGGTGCCGCTCACGCAGCAGATGGCGTTCGAGATGCTCGACCGGCTCGACCTGCCGCCGGGCGTGGTCAACCTCGTCAACGGGGGCCGCGAGGCGGTGGAGGGGATCCTCGACCATCCCGGGATCGACGCCGTCTCGTTCGTGGGCTCGGCGCCGGTGGCCCGGCTCGTGTACGAGCGCGCCGCGAAGGCGGGGAAGCGGGTGCAGGCGCTGGGCGGGGCGAAGAACCACATGGTGGTCATGCCGGACGCGGTGATCGACAAGACCGTCGCCGGGATCGTGGGGTCGGCCTTCGGGGCGGCCGGACAGCGCTGCATGGCCGGCTCCGTGGTGGTGACGGTGGGCGAGGCGCACGACCGCCTGCTGCCGCCTTTGTGCGCCGCCACGGAGGAGCTCACCGTCGGCGACGGGCTCGAGGAGCAAACCGACGTCGGGCCGGTGATCTCGGAGCGGGCGCGCGAGCGCATCCGCGAGGCGATCGAGCGCGCCACCCACGACGGGGCGGAGGCGGTCGTCGATGGCCGTGACCCCGGCGGCGATCTCTCCGCCGGCGCGTACGTCGGGCCGACGATCCTCGACGGCGTGCGGCCCGACATGGAGGCGGCCCGCAAGGAGATCTTCGGGCCGGTGCTGTCGGTGATCCGGGCGGACAGCCTCGACGACGCGATCGCGATCGTCGGCCGGTCGCGGTTCGGGAACGGCGTGTCGATCTTCACCGAGAACGGCGCCGCCGTCCGCCGCTTCCGTCACGAGGTCGAGGCCGGCATGGTCGGCGTCAACATCGGCGTAGCGGCCCCTGTGGCCTTCTTCCCGTTCTCGGGCTGGAAGGACTCGTTCCTCGGTGACCTGCATGCCCACGGCACCGACGCGGTCGACTTCTACACGCGCAAGAAGACGATCACGAGCCGCTGGTTCTCGAGCGGCCAGGGAAGCGGCAGGTACTTCGTCGAGAACTAGCCGGCCCGCCCGTGCGGGTGCTGCTCGAGGCCCGGCCGGGGGCGGGGAAGACCACCGCCGCCGTTCGGCTCGCCGAGAGGTTGCGGACGGCCGGCGTGCCACTCGCCGGGTTCGTCACCGAGGAGATGCGCGAGCGCGGGGTCCGGGTGGGCTTCCGGATCGAGACTTTTGCGGGCGAGCGGGGCGTGCTCGCCCACGTCGACCTGCCGGGCCCGCCGCGGGTGGGGAAGTACGGGGTCGACCTCGAGGCGTTCGAACGGGTCGCCCTGCCCGCGCTCGAGCAGCCCGCCGGCGGGGCGGCGGTGATCGACGAGCTCGGCAAGATGGAGCTCTCCTCGGGCCGGTTCCGGGAGGCCGTCGGCTCGCTGCTCGAGGCGCGAGTCCCGGTGATCGCAACGGTGCACGCCTTCCGCCACCCCTTCACCGACGGGCTGAAGCAGCGGTCGGGAGTCGAGCTCATCCGGCTCAGCAGGGCGAACCGCGACGAGCTCCCCGGGATGCTCGCGGAGCGGCTCGGGGCGTGAGCCGCGCCGGTCGCGGCGCGGCCGGGGCCGACCACGCGGATCTCAGCGAAACAGGTCCTGCTCGGGCGGACGGCGGAGGGCGGCCGCCCCCGGTCCGTCCCCCTCCGTCACGTAGCGTTCGAGGCCGCGGACCAGCACGGCCGGCTCGCGCGAGTCCTTCGCGCGCGCGAGGTCGGCGGCCGCGGCGACCGCGTCCGCGACCGCGATCTCCGTCACCCGCAGCTCCCGCCCGTAGGCGTCGGGGCGGCCGCGCCAGGCGTCGAGCGGCACGAGGCCCGCGGCGCCGATCGCCACGTCGGTCTGCCCGAGCCGCCACGCCCGCCCAAACGAATCGCTGATGAGGACAGCCGGGCGCACCCCGAGCGCGTGCTCGATGCCGGCGCGCAGCCGGCGCGCGGAGGCATCGGGATCCTCAGGCAGCAGAACGAGCTCGTCCTCGACGGCGACGTTCGATCGGTCGACGCCGGCGTTGGCGCACACGAGGCCGTGCCGAGTCCGGCAGATGAAGACCCCGTCTCGGGCGCGCAGCAGCTCCTCGCACTCCTCGAGCACGGCCTGGACCAGGCGTGGGTCCTTCCGGTGCTCGGCGGCGAGCCGGACCGCCCGCTCGCGGGGCTCGACGTCCGCCAGGCGCCGCAGCCGCCCCTCCGACTTCGAGACCACCTTGTGCGCGATCACGAGGACGTGGCCCGGCGCGAGGTCCACTGGGGCGGCCGAGGCGATCATGCCGGCGAGGTCGTCGCACGGCCGCACGTCGGGCAGCGGCGGCAGCGGCAGGCACTCGATCGAGCGGGGGTCGGCCACCCGGCGAAGCGTAGGGTGGGTGGCGCGTCAGCTCGACGCCCGAGCGGCCGCGCCGCGGTGGGCAGCCGCCGAGGCCGGCGGTAGCGAGCGATCGAGCCGGCGAAGGGCGCCGCGGGTGGAGGGTGCACTCCCGCGGCGCTCCTTGAGGGCCGCGGCGAGCTCACTGAGGTCCGCGGGCGTGTCCACGTCGAGCATCAACGTGGGTAGCCGCTCCACCGAGTACTCGACGCGGGCCGCCCGGGCCGCCGCGGTGTGTCGGGCCAGGCTTCCCGGCCCGAAGCTCGGCTCGATGGCGTCGGGCGGCGTAAGCAGAAGGGCGTTCGTGCCGGTGAGGTGACGATCGGGGACGATCGCGACCGCGTGCGCCCGCTCCAGCAGGCCTGCGACCTCCGACGGATCGATCAGCGGCGTGTCGCCCGGCACGAGCAGCACGCGATCGAAGCCTGCGGCCAGCGCGTGACGAATCCCGATCGAGGCCGCTTGCGACTGGCCCGCCCCCTCTGTGTCGCGGAGCACGTGCACCCGTGCACCGATGGCCGCGTCCTCGGCCCGGCGATCCGCCGTGACGACCGCCACGGCGTCGAGCCCGGACACGCGCCGCAGCGAGGCGAGCACGTCCGAGAACATCGCCGTCGCGAGCGCCCCGCGCGACCCGGCGTCAAGCATCCCCGCCAAGCGCTGCTTGGCGGCACCGAAGCTCTTCACCGGCAAGATCGCGATCGTCCTCATCCGCGGCAGGCCCGAGCGAGCGTAGCGCGAAGCCCCTCAGCGCCGCAGAGACGCCGCAAACTCGAGGGCGTCCGTCGCGAGCCGCCGCGACGCGGCGGGGGTCTCCATCATCGTGTCCGTGACGAGCGCGGCCACGCCGGCAGCGACCTCCTCGTCGGCTACGACCCCATCGATGACGTCGGCGTAGAAGCGCGCGATGCCGGTGGCGCTCCGATCGATGCCGGCGTGCGCCGAAAACGCCTCGGTCGGCCCCTTCACGGATCTGCCGCCGACAAAGGGGCTCACGGCCACCACGGGCGCCCGGGCGCCGGCCAGCGCCTCGCGCACGCCGGGAAGCGCCAACACCGGACCGATCGAGATCACCGGATTGGAGGGTCCGATCACGACCGCGTCCGCCTCGGCCAGCGCGGCGAGCACGTCATCGGTCGGCCGCGCGCGATCGACCCCGTCCAGCTCCACGGCCTCGATCGGCGTCGGGGCACCCTCGACGATCATGTACTCCTGGAACGGCAGCGGTCTGCCGGCCACGACCACGCGGGTCGCGACGCGCTCGTCGCTCATGGGCAGAACGCGCGCCCTCACGCCCAGCGCCTCGACCACCGCGGCATGCGCCTCGGTGAGTCGCCGGCCGGCCCGCAGAAGCTCGGTGCGGATGAGGCACATGGCGAGGTCGCGGTCGCCGAGGCGAAACCATGCCGGCCGGCCCGCCGCCTCGAGCGCGCTCATCACCCGCCAGCTGTCGCCGCGCAGCCCGTAGCCGCGCTCGTCGATCTCGTCCGCGAGCCAGTAGGTGATCAGGTCGGGGTCGGGCGAGACGTGCACGCCGTAGACCTCGAAGTCGTCGCCCGTGTTTGCGATGACGACCAGCTCCTCGCAGACGTCCCGCAGCCCGCGGGCGAGCTTGGCCCCCCCGGTTCCGCCCGAGATGAGCGCTACCAGCGCGGCTCCTCCAGCCCCGTCAACCGGATCCCGGCGTGCGCCTTGTTGCGCGCGTTGATCGAGATCAGGAGCGGCGTGATTGCCTCGATGTGGCGGGCGACCTCGAGCCGCCCGCAGTCGACCGGGCGGAGCCCCGGGATCCATCGGACGATCTCCGCCACCCGCCGCTTCGCCTCGCGCGAGTCGCCGGCGATCAGGACATCCTCGTCGAGCCCGTGCTCCAGGTCGGCGAGCACCGGCGCGCTGACTGTGTGGAATGCGGACACGACGTCCACCCCCTCGGGCGCCATCTCCCGGGCCTGCTCGGCCGCGGAGCCCTGAGGCACCCCGAGCAGCCGCGTGGCCCGGCCAGACACCGCCGCCGCCAGCGGCACGGTGGCGTCCACGAGCACCTGTCCCGGGCGCAGCACGTTCTTGAGGTTGGTCAGCGTCTCGGACTGCGAGCGGAACGGCACGCACAGGAGGACCACGGGGCCGCTCACCGCGGCCTCGGCGTTCAGGTAACCCTCGGCCCCGTTACCGACCCTCCCGGCGGCCGTGGCCGCCCGGCCGGCGTCGCGCGAGCCGATCACCACAGGGAGGCCTTCGCGGGCGAGTCGCCGCGCGAGGCCGAAGCCGAGGGCGCCGGTACCGCCGATTATCGGCACGGGGTCCACGGGGCGGCCACGCTAGCGAACGGGGTAGGCTGCCGCCGCCGTGCGGTTCGCGGATCGCATCGCGCTGGTCACGGGCGGCGCATCGGGAATCGGCGCCGCCACCTGCCGTCGCCTTGCCGCCGAGGGTGCGCGCGTGGCGGTCACGGACCTCGACCTGGCCGGAGCCGGCAGGGTCGCGGACGAGGTCGACGGCGAGGCGTATGAGCTCGACGTGCGCATCGACGACTCCATCCGAACGGCGGTGGAGGCGGCCGAGCGTGACCTCGGCCCGATCGACGTGCTCGTCAACAACGCCGGTTACGACGAGTGGGGCTGGTTCACCGAGACCGACGCGGCGCTCTGGGACCGGGTGCTTTCGGTGAACCTGCGCGGCGTCATCGCGGTCACCCACAGCCTGCTGCCGGGGATGCAGGAGCGGAGGCGCGGACGGATCGTCAACACCGCGTCCGAGGCTGGCCGCGTCGGGTCGAGCGGCTCGGCCGTGTACTCGGCCGCGAAGGCCGGCGTGATCGGGTTCACGAAGACCATCGCGATCGAGAATGGACGCTTTGGCATCACCTGCAACGCGGTGGCTCCCGGCCCGATCGACACGCCGCTCCTGGTGGGCGCCCCGGAGCGGCTCGGCGACCTCGGCAAGCGGATCGTCGAGAAGATGATCGGCTCCACCAACCTGCGCCGCCTCGGCCGGCCCGAGGAGGTGGCGGCCGCGATCGCGTTCCTCGCCTCTGACGACGCCTCGTACATCACGGGCCAGGCGCTCGGGGTGAGCGGCGGACTTGCCAGGATCTAAGGGTGCCCACTCCAGAAGGCGAGTTCGTACACATCCGCGAGGTCGGGCCTCGCGACGGCTTCCAGAACGAGCCCGAGATAATCCCGACGGTCGACAAGGTACGGCTCGTCGAGATGCTGGCCCGGACCGGACTCCGGCGGCTCGAGGTGACGAGCTTCGTGCGCGCCGACGTGATCCCCCAGCTCGCGGATGGCGCGGAGGTTTTGCGCCGCGCGGACATCCCTGACGACGTTTCGGTGACCGTGCTGATCCCCAACGAGCGCGGCCTCGAGAACGCGCTGGAGCTGCGCGATCGGTTCGACGAGGTGAACCTCTTCCTGTCCGCCTCGGAGACCCACAACCGCAAGAACGTCAACCGTTCGATCGAGGAGTCGCTCGTGGGGCTCGAGCGCGTGGTCACCCGGGCGCGGGGCGAGGGGCTCCGCTGCGAGGGCGTCATCTCCGTGGCCTTCGGCTGCCCCTACGAGGGCGACGTGCCGCGTGAGCGAGTCTTCGCCATCGCCCGCCGCCTGGTTGATGCCGGTTGCGAGGAGATCGCCTTCGGGGACACCACGGGGATGGCGAACCCGCATCAGGTCCGCGAGTTCTTCACCGACGCGGAGCTCGATGTCCAGCTGACCGCGCACTTCCACAACACCCGCGGGCAGGGTCTGGCGAACGTGGTCGCCGCGCTCGCGGCCGGGGTCCGCTCGTTCGAGAGCTCGTTCGGGGAGCTCGGCGGCTGCCCGGTCCCCAGGGGAGCCACGGGCAACATCGCGAGCGAGGACCTCGTGTCGATGCTGCACGAGATGGGCTACGAGACGGGCATCGACCTCGAGCGGCTGATCGCCTGCGCGCGCGAGGCGCAGCGGGTGATGGGACGGCCGCTGGGGAGCCACGTGCTGACCGCCGGGCCGGTCGACTGGCGTCGCTGACGCCGGCGCCGGCGGCATACACAACCCGCCGTCTGGGTACACGCGCTGAGGGAGGAGGGCGGCATGGCTATCGAGACGCGCGAACGCGAGCGCCCGGAGCCCCGCGAAGAGGTCGGGCGCGGCGGGACCTACCGGACACTCGACGAGCAGGAGAGGCGGCTCTCACCCGCGGAGGAGCGTTTCGAGCGAAGGCGCCGAACCGTCGGGTTGTTCCTCGGCCCGATCGTGCTGGCGGTGATGCTGCTGATCCCGTTCGACCTCGACGGCAACCAGCATCGCCTGCTCGCGATCCTCAGCTTCGTCGTCGTGTGGTGGGTGACCGAGGCGATCCCGATCCCTATCACCGCCCTGGTCGGAGTGACGTTGTGCGCGCTCCTCGAGGCCACCCCGCCGCCGCCCGAGGGCGACAGCGCCGTCGACGTGGTGTTCGGGATGTTCACCGACGACACGATCTTCCTGTTCATCGGCAGCTTCATCATCGCCCAGGCGATGGTGGTCCACGGGCTGCACCGGCGGTTTGCGTACCGCGTGCTGTCGGCGCCCTCGGTCGGCGGCTCGACGTTTCGATCATCCTCGCCTTCGGGCTGATCGGCACGCTCACCTCGCCGGTGATGTCGAACACCGCGGGCGCGGCGATGATGCTTCGATCGCCATCGGAGTGATGGGCGTGGTCGGGGGCATGGTGGCCCGTCAGGCGGGCGGTGAGCGAAATCCCGAGCGCCTGCGGTTCGGGGCAGCGCTGATGCTCGTGATCACGTACGGAATCACCGTCGGCGGCCTCCTGCTGCCGATCGGAAGCCCGCCGAACCTGATCGGCCGCGAGCTGCTCGAGACGGAGACCGGTGAGCCCATCACGTTCCTCGAGTGGTTCCTGATGGCGCTGCCGATCGTCGTGGTGATGTTCGTCGCGGTGGTCCTCATCGTGACCATGCTGAACCGCCCCGAGGTGAAGAAGGTGCAGGGGGTGGAGGAGCACGTAGCGGAGGAGCGGCGCAAGCTCGGGGCGCTCACGCGCGGCGAGAAGAACACGCCTGGGTGCTGGCGTTCGCACTGTTCGGCTGGTTCCTGCCCGGGCTCGTCGGGATCGTCGCGGGCGACGACTCCGACGCCTACACACAGGTCAGCGAGGCCTCGAACGAGGGCATCGTCGCGATCCTCGCCGCGGCCGCCGTCTTCGTCCTGCCGCTCGACTGGAAGCGGCGCAAGTTTACGCTCAACTGAAACGAGGCCACGCGGATCGACTGGGGCACGATCCTGCTCCGCGATCGTCGTCCCGATCGCGATCTCGATCGCTGCGGCGTCGGACCTCAATCCGACGATCCCCGCGCTCGCCGCGATCTTCGGGGCAAACTACGGCTTCATGCTGCCGGTCTCGACGCCGCCGAACGCGATCGTCTACTCCTCGGGGCTGCTGCCGATCACACGGATGATCAAGGCCGGAGCGGTCTTCGACGTGATCGGCGCGGTCCTCTGCGTGATCGGCGTGATCGCGATGGCGAACGTGGTGGGTCTCGCGTAGGCCTCGCCCGGCCCTCGGCACTCGCGGTCGCGACCGGCGCGGCCACCGTTCTGCCCGGGTTCCTTGTCGGGGCGCTCGCGCTCCAGATCCGCGACGACCTGGACGCGCGGGTAGAGACGGTGGTCGTGGGCGTTACCGTCTTCTTCCTCGCGGGCGCGCTCGGCTCCGGGCCGGGCGGTCGCCTCGCGGAGCGCGTAGGCGCCGCGGAGGCGATGCGCGGCTGCGTGCTCGTCACCGCCGCTTGCCTCGTGGCCGCGGCCGGGCTCGCGAGCTCGCTGCCGGTGCTGCTCGCGCTGCTCGCCGTGGCGGGGCTCGCCAACGCGGTGTCGCAGCCGGCGATCAACCTGTTCATGGCCGAGCAGGTGCCGATCGAGCGCCAGGGGCTCGCGTTCGGCATCAAGCAGTCGGCGATCCCGGCGGCGATCCTCGTCAGCGGGCTCGCGCTACCGGCGCTGGCGCTGCCGCTCGGCTGGCGCGCCACGTTCGCCGCCTGCGCCGTGATGGCGCTTGCGGTCGCCGCGGTGATGGGTCGAAGCGCGCAGCACCTGCGGCCGGCCGAGGAGCGGACCCCGGCGCCGCGGCCCACCTCGACTCTGGTCCTGATCGCCGTGGGCGCGGCGCTGGCGAGCGCAGGCCCGAACGCGCTCGGGGCCTACCTGGTCGCCTCCGCCGTCGACGCGGGGATCGCGGAGGGAGCGGCCGGGCTGCTAGCCGCGCTGGGGAGCGCAATCAGCCTCCTCGTCCGGGTCGGGCTGGGCGCGCGCGCCGACCGCCGTCGGGACTATGGATTTCGGGGGGTCGCGGTGCTGCTGGTCGCCGGCGCCGGCGGCTTCGGGCTGCTCGCCACGGAGGCGGCCGCGCCGTTCGTCGCGGGCGCCCTTCTCGCCTTCGCGCTCGGGTGGGGCTGGCCCGGCCTCTTCAACCTCGCGGTCGTCCACAGCCACCGCGCCGCGCCGGGTGCGGCGACCGGAGTCAGCCAAAGCGGGATCTACGTCGGCGCCGCAGGCGGCCCGGCGGCGTTCGGCGCCGTCTCGGCGGCGGCCGGCTACCCCGCCGCCTGGGGCGTGGCGGCGGCGTTTGCCCTTGGCGGGGCCGCGCTGCTCGCGCTCGCGGGCTCCCGCGAACGCGTCCAACCGTCCTGGCGCTAAATGCACCACTCCGGTGTGTGTGCGATCTCCACCCGGTGGGTATCACCTATCCACAGCCGCCGAGGCCGGTTTTCGGCACATATGGGTTCCCCCGACCCAGCCTCGGCCAAGACGCGGGCCCGGACCACGGCATCCGGGCCCGTGGCGTTTGCGGCGCGGGCGGCGCCATCCCAGCCGGCTGTTGCAGGCCACCGTGGCGCGACTGCGCACGTTGGGTGACCACCCGCCGCGGTCTTCAGTCAGGACGAGCGACATGCAGCCGCGGAGGTTAGCCCGCGCAAGATGCGTTCGACCTTACGCGGCCTGAGGCCGCAAAAGGTCGAACGCATCACGGTGAGGAGCGCCTTCCTGAACGATCCCGCCCGCGTCGGAGGAGGAACCCAGTGTGGCTAGAACGCTCCGTCCATGCAAGGAACGGATCCGCGCCGGCGGGTGCGACGCGAGATCGTGGCCGCGCTGATCGGCGCCGAGGCCGGCGCCGCCGTCGGCGTCCTCGGGTTCGGGTCCACTCCGCTCGCGCCGCTCGGGTTGGCGGCGGTCGGAGCCGGCGTGGCGCCGCTCGTGGCGCTGGGCCTGCGGCACGGGCGACACGCCCTCGCCCGCCGCTGGCTGCGCGACCAGATCCGGGCCACCCGCAGCTAGATTCCCCCAGGTGAGCGACCTCGCCGACGCCCTCGAGCGCGCCCGCGCCGGCGGGCCGGAGAGGCATCGACAAAAGTCCCGCGAACAGGGCAAGGTCCCGGTGCGGGAGCGGGTCGCGCGGCTCGTGGATCCCGACTCCTTCGTCGAGGAGGCCCTGCTCGCCAACTGGGAGCAGGAGGGCCTCGGCGCCGACGGGGTTGTCACCGGGCTCGCCTCCGTGGGGGGACGGACCGTCGCGCTAATGGCAAACGACCCGACGGTGAAGGCGGGATCGTGGGGGCCGAAGACGGTGGAGAAGATCATCCGGATCCAAGAGCAGGCGCTCGAGCATCTTGTGCCGATGATCTACCTCGTCGACTCCGCCGGCGCGCGCATCACCGACCAGGTGCAGATGTTCCCGGGCCGCCGAGGCGCCGGCCGGATCTTCCACACCGAGGTGAAGCTCTCGGGTGTCGTGCCGCAGGTCTGCTGTCTCTTCGGACCGAGCGCCGCCGGCGGTGCGTACATCCCGGCCTTCTGCGACGTCGTGATCATGCGCGACGGCAACGCCTCCATGTACCTCGGGTCGCCGAGGATGGCGGAGATGGTGATCGGGGAGCGGGTGAGCCTCGAGGAGATGGGCGGAGCGCGGATGCACACCGGCGTGTCGGGATGCGGGCACTTCCTCGTCACGTCGGACGAGGAAGGGATCGACGTCGCCAAGCGCTATCTCTCCTACTTCCCGCAGCACTGGCGCGAGGACCCGCCCGCCGCACCGCCCGGCGAGCCGGCCGGCGAGCTGCCGGAGATCCCCGCCGACGAGAACAAGCCGTTCGACATGCTCGAGCTGATCGACGCGCTGGCCGACGCCGGCTCGTTCCTCGAGGTGCAGAAGCGGTGGGCGAAGGAGCTGATCGTGGGCTACGCGCGCCTCGACGGGCGAGCGATCGGCATCGTCGCGAACCAGCCCCGACAGCGGGGCGGCGTTCTGTTCGTCGACTCCGCCGACAAGGCGGCGCGCTTCATCTGGACCTGCAACGCGTTCAACATCCCGCTGGTTTTCCTGGCCGACGTGCCGGGCTTCATGATCGGGACCCAGGTCGAGCGCCAGGGGATCATCCGCGCCGGCGCGAAGATGATCTCGGCCGTCTCCGAGGCCACGGTCCCGAAGATCTCTGTGATCGTGCGCAAGGCCTACGGCGCCGGCCTCTATGCGATGGCGGGGCCCGCCTACGACCCCGACGCCTGCCTAGCGCTGCCCGGCGCGAAGATCGCGGTGATGGGGCCGGAGGCGGCGATCAACGCGGTCTTCTACAACCAGCTCCGGGCGATCGACGACCCGGAGGAGCGCGCCCGCCGGACGAACGAGCTGCGCGCCGAGTACGCCGAGGAAATCGACATCCTGCACCTGGCGTCCGAGCTCGTCGTGGACGCAGTGATCCAGCCGGCGGACCTACGCGCCGAGCTCGTGAAGCGCTTCGCCGCCTACGCGACGCGCCGGAGGGCGTGGCCGGGCAAGCGCAATTCGGTCACACCCGTGTAGCACCTGACTGAACGCGCCAGGTTCCGGGAATGTGACCCCCCGGCAACTCAGGCGACTCAGGAGGTGAAGGGAGCATGCGCCCCATGAGGGCAGTTGTGGTGGTCGCGGCCATCGCGACCGTTGTGCTCGCGGCCGGGATCGGCGTGGCGCTCGCCACCGGCGACGATGATCGAAAGTACCGCCGCGCCGTGGCGGTGCTCGAGAACGCGAGCGGAGACCGCGTCGGGGTGGCGTTCTTCAAGGAGCGCCGTTGGGGAGTCGAGGTAAGCGCGGCCGTCTGGGACCAGACTCCCGGGTTCCACGGCTTCCACGCGCACGCCGTCGGCCGGTGCGTGCCGCCCTTCACCTCGGCGGGCGGGCACTACAACCCCACGGGTGCCCCACACGGCGAGCACGCGGGCGACTTCCCCAGCCTGCTCGTGACCCGGGAGGGGAGCGGCCGGCTGCAGTTCGTGACCGACCGCTTCAGGATCGGCGACCTCTTCGACGCCGACGGCAGCGCCGTCATCGTGCACGCGGGGCGGGACAACTTCGCGAACATCCCGAACCGCTACCGGTCGCCCGCGTCGCCCCCGCAAGGCGGGCCCGACCGCGAGACGCTCGAGAGCGGCGACTCGGGCGCGCGCGTCGCGTGCGGTGTCGTCGAGCGGAGGTGGTATCGCTGACGCCGTGACGGCGGCCGGCCCAGACCCCGGGGCCGGCGTCGTCCCCGGTGATCGTCGCCCCAGCTGGGG
>JACVRW010000025.1 GCA_014534235.1 Thermoleophilaceae bacterium | reverse complement strand
GCCTCCGCCTTCCCCTCCCGGTAGGTGAACGGCCCGGCGGGCCTGCCGGTGTAGACGCCGTCCTTTACCTCAGCCCGCATGCCGATGCCGCCGTCGAGCACGAGCACGTGGGCCAGCACGTCGGCCAGCTCCTGGGAGGCGGCGGTGACGATGTACGCGCGGCGACCCGCGTCCTGGTGGGCGTACGCCTCGTCCAGCACCTTGCGGTAGAGGAGCGGCAGCACGCCGGCTAGCACGTGCGGGCCAACGAGCCGGGCGAGGTCGACGGTCCGCTGACCCGCGATCGCGTCCAGCACCCGCTGCTTCAGCTGCTCGGTGTCCTCGTCGGTCGAGCCGCGGAGGCGAAACCTCACGTTCGCCCAGGCGTCCTTCGCCAGCTGGCTGCGCGACACCATGCCGTTCTTGTATGCGGCGCGCGCGAAGTGGAGGGCGCTGGAGCCCTCGATGAGCGTCTTGTCGAGATCGAAGAAGGCGGCGCCCCGGCCCTCAGCCGCCATCTACCTCGATGATCACCGCGTCGCCCTGGCCCCCGCCCGAGCAGATCGCGGCGCAGCCGAGCCCGCCGCCCCGCCGGCGCAACTCGAGCGCGAGCGTAATCAGGATTCGCGCCCCGCTCGCGCCGATCGGGTGGCCGAGCGCGATCGCGCCGCCGTTGACGTTCACCTTCGACTCGTCGACGCCGAGCATGCGCATCGAGTTGAGGGCCACCGACGCGAAGGCCTCGTTGATCTCGAACAGGTCGATGTCATCCACCGAGAGACCGGCCTTCTCGAGCGCCTTCGTCGCCGCGTTGGCGGGCGTGCGGGCCAGGTATGGGAACTCATCCGCCACCGCCGCCTGGGCCACGATCGTGGCGAGCGGCTCGCGGTCGTTGCTGCGGGCCCACTCGTCCGAGCTGAGCACGAGGGCGCCGGCGCCGTCATTGACCCCGGGGGCATTTCCGGCGGTGTGCGCCCCGCCGTCGTGGAACGCCCCGCGCAGCTTCGACAGCGCCTCGAGCGAGGTCTCCCGCCGGGGCCCCTCGTCGACCTCGACGGTCGTATCGCCCTTCTTTGACTTGACCGTGACCGAGACGATCTCCTCAGGCAGCCGCCCCTCCTCGGTCGCCTGGAGCGCGAACTCGTGGGAGCGCAGCGCGAACTTGTCCATGTCGGCTCGGGTGATCTCGAGCTCCTCGCCCACCTCGTCGGCCTCCTCGCCCATGTGCTTGCCGGTGAACGGGTTGCGCAGGCCGTCGTAGACCATCTCGTCGAGCGCCTTGGCATCGCCCATCCGGAAGCCGAAGCGGGCCTGCTTCAGGAGGTAGGGCGCCTGGGACATCGACTCCATGCCGCCGGCCACGGCAACGTCGACGTCGCCGGCGCGCACGGTTTGGTCGACGATCCCCACGGAGCGAATCCCCGACGCGCACACCTTGTTCACGGTCGCCGAGGGCACCTCCTTCGGGATGCCCGCCTTGATCTGCGCCTGACGGCTCGGGATCTGCCCCTGGCCCGCCTGCAGCACCTGGCCGAAGACGACTTCCTCCACCTGCTCGGGCGCCACCTCGGCGCGCTCGAGAGCGGCCCCGATCGCCCTGCCGCCGAGCTCCGTGGCGTCGAGCGTCGAAAGGCCGCCGCCGAGCTTGCCGAACGGCGTCCGGGCTGCGCCGAGAATCACGGTCTTGGGCATTGCTGGGTCTCCTTTGGGATCTCTGCCGGGCGCGTTGAACGATATCCGGGACGCGGCGCTGGTCCCGGGTAAACTGCCGCGGCCCATGGCCAACCTGACCGTGACAGCGCGCCGCGGCGCCCCGGAGGAGACGGCCGCCGACACGAGGGTCGTCGGCCTCTTCGAGGGCGAGACGCCGGCCGACCCGCTGCTCCGGCGACTCGTCGATCTCGGGGAGGCGAAGCCGGGCCTGAAGAAGGTTGCGCTCGCGCATGAGAACGCTCCCGGCGGAGGCGAGCGTCGGGTGCTGGTCGCGGGCCTTGGGAAGCGAGAGCAGTTCGACGCCGAGCGCGCCCGCGTCGCCGCGGCGGCCGCGGCGGCAAGGGCGAAGGACCTCGGTGCCGTGTCGCTGTCGTGGGCCGTGCCGGCGGGCGACGGCGTGGCCGGCGCGCTCGTGGAGGGGACGCTCCTGCGCCTCTACCGTTTCGACCGCTTCAAGTCCGAGCGGCCGGAGGAAGGAGAGGAGGGGATCGAGTCGCTCGAGGTGGCGGGCGATGACGTGGACGCGGACGAGGTCGAGTACGCCAGGGTGCTCGCCGCCGCGGCCAACGCGGCCCGCGAGCTCCAGAACCTGCCCTCGAACGTCGCCACGCCCACCTTCCTCGCCGAGCGCGCCGCCGAGATCGCCGAGCAGCACGAGTCGCTCGAGGTCGAGCTCCTCGACAGGGACGCGATCGCCGCGCGCGGGATGGGGGCATTCATCGCGGTGGCCCGCGGCACCGACGCCGACCCGCGCCTGATCGTGCTGCGGCACCGACCGGCCGGGGCCCGCGGGCCGCATCTGGGCTTCGTGGGCAAGGCCGTCACATTCGACACGGGCGGGATCTCGATCAAGCCCAGCGCCAAGATGCACGAGATGAAGTTCGACATGTCGGGCGGCGCGGCCGTGATCGAGGCGGTCGGGGCCGTCGCGGAGCTCGGGCTGCCGGCGACCATCACCGCCGTCGTCCCAGCCACCGAGAACATGCCGAGCGGCCGGGCGACCAAGCCGGGCGACATCGTCACCGCGATGAACCGCAAGACGATCGAGGTCAACAACACGGACGCCGAGGGGCGCCTGATCCTCGCGGACGCCCTGTGCTACGCGATCGAGCAGGGCGTCGAGCGCATCGTCGACCTGGCGACGCTGACCGGAGCGATCGTCGTCGCGCTCGGCCACACGTACGCGGGCGTCTTCTCGAACGACGACGAGTGGTGCACGCAGGTCGAGTCGGCGGGCGCCGCGACGGGCGAGATCGGCTGGCGGATGCCCCTGCACCCGGAGTTCCTCGAACTGACCAAGGGCGAGTACGCCGATCTGACCAACGCGGCTGAGCAGCGGGTCGCCAGCTCCAGCTATGCGGCGGAGTTCCTGCGCCAATTCGTGGACGACCGGCCCTGGGTGCACATGGACATCGCCGGCACGGCCTGGGGGCTGGCCCGGAACTACACCGGCAAGGGGGCCTCCGGGTTCGGCACGAGGACGCTGATCGAGCTGGCCAGGCGCGCGTCCGCGTGAGCGGCCGCGTCGCCCGCCCTTTGGCTCGTTCGTTTCACGCCGGTTTCACGTCGTGTGAGATGCATCACACAAGCGTTTACGGCCGGCCTCTGCCGGCTACGGTGACCGCGTTGTCGTAAGGCGTCGCCTCGCGAGCTCGGCTTGGGCGGCGGCGGTAAGACGGCCCCGGTCGCGTGCCATGTCCCGCGCGGCCGCGGCAAGCCCTGGCGGCGCTCCGGCGCTCGGCCGGGCAGTTCACCCGGAGGTGATTCGTCTTTGTCACGAAGACGAGCGGTCCTGACGTGCGCGTGCGCTGCCGCAGCGGCGGCATCCGCCGCTGCGACGGCCCAGGAGCTCGCCGAAGAGCAGTACGAGACGTGGCGGTCGGTGTTCGGAATGGGCGACCCGGCGGCCGCTCTGGAGGCCGAGCAGGACCGCCGTGCGGCGATGCTCCTCGCCCGTCAGGGCGCGGGCCACGGGCCCGCCTGCGGCGGCTGAGACAGGGGACCTCATGAAGAAGGCGGGGAGTCTGCTGGCGTTCGCGTTCGCGTTCTCGACCGCGGCGGCGCCGGCAATCGGGCAGGAGCCTGCACAGCAGCCCGCGACGACCGGCGACACCACGGCGGCCGGTGGTGAGACGGCGCCCGCCGCGCCGGCACGACCGGCGACCGAGCGGCTGAAGCGGGCGTACCGGCACTGGCACCGGAGGCTCGGACGCCACGATCTATGGCGCGGGCGCAACCTGCTCCACGCTGCGCGCAGGGAGCGCCGGCTGCCCGCGGCGCGCCGGCTCCGCGAGTCGCTTGACCGCATGCGCCGGCGCTTCTATCGCTTCCTGCGCTCCCCTCGGGGGCGCGCGGTGCGGTTCGCCGCCAAGGTGCGAACGATCCCGGACTGGGGCCGGAGCCATCTGCGCCGGATCGCGTGGTGTGAGTCGCGACACAGGCCGCGCGCGATCGGCGGCGGCGGCGTGTTCCGGGGGCTCTACCAGTTCACCTTCCGGACGTGGCGAGTCGTCGGCGGGTCGGGCGACCCCGCGGCGGCGCCGCGGTCGGAGCAGACATGGCGCGCTTGGTTGCTATTGAGCCGCGACGGCCCGCGTCACTGGCCGGTCTGCGGCTGACGGCTTCGGTGCGGCGGCGCGGCTACCGCTGACCGTGCGGCCGCGTCCGGCCGGGCGCGGCGGCGGGCGGCCGATGCGTGCGGGCGGGCGCCCGGCGGATTGTGGACCGCCCGGGCGCCTCGGCTCACTCTCTCCTGTCGGCGTCCGGGTCGACCGCTTCCGCGCGCTCGCGGTGCGCCTCCGCCTCCTGCTTGTGCTCCTCCGCGCGCGCGGCCTGTTCGCGCGCCTTCGCCTCCTCCTGACGGGCGCGCGCGGCTCGTTCCTCCGCCTCGGCGGCGATTCGGTCGGCCTCGGCGCCGCGGACCTCCGCCTCGCGCCGAATCTCGCGCGCTTCGTCTCTGCGCGCGTCGAGCCTCCGGTGCCGCGCCCGCGTGCTCGTCCACACGAGCAGGGCGAGCACGATCAGCACTGCCACGATGATCACGATCCATAGTCCTGTGCTCATTCCGCCTTCCTTACCTCAAGTAATCCCCGCGAGGCGACGGGATTTGCGTCTCCCCGCACGGCTACCCAACAAGCCACGGAAGTACCCCTACTTCCTCGTCCCGGCGTCCTCAGGCTCAAGCGTGCTCAGCTCGCGTTTCAGCACCTTGCCGGTCGCGTTGCGGGGCAGCGCGTCGAGGAAGACGATCTCCCGCGGGACCTTGTATCGCGCCAGGTTCGACTTGACGTACGACTTGAGGTCGTCCTCGGTCGCCTGCTTCCCCTTCTCCAGCACGACGAACGCCCTCAAACGCTGGCCGAAGTCCCTGTCGTCCACGCCGATCGCGGCCACGTCGGAAACCGCCTCGTGACGCGCGAGCACGTCCTCGACCTCCTTCGGGAATACGTTCTCGCCGCCCGAGACGATCATCTCGTCGTCGCGGCCCTCGACGAACAGCCGTCCGCCCTCATCGAAGCGGCCCACGTCGCCGGTCGCTATGAGGCCGTCGATGAAGTCCTTCGATCCACCTCCCGTGTAGCCCTCGAAGACCAGCTCGTTGCCGACGAAGATGCGGCCGGTCTCGCCAGGCGGCACCTCCCTGCCGTTCTCGTCGTACAGGCGCACGACCGTGCCGCGGGGCGGCTTGCCCGCCGTCCCCGGAGCCACGCGCATGTCGACGGGCGTGGCGATCGACGCCCATGCCACCTCGGTCGAGCCGTAGAGGTTGTAGAGGCTGTCGCCGAACTCGTCCATCCACTCGATCGCGAGATCGCCGGGGAGCGCCGAACCGCTCGCCGCGACCACCTTGAGCGAGGAGAGGTCGTACTTCGCGCGCGTCTCCGTCGGCAGCTCGAGGATCCGCTGCAGCATCACCGGCACGACGACCAGCGAGTCGCAGCCGTGTCGCGCGACCTCGGCGAGGCAGCCCTCGGGCTCGAACTTGCGCCGCAGGACGAACGTCGTCCCCAGGATCAGCCCCAAGGCGAGATGGGCGAACCCCCAGGAGTGGAAGAGCGGCGCCGCGATGTGCGAGACCTGGCGGGCCTTCAGCGGGATCTTCGAGAGCAGAGAGACGGCCGGGTCGAGTGACTGCGGGTTCGCTCGCGACGCGCCCTTCGGCGCCCCCGTGGTGCCCGATGTGAGGATCACCGCCCGGCCCTCCCGCTCCGGCGGGACCACGTCCCCGGGGTCGCCCGCGGCGATCAGCTCATCGAGCGTGGGGTCGTCGCAGGCCTCCGAGTCGTGCCAGGCGACGAAGCGCTTGCGCCTCCGGCCGGCCTCCTCGAGCAGCCCGCGGAACTCCTCATCGTAGACGATCGCGGTCGGATCCTCGCGCCTCGCGACGTCGGCCAGCTGCGGTGCGGCGAACGCCGTGTTCAGGTAGAGGGCGTTCGCGCCGAGCTTCGACACCGCGACGGTCGACTCGATGAACCCCCGGTGGTTTCGGCACATGACGCCGACACCGTCACCCTCGACGACGCGGGCGTCCGAGAGCGCATGGGCAAGCGCGTTCGTGCGCGTGTGCACCTCGGAGTACGTCAGCGCTCCGAGCTCGTCGACGATCATGGGTTCGTCCGGAAAGCGCTCGGCGAGCGAGATCGAGCCGGCCGCGGGGCTGCGACCCCACTTCTGGATCGTGCGCAGCACTCCCCACGCCCGATCCGGACGCATCGGGCGAGCCACGCCGGCGTCGACCAAGACCTTCAGGCCGCCGAGCACGTACGCCATCCGCGCCGCCAGGCTCATGCCCTCCTCGCTCACTTCCTCAGAACCTCCTTTCGCATTCAAGCGCAGCTCGAGATTCTGCAGCGTACGCTCGAGGTTGCGCGCGACCATCGACTTCGACTCCCGGCCCGAGAGCGCACCGAGTAGGCAACGGCGCTGACGTTCGGATGCTGGAACCCACCGACCGGCGACCGCGCGGCGCACGGTCTCGGCCAGCGGGTCCGTCGAGATCAGCCCGCTGGGAAGCCAGCCGACCACCATCTGCAGCGGGGTGTGCCGCAGCGGGTTAGCGAGGGCGGTGGTCGCCATCCGCAGCGACGCCGGTCCGAGTCGTGGCAACCCGCGGTGGAGCCTAAGACGGCGCCGGCCGCGCGATCGGCGTCGGCCGTCGGGCGGCCGTCTTGACCGAGCAGGTCATCGAAGACCCGGCCGGTCGAGTGGGCGACCGCGAACCGCGGCGGGATGCCCCGCGAGGAGCGCCCCGATCATCGCGCCCGCCGAAGTGCCCAGGATGTACTCCGCGCTCGGCGAGCTGCCGTTGGCCGGGGTCGCCCTCGGACGGCGGGTGTCAGGACTTTTGGTTCTATAACCCCACTTTCTCCTGACACCCCGACCGCAGGGCTTGCCGCGCGACTGGCGGAGCGGGAACCACTCCCCGGATCCCATTCCTTCTCCCGGTGCTTGCAGCCAGCGCGCCGGTGAGGCAGGCCCCTGCGAGCACGCCCCGGCCCCGAGCACAAGCCCGACCTTCGTCGCCGTCTCGCTTCCCCGCGGGCCGACTTTGCCAACAGAACCACGGCCTTTCCTGGGTAAATGCCCGCGAGCGGCGCGAGCGCCGTGGCCTCACGAGCGTGACCGACCCCGCATAGGGTGGGCACCGGTGGGGTACCCGAAGAGCGGTGCGAGCCGCCGTATGCATCGCGCTGGCCGTGGTAGCCGTAGCCGCCTGTGCCTGCCGGATCCCGGAGGACCCGGACGGCACGCTCGATCG
Organism: Thermoleophilaceae bacterium; assembly: GCA_014534235.1. GTDB lineage: Bacteria > Actinomycetota > Thermoleophilia > Solirubrobacterales > Thermoleophilaceae > JACVRW01. The sequence continues at coordinate 25,568 of JACVRW010000025.1, read as the reverse complement.
AGTCGAGGGCGGCGTCATGCGAGTCGGCATCACGGAGAGCGACCCGTGGGTGGAGCTGGAGGGAGGGGTCCCGACCGGTGGCGTCGAGGTCCGGCTCGTGCGGCGCTTCGCGCGCGACCTGGGCGCAAGGATCGAGTGGGTCGACGGCTCCGAGGAGGAGCTCGTGGACGCGCTCAAGGAGGGCTCGCTCGACCTCGTGATCGGAGGGCTGACGAGCAAGTCGCGCTGGAAGAAGGACGCCGCGTTCACCCGGCCCTACGTCGAGACCACGACCGTCGTGGGCGTGCCCGCCGGCAGCTCGCTGCCGGACGACCTCGACGGCGTGACGGTCGCGGCCGAGCTCGGGACCGAGGCCGAGGCACTCGTCGACGCCAAGACGGACGCCGACGTGCGGCCGGTGCGTGACCTCGGCCGGGCGCACGGGGAGCCCGCGGCGGCCCACGACTACGTCCTCGACGACCTCGGGCTCGCGGCGGGCACAGAACTAAAGGAGGACAAGCACGTCATGGCCGCGCGCCTCGGGGAGAACGCGTTCCTCGTGCGGCTCGAGCGCTTCCTCCTGGGCCGGTCGGAGGAGATCGAGCGCATGTTGCGCAAGGAGGGGCGGCCGTGACCGACCGGCGCGAGACCGAGGGCCCGTTCCGGCGCTTCGAGCTCCCGGAGGAGCTCCTTCCCGAGCAGCGGAAGGCCGTTCGGCTCGAGTGGCTGACGCTCGTCTACATGTTGAGCGCGGTCGTGCTGCTCGCGCTGACGCTCGGCCAGTCGCAGGCGATGAAGGCCGCCTGGATCGAGGATCTCCTGAGCCTCCTGCCGCCGGCGGCCTTCCTGATCGCGAGCGCCATGCGCACGCGGGACCCGAGCGCGAAGTTCCCCTGGGGCTTTCATCGCTCGGTCTCCGTCGCCTACGTCTTCGCGGCGCTGGCCCTCCTCGTCATGGGGGCCTACGTCTTCTTCGACTCGGCGTTCAAACTCGTGACGGCCGAGCGTCCTCCGATCGGCGTGATCCAGCTCTTCGGGGAGGAGATCTGGCTCGGGTGGGTGATGATCGGGGCGCTCGTCTACAGCGGTCTCCCCGCCGTCTTCCTCGGCCGCGCGAAGCTGAAGCTCGCCGACGAGCTGCACGACAAGGTCCTCTACGCCGATGCCCAGATGAACAAGGCGGACTGGATGACGGTGTCCGCGGCGATCGTCGGCATCCTCGGCATCGGGGTGGGCCTGTGGTGGGCCGATGCGGTGGCGGCGATCTTCATCTCCCTGGACATCCTGCACGACGGCTGGAAGAACATGCGCGCCTCGGTGCACGACCTGATGGACGCCCGCCCTCGCCGCCACGACGCCCGCGAGTTCCATCCGATCGTCGACCGGATCGAGGACGAGCTCCGGAAGCTCGACTGGATCGAGGACGGAGCCGTCCGCCTTCGCGAGGAGGGTCACGTATTCACCGGCGAGGTGCTCGTCGTGCCCCGGGAGGACGATCACCTCGTCGATCGCCTCGAGGAGCTCGCCCACCATCTGCTCTCACTCGAGTGGAAGGTCTACGACATCGTCGTCGTCCCGGTGCGCGAGATCGACATCCCGTCGCGGGACGGCCGCCCGCGCTCGAGTGCGGTCGGCGAGGAGCCGGCGCGCTCGCCGTAGCGCCGCGTCGGTTCAGAGGCTTACACCCGACGCCATCTTCGCCGGGTCGCCGAGCGGCAGGCGCCGGGGGCGTGTCCGGTCGAGCACCGGCCGTCCGGCCACGATCCGGCCCGCGCGCCACCGGGCGGCGGTCACTCCCTCGGCTGTCAGGTCGGTCTCGAGGATGCCGGTCGACGTCGTGTCGCTCGAGGCCGCGCCGAACACGAAGTTGCCGAGCGAGTAGGCGACGAGAGCCGCGCCCTCCCGCCGGACCGGTTGGAGGACGTGAGGGTGAGCCCCGATCACCAGGTGCGCGCCGGCTGACACGGCCGTCTCGGCAAGGGTCCGCTGCTCGGCGCTCTCGAACGAAGCCTTCTCGATGCCCCAGTGGAAAGTCGCCACCACCACGTCCGCCTGCCTGCGTGCCCTGCGCACCGCCCGCACGACCGACCCGGCGGTCGCCCAGGCTGTTCCAGGCATGCGCTTGCCGGCCGCGAACTCGAGCGGCGCGATCTGCGAGAAGCCCACGAAGGCCACCCGGAGGCCAAGCCGCTCGACCACCTGCGGGGCGAGCGCGCGGCGGAGGTTCGACCCGGCGCCGACCGCACGCATTCCGTTGCGTTCGACCGCGCGGACGGTGTCGAGCATCGCCTGCCTGCCGTAGTCGCCGACATGGTTGTTGGCGAGGTTCAAGACGTCGATCCGCGACCCGCGGCGCAGGCCCCGCAGCGCCTCCGGCGTGCCACGGAAGGTGAACTGCTTCGGGAAGGGGCGGCCCCGCCGCGATATCGCGCACTCGAGGTTCCCGAAGGCGATGTCCGCCGCGCGGAGGGGCTTGCCGACGCTGGTCCACGGATAGCGTGGGCCGTTCGCGGCGATGGCTTCGCCCGGCGCGTCTCCCAGGTTGATGTCCCCCACCGAGGCCAGCCGGACTGGCCGGACTGTGACGGGCACGGGCGTCGACGCTCCGGCTCCCGGCGCCCGCGCCCGCACGAACAGTCGTCCCGGCCGGGCGAGGGCGCGGCCCTCGACCCGGAACTCGCCGTCGCCGTTCGAATACGACGTTCCAGCCGCGCGCCAGCGGCCGCCGCCGGACCTCGTCTCGAGCAGCAACTTCGTCCGGCCCGGCGCGTCCGAGCCGACGACGGTGAGCCTGCCTCCCGGCGCGACGAGGCGACTCGAAGGCTCTGCTTCAAGCTCGCCGAGGCCGGGGAGCGAGGTCGACGACCCCTGCGAGACGAGGAGGAACACGAGAAAGCCCACCGCCGAGCCGAGGGCGAGCAGCGCCGCTGCGCGGTTCGTCCTCGAGCGAGGCCCCCGCGGAGGCGGGGCCCAGACGGTGGTCGGAGTGCGCGCGGCCCGGCCGCGACCTCGCCGCCGCGGAGTTTCGGGCGACCACAGCCCCGGCGCGGTTTCCGCCGACCACACCCGCCGAGGGCTTCCCGCCGGGCCGGGTTCCGGCGGAGCCGAAGGAGGACGCAGGCGGGCAGCCGGCGTCTGAGGGCCGACGCCCGCGCCGGTATCGCTCGACTCGTCCTTGGTGGCCATTGTCCCTCCTGGCCGCGCCGCAGGTCGGCGCGCACGTGAGACCTGATTCGTCACACGGCAACCGCGTCCTGCGCATCACCGCCGAGTGCGCGGTGAGACCCGACGCCGCGTCGCCGCGCCAGGGGATGGCCCGCGCGCCCGCGTCTACCCGCGCGCGGCTGCGCGGATCTCGTCGTAGTCGTCCGACAGCTCCGTCCGTACGAGCGCCGCCACCAGACGGTCAAAGTCGCGGCCGTCGGCGAGCCGGGCCAGGACCTTGGCGTCGCGTCCTAGGCCAAGCCGCCGGGCCGCGTCCAGTGCACGCCGGTCGGCGAAGGGGCGCAGCTCATCCCAGCCCGCCTGCGCCTCGCGGAAGAAGATGTCAACCCCGACGTCTCCCATTCCCTTGAACTGCTTCAAGAGCTTCCGCTCGCGCTTCGGGTCGCGGCCGGCTTCCTCGCGTAGCCGGCGCAGGTCGCCGCCCCATCGCTCGAGCACGGTCTCCGCCATCTCGCCGAGCATCGTGGCCGTGCGCTCCTGGTATCGCGTGTAGCCGGCCTCGTTCAGCGCCGCCACCCGTTCGCGCCAGGTGGAGTCCGCCAGCTTCCGGGCGGTGCGCCACCCGCGGCGTTTCAGGTTGCGGGCGGCCTCGGTGGCGATCGAGGCATCAATGCGGGCGCTGAAGAGGACCGCCGCGCAGAGCAGCTGGAACAGGTTGCTGGGCGTCTGCTTGCGCGGATCTATGCCGAGCTCCTCGGCGTAGGTCTGCCCATGCCGGTCGAGCAGCGCGGCGACTATCTGCTTCTTGCTTACGCGCGCCAGGGTCCGGCCTCCTCGGTGACCACCAAGTGCTTCGTCGCTACGGAGGTGCTTTCCGGCGTCGCGCCCGTCAAACCGGCTCTGCTCGGCGAGCCGTGCCCGGGCGTGTATGCGCTCGGTCACGCCTCCCATGACCGACGCGATCTGAGTTGGGGGCCACAGTGGCACCAATCCAGAGAGCATGATCCGGACGAGTCCATCGCGCCGCTCGCGCGGCGGCGGCACGGCAAGGGATGCGCGCGGTCAGCCACTCGCTCGGCTAGGTGGCCCGCCTTTGCGCCGCCGCGGCGGCGGCTTGCGAGCCGGGTCCGGAGGCGGGCGACCCGCGAAACCGGCGTCCGGCCGAACCGAGCTACTTGAGCCGTCATCCCGGGCGCCGCTCCCGCCCCACTGAGCGGCCAGCCCGGCGGCGACGCCGACGATCCAGGCAATGGCCACGAGCGGCTGCTCGAGGCCGAGGAGGTCGCGCGCGACGAAGCCGAGCCCCGCACCGGCGAGGAGGGCTCCACAGACGACGAAAAACCAGCAAAGGCCACCGCGCGGCATGGGGCTAGTCGTCCATCAGGAACCCAAGGGGGTTCATGCACTCATTGGCGATATGCAGCGCATCGTCGAGCGGCATCGACTCCGTTGGCGCCAGCGGGTGGTCGAGCTCGTAGCGGTGGCGACGGTAGCCGAGGCACACGATCCATAGCTTCTTCGTGACCTGACCCGCCGCGCGAAGGACCCGAGAGCCCGGGGATCGGCGGGCGGGTGCGCCGAGCGCTCGCGTGGGCGCGCGAGGGTTTCGTGGCGTGGCGCGTCTGCGGGCCGGCGCGCCCGGCGGCCGCGGGGCGGCCGGTGTGCGTTGGGTCGCCGGGCGGCGGGCCCGCGCGCCCGGCGGCCAGGGGGCCGGGCGGGCGCCCGCGGCGGAGTCTGGCGTCACTCCCCGCCTGACGGGTACCGCCGGCGGTCGAATGCCTCGCGGCCTCGCCCCCACAAGTCGCCGCCGCCCGTGTTCGTCGGTGCAGGCCCCGCGGGCGGCGCAGGTTATGGCGTGCGCGATCGAGCCGCCCAGCGCGAGGCCATCAACCCGCGGCGCCAGGGTTGCGAGTGCGCCCATGACGAGCGCGGCCAGCAACAGCAGGCCGGCCCATTCGATCGTCGCCTGACCGTCGTCCGAAGCCACGAGCCGACGGTACGGGGACCCGGCGAACGCGTGGGTGCGCAGCGTGACAAGTCGCCGCTCGCCGCGTTACAAGACTGCGCGCTGCCGCCGACCCGCTCATCCAGTCGCCGGCTCCACGACCGCGCCGCGCTCGGCGCTGACCCTGGCCGCCTCTATCACCTCGAGCCCCCGGGTCGCGTCCGCGAGCGGCACAGGCGGCGGCGACTCGTCGCGGACGGCGCGGGCCATTCCCTCGTAGAAGGCCACGTAGCGTCCCGGCTCGGTCTCGACGCGCTCGACGCCGGCGTCGGTTCCGAGCGTTCCCCAGCCCTCACGTGGCTCGCGGCCGAAGCCCGGCGTGTCGGGTCGCTCGCCCGCGCGCAGCGCGGCTTCCTGCGGGTCGAGGCCGTACTTCACATACGCCGCGCGCGACCCGAGCAGGCGGAAACGGGGCCCTAGCTGCGCGGTCACGTGGCTCATCCACAGGTGAGCCGCCACCCCACCGGCGTACTCGAGCGCGATGAAGACGTCGTCGTCGACTCGCGCGCCGGGCCGGCGGCGCGCGATCTCCGCGTACACGCGCGCGGGCGGGCCAAGCATGCAGAGCGCCTGGTCGATCAGGTGGCTGCCGAGGTCGAAGAGCAGCCCGCCGGCATCCTCCGGCGCGGGCTGCTCGCGCCACCGCTTGACGTCGACCACCGGGCGCCAGCGCTCGAAGCGGGACTCGAAGCGAAAGAGTCGGCCGAGTGCCCCGTCGTCAAGCAGCCGCCGCACGGTAAGAGCGTCGCCGTCCCACCGACGGTTGTGGAACGCTGCGGCGACGAGCCCACGCTCCTCCGCGGCCGTGGCCAGCCGCCGGGCGTCGGCCGCGCTAGCCGCGACCGGCTTGTCGACCACCAGGTGCAAGCCTGCCTCGAGAGCAGCCAGCCCATAGGCGACGTGGAAACGATTCGGCGAGGCCACGACCGCCATGTCGAGCTCGTCGGCGGTGTCGAGGAGCGCATCGGCATCGGGTACGACCCCGGCTTGGGGGAACCGCTCCCGCGCCCGACGAGAACGCTCTGGATTCGAGGTGGCGATCGTCGCCAGCCGCAGCTCCGGGACCGCCGCGATCAGCGGCGCGTGGAAGGCGGCGCCGGCCAGCCCGAAGCCGATGAGCCCTACCCGCAGCGGCGGGCGGCCATGGCGGCCGGTCGGCCGCGGATGGCCGTGCCGGCCGCCGCCGTTGGGCGGCGGATCCCCGGGGCGCCCGCCGCCGGTCGGCGGATCGCCGTGCCGGCCGCGGCCCGGCCCCGCGGCTGCGGCGCCGCCCGCCGGGCCGGCCGGCTCAACCGCGGCCGCCGGCGCGGCGCCGGCCCCGCCCGCCGGGCCGTCCGGCTCAACCGCGGCCGCCGGGCCGCCCGGCCTCACGGCGCCCGCCGGGCCGTCCGGCCTCACGGCATCCTCCGGGCCGTCCCGCCTAACCGCGGCCGCCGGGCCGCCGCGGTGACGCGGCGGCCCGGGGCAATCCGCATTAGACGCGTCCCGCGGCCTGTCGCTGACGCCGGGCGATCGCGTCGACCACCACGGCGGCCAGCAGGACGGCGCCCGTGACGATGAACTTCACGGACGACTCGAGGCCGAGCAGATCCATGCCGTTCGAGATCGACTGGATCACGAGCGCGCCGAGCAGCGCATGCCAGACGCTGCCGCGGCCGCCGAACAGGCTCGTGCCCGCGATCACCGGCGCGGCGATGGCGAGCAGCAGGAAGTCCCCGGCGCCGGAGGACTGGTTCACCGCCAGGAGCCGCGAGGCGGCCATGATCCCGCCGATCGCCGCCATCGTCGACGCGATCATGAACACGATGATGCGCACGCGCGTGATGTTGATGCCCGCGCGCCGGGCGGCCTCCGCGTTGCCGCCGACCGCGTAGATGTGGCGCCCGAAAGTCGTCTTCGTGGTGATGTAGAAGAACAGCAGCACGAAGCCGCCCAGGATCAGCACAGCCAGCGGCAACCCGCGATCGTCGTTCAATATCCAGATCGCCACCAGCATCGCCACGGCGACGAGCACTATTCGGATGACGAGCTGCCCCAGCGGCGGAGCTGACAGGCCCTGGCGGAGTCGCCGCTGCCTTCCCAGCAGGTTGAAGGCAGCGAAGGCCCCGATCGCCAGGAACGCGAAGATCCAGCCCACCGTGTCGCTGTAGAAGGTGCTGACGAGGCCGGTGATCTTCGTATCGGTGATGTTCACCGTGCCGGTCTCGCCAAGCACCTCGAGCTGCGCACCGGGCCAGGCGAGCAAGCCGGCCAGGGTGACCACGAACGACGGGATGCCGAATCGCGTCCAGACGGACCCCTGGAACAGCCCGATCGCGGCTCCGCAAGCGACGGCCGCCGCGATCGCGAGGTAGGGCGACAAGCCCTCCTTCTCGGCGAGCACGGCCATGATCGCCGCGCACAGGCCGCTGACCGCGCCGACCGACAGGTCGATTTCGCCGAGCAACAGCACGAGCACCACCCCGACGGCCACCAACCCGACCGCGGTCGCCTGGAGCACGAGGTTGGTCAGGTTGACCGAGCTGAGGAAGCGGTCCTCCTGGATGTAGAAGATGATCCAGATGACGGCGAGGACGAGGACGACCCGCAGCTCGGCCAGATCGCCCTGGACAAATCGCCGTACCAGGTCGAGCCTCGGCGGCGCGACCTCAACCTCGGGGGCCGCCGCGGCGGCGCCTCCTCCGTGCGCGCTCATTGGTTACCTCCTGGCTCGTCCTCGATGTGACCGAATTCCGCGCCCGTGATCGCGGCCACGACCTCCTCCTGGCTCGCCTCGCCCACGGCGAAGTCACCCGCCTTGCGTCCCAGCCGCAGGACGAAGATGCGGTCGGCCACCTCGAACACGTCGGCCAGGTTGTGGCTGATCACGAGGACGGCGTGGCCCTCCTCGCGCAGCCGCTTGATCAGCCCGAGCACCATGGCCGTCTGGCGGACGCCTAGGGCGGCAGTGGGCTCGTCGAGCATCACCATCTTCGGCTCGCCGAGCAGCGAGCGCGCGATCGCCACCTGCTGTCGCTGGCCGCCCGACATCGTGCCCACCTCCGCGCGCACGTCCACGATCGTCACGGCAAGGCGGCTGAGCAGCTCGTGCGTCCGCTTCTCCATCGTGGTCTCGTCGAGCGGGCGGACGACCGAGCCAAGCCCGTTACCTCCAACCTCCTCGCGGCCGAGATAGAGGTTCTCGACCACGTCGAGGTTGTCGCAGAGGGCCAGGTCCTGGTACACCGTCGCGATCCCGAGGTTCGTTGCGTCCGTCGGGTGGCTGATCTTCACCTCGCGGCCCTCGAAGAGGATCTGACCCTCATCGGCCGTGTGGATCCCCGCGATCGTCTTGACCATGGTCGACTTGCCGGCTCCGTTGTCTCCCACGAGGGCGACGACCTCGCCGTTGTGGATGTCGAAGTCGACATCGGTCAGCGCCTGGACCGGCCCGAACCTCTTGCTCACCCCCTTGAGGGCGAGCACGGGCGTATTCCCGTTCATTTCTGAGGCTCCTTTCAGGATGCAGTCCGGCGGCGCCCGGGGGCGCCGCCGGACATTCTGCACCTCTTGTCTACTGGATGCCAGCCTCCTTGCAGGCTGCGGCGTACTTCCCGGTGCAGACCTGGGACGCCTTCCAGAAGCCGTCCTTGATGACCGTCTCGTTGATGTTGTCCTTCGTCACCGCGACCGGCTTCAGCAGAACCGACGGCACCTGCTCTTGACCGTTGTCGACCTTGTCGTTGACGAGGCCCTTCGGCGCGTCCTCGCCACGCGCGAGCGCCACGGCCAGCTCGGCCGCCGCCTCGGCCTCCGGCTTGATCGCCTTGTAGACGGTCATGTACTGCTCGCCGACCAGGATCCGCTGGATCGCGGCAAGCTCCGCGTCCTGCCCGGTGGTCGGGCGTGTGGCGGGGTCGATGCCGGCCGACTTCATGGCGGCGATGGCGCCGCCCGCCGTGCCGTCGTTGGCGGCGTACACGCCCGCGAAGCCGTTCTCGCCCACGGCCGTGATCGCCTGCTCCATCTCGGTCTGGGCCTTGTCCGGGCTCCAGTCGGGCGTGTCGTACTCCTTGGCGACATTGAACTGGCTCCTGTCGATGACGCTATGGGCGCCCTGCTTGAAGAGCTTCGCGTTGTTGTCCGTCGGGGCGCCGTTGATCATGATGATGTCGCCCTTGGCGCCGTCCTCCTCGAGCTTCGAGACGAGGCTCTCGCCCTGCAGCTCGCCGACCCTGACGTTGTCGAACGAGATGTAGTAGTCGATGTCGGCGTCGGTGATCAGGCGGTCGTAGCTGACCACCGGGATCTGGGACTGCTTCGCTCGGCTCACGATCGCCCCGGCGGACGCGGCGTCAACCGGGTCGAGCACCAGCACCTTCACGCCCTTCGTGATAGCGGCCTCGGCCTGCTGCTGCTGCTTAGACGGGTCCTGGTCCGCGTTCGCGTACTCGATCGTGCAGTCCGGACACAGCTCCTGCACCTTTCGCTCGAAGTTCGGCCGGTCCTGCGACTCGTAGCGCGCGGTCTTCGACTCGGGGAGAAGCAACGCGATCGAGCCGCCCCCGCCTTCGCCGCCGCCTCCACCACCTCCGTCGTCGTCGTCGTCGCCGCAGGCCGCCAGCAGCACGCCGGCGGCCAGGACGGCGACGACGGCGAGCATGCTCAGTCTCCAGCGTCGTTTCGTCATCGTTTCCTCCTTTGGGTCTCGGGCCTCCGTTCGTGGCCCGGTCATTTGCCGAATCACGAGCGGACCCTCGCCCGAGACGTCTTGGTTTCCGCTGTTGCGGCCTGTTGCATCGCCGGTGCTCGCCCACTCCAGGCCGGGCCGGCGTCGTGGAGCACGAGCGCGACCGCGCCGAGCAACTCGGCGCGTTCCCCGAGCTCGCCGGGGACGATTTCCACGTCCTCGGCCGCGCTGGGAATCGCGCGCAGCCCCACCGACTCTCGGAGCGGATCGAGCAGCAGGTCACCGGCGTAGCCCATGCTGCCCCCGACCACGATCCGCTCGGGGTTGACGAGATTGCAGAGATTCGCGACCGCCACGCCGATGTGACGGCCGGCTTCGAGAAGCGCCCGCCGGCAGGCGGGATCACCCGCAGCGGCGCGGCTCAGGACCATGTCGACGTCGAGGTCCTCGCCGCGGCTGTGGCTGAGCATTCGGGCGATCGCCGCACCCGCGGCATACGTTTCGAGGCAGCCCCGCCCGCCGCACCGGCAGATCTCACCCGTCTCGTCGAGCGTCGTGTGGCCGATCTCCCCGGCGGTGCCGCCGGCGCCCTCGAAGAGCTTGCCGTCGATCACGATTCCCGCGCCGATTCCCGTGGCGAGCTTAAGGTAGACGAACGCGCCGGTGCCGCGCCCCGCGCCCCACGTCCCCTCCGCGAGTGCGCCGAGGTTGGCGTCGTTGCCGAGCCACACCCTCAGCCCCAGCCGCTCCGCCAGGCGCTCAGCCCAAGGCATTCCCGCCCAGCCCGGGAGGATCGCCGACGACCCCACGACTCCCGAGCGGTGGACCGGCCCGGGGAGGCCCATGCCGACACCGAGCACGCGCTCGCTGTCGGCTTCGCTGTCCGCCAGCACCGTCTCCACCAGATCGGCCGCTTGGTCGATGCCTTCCTCCGCCTGGTAGTCCTCTGGGATCTCCACCCACTCCTCGGCGAGGATCCGGTGCGAGAGATCGGCGGCGGCGACCGCGAGATGGCGCTTGCCGAAGTCGACGCCGACGGCGATGCCGGCCGCCGGATCGAGCGCGATCAGAGCGGGCGGGCGACCCGCCGAGCTCGACCGGCCGTCGTCGGCGCGGTCCACCACGATCCCCGCCGCCAAGAGCTCCGTGACGATGCTCGAGACCGTCGATCTCGATAGCCCGGTCCAGCGGGCCACTTCCGCTCGGCTGGCCACTCCGAGCACCCGCAGCGCTTGGACGACCCGCTCCCTGTTCGACTCCCGCAGCGACCTGAGCGAGCCGGAGTCCTCCTCCCTCATCGCGCGGATGCTGCCGGGCCGGCGATGTTTTGTCAAGGCTTCGGCAGAACTTAACGCGAAATCCGCATAGGTTTGTCCGGGTTCCGAACAATGGCACCGGCGCTTGACTCGTTCCCCGCTGGTATGGGTTAAGAGATGTCGGCTACGAGAGCACGCGCAGCGTCGCCGCCCGCGGGGATCGCCGCGCTCGCCGAGCGCTTCGACCCCGAGGTAATGGACGTGCCGGGCGGTCGCGCCCGGATGCGCTTGGAGGTCGTGGGCAAGCGCGCATGGGATGCCGTGATCGACGGTGGACGGCTGGTACTCGCGGAAGCCGCCGCCGGAACCGAGCCCGACGCCGTTCTGCGGGCCGATGCCGCCACATGGCGTCAGATTACGGCCGACGTCGGCGCCGGAATGAAGGCGTTCCGGGCCGGGCGGCTGCGCATCCGTCGCAACCTCCACCTGGGCGTGGGGCTTCTCGCCGCCACCGCCGACTCGGCGCAACCGGGCCGGCTCCGCTTCAACACGCTCCGCACCCCCGGCGCCGGCCGCATCTCGATCCTCTCCGCCGGCCGGGGCGCGACCGTGCTCTGCCTTCACGGGCTCGGTGGCACGAAGGCCTCGTTCCTCCCGACCGTCGCCGCGCTCGCCCGCTCGTACCGGGTCGTCGCGCTCGACCTGCCCGGCTTCGGCGAGTCCGACAAGCCCATCGGGGCTCCGTACGACTCCGCGTGGTTCGCGAGGGCCGCCTTCGAGACGCTCGACGCCCTCGGCGTGGACCGGGCCCACCTGATCGGCAACAGCATGGGCGGCCGGGTGGCCATCGAGGCGGGCCTGATGGAGCGCGAGCGAGTCGGTGGACTCGTGCTTCTATCCCCGGCCCTGGCGTGGCTCCGCGAGCGTCGGTGGACGTCCGTGGCGCGAGCGCTGCGCCCCGAGCTCGGACTGATCCAGCCGGCACCCCGCTCGCTGGTGGAGGCCCTGGTCAGGAGGCTGATCCCGGGCGCCGCCGACGGCTGGGCGGCCGCGGGGGTCGACGAGTTCCTTCGCTCCTTCCTCACACCGCGCGGCCGCGCCGCGTTCTACGCCGCCGCCCGCAACATCTACCTCGACGAGCCGCATGGTGACGACGGTTTCTGGACCAGGCTCGGAGAGCTCTCGCCACACACGCTCTTCGTCTGGGGCCGCCACGACAAGGTCGTCCCAATCGGGTTCCGCAAGCACGTGGAGCGCACGCTCCCCCGGGCGCGGCACGTCGAGCTCGAGTGCGGTCACGTCCCGCAGATCGAGCTACCGCGCGAGACCCACGCCGCGATCAGGGAGTTTCTGCACGGGATGCGCCGGAAGCCCTAACCACCGCCGCCGAAGTCGCCGCCGCCGAAGCCGCCGAAGTCGCCGCCGCCGAAGCCGCCGCCGCCGAAGTCGCCCGTGTCGGCGGCGATCGCCTCGCCCGCGGCGATGTCGCCGAAGCCGCCGCCCAGCATCGAGCCGATGAAGAGCCCCGGGAGGAGGCCGCCGCCGTAGAACCCACCCGCCCACGGAGTGAGCGCGGGACCGGCGTTCCAGTACGGCACGGACTCGCCGTTCACCTGGACGTGGCGCGCGTACGGCTCGACGCCGTCTCGGATCCGCTGCAGGTCGGCCGCGCACACCGGTACAGGGCGAGGCTGCCCGTCGGGCGGGGCCCACTCGACGTCGCCCACGGACGGCCCGTGGCGGGGATCGAAGAAGCACGGCGGCCGCCGCTCGGGCACCGGCTCGCCGGCGAGCTTGGCCTTCGCCGCGGTCATCGCCCAGCGGCCCTCCTCGAGCAGGGAGGTGACGCGCTCCATGTCACTCGGCCTCCGGGCTCTCCGCCATGCCTCGTCGGCCTGCCCGTAGCGCTCCACGGCGAGCCCATAGTGCTGCTTCGTCTCGTCGTCGATGCCGGGCATCTCCACGTCAAGGTCGAGCGCGCGGATGTCATCCCCGAGCGCGATGAGGTCCTCCCTCGTGACCTCCTTCACCTCCGCAAGATCGGCCTGCTCGCTGCGACGCCGCTTCACCCGGCTCCAGCCGAACAGCCCCACCGCGACGACGAGCAGGAGCGCGAGGAAGATCGCGAAGCCCGCGCCGCCGCCGTCCGATCCGCCGTCCCGTGCCGTGGCGGCGTCCCGAGCGTCGGCCACCCGAGCGACGAAGTCCTCCAGCACGGCGGCGGTGCCGTTCCCGCGCTCGGCGCTGATCGCGTCCGCGGCCAGCTCACCCGCCCGCCCCTCCGGCAGCTCCGTCGAGCCGGCGCGGAAGCTGTCGCCGATCACCGCTGCGTACGTGCCGGGCTCGCCCAGCGTGAGGGCGATCTCCCTGACCGCGGCGCCCGGGTCGCCGCCGGCCTCACGGGCGGCGCCGGCGGGCAGCACCGCGAGGTACATGGGGCCGGCGCCGCTTCGCGAGATCGACTCGCGCAGGCGCTCGGCTTCGTCCTCGCCGATCGCGCGCTCGGCGTCCGGGTGGACGTACACCGGGTCCAGCTCGAGCGCCTCGGCCGCCCGCTCGAGCTGCCCCTGCGCGCCGGCGTTCCCGGCCAGGAGCAGCAGCAGGGCGAGGGTCACGGCGAGGACGCGCATGTCTCGCTAGCGGCCGGCCCCGGCGGGGCTGCGCGTCACCCGGGGCCGCTTGCTCCCCCCGACCAGCGACTTGAGCTCGTCGAGCGCTCGCCCTGCACCGGCGAGGAGCGACCATACGTCGTCCACCTGCTCGCGGTCCGCGACGATGCCGAAGTCAAGGTGGTCGCGGTAGCTCATCACGGTGATGTTAAGGCCGACGCCGTCCACGACTACCGACACCGGATAATGCGCCTGGAGCTGCGCCCCGGCGCAGTACAGCGGCTCGCGGGGACCCGGCACGTTCGAGATCACCACGTTGACGGGTGGGCGGGTGCGCCCGAGCACGTCGACGGTCGTGCGGGCGGCAAGCGCCATGACCGCCGGCGGGATGAAGCGGGTGGCGTCGGTGAGGAGGTTGGCCGGTAGGGCGCGGTGGCGCTCCTTCGCGCGGCGCAGATACTCGTGCGTGCGCTGCACGCGGCGGCCGGGGTTGGACTCGTTCGTGGGGATGGGAACGACCATCATCGAGACGCGGTTGCCGAACGTGCCGCGCTCCTCGGTGGTCCGCACGGATACCGGCACCATCGCGACGAGCGGGTCGTCCGGCAGCTCGTCGCGCTCCTCGAGCCAGCCCCTGAGTGCGCCCGCGCAGAGCGCGACCACCACGTCGTTGACCCTGACCCCCAGCTCGTTCTTGATCCGCCTGACGGTGTCGAGCGAGAGGGAGCCGAACGCGAACCGGCGGTGCGCGGAGATCGGTCCGTTGAAGCAGGTGCGCGGCGGCCGGGCGGTCGTGACCTCGAGTACGTTGGGGTCCTCGTCGGAGCCGAGCGCCCGTCGTACGCCTGTGAGCGCACGGGTCAGGGTCGGCATTCCGGGGAGGGCGTTCGCGCCCGGGAGTTCGGTGACGTTGGGCAGCGTGGTGGGCAGCGCCTTCACCGCGCGGAGCGGCTGGCGCGGGAGCCCGAGCAGCCCGCGCGCGAGCATCTGGAGGTCGCCCGGCGGGCGCTCGCCGCCGTCGGCCTCGGGCGGCGGCGGAGGTATCTCCCGCCCCTCCGGGCTCGGGTCGAGCAGGATCGACAGGATCTCGCTCCCCGATACGCCGTCGACGACCGCGTGATGGATCTTGGTCAGGAGCGCGACGCGCCCGCCCTCGACTCCCTGGATCAGGTACAGCTCCCAGAGCGGCCGGGCCCGGTCGAGCGGCCGGGCGAAGATGCGCGCCACGGTCTCCGCCAGCTTCCCGTCATCGCCGGGAGGCGGGACCGCTGATTCACGGATGTGGAAGTCGATGTCGAAGTCGGGATCGTCCACCCAGTAGGGAAGGTCGAGGTTGAACGGCACCTGCGCGAGGCGCCACCGAAACACGGGCAGCAGATGGAGCCGCTCCCCGACGAGCCGGCATACGTCGCCGATCTCCATCTGGCCGCCCGGCGCCGTCGATGGGTCGTAGACGGCCAGCCCGCCGACGTGGCCGTAGGTGCGCGAGGTCTCGACGCTCAGGAACTGGGCGTCCAGGCTCGTGAGCTGACGCATGCGACTCCTCCTTCCGCTTCTCCGGTGGTATTCCCGGTGAAGTCCGACTTATGACTCGGTGGCGCGGAGCCCGGTCGTCTCGAGCAGCTCCGCCGCGGGGCGGGTCGGGTCATCGAGCGCCTCGGCCAGGCCGGCCCCGGCCAGCTCGGCGACCTTGGCGCGCAGGGCGTCCGCGTCCATCGGCCGCTGTGGTGAGCCGAGCGCCGCCTCCACTCGGGCGACCTCACTCCCGTCCGCCGCGAGCACGCACTCAGACTCGAGGAGGCCCGGGTCGGTTCGCACCTCGATCCGCTCGGCCAGGGCGCACGCGTCCGGATCGACGGCGTCGAAGCTCTCGACCCGCGGTTCCCCGTGCAGGAGCGTGAACGCGGTCAGGTAGGGGATCGAGAACTTGGCTTGGAGACCGTCCCGCGGGCGTGGGCCGTGAGCGGCGGCTTGAAGCGAGACGGGATGGACGGTGATCGTGAGCTCGCCCCGCTCGGGAAGCCAACTCGCCGCCTCGATCGCGCCTTGCGTCTGGAGGTCGCCCGCCTCGCGAAGCCGGCTCGCCGCCTCGATCGCGCCGTGCGTCTGGAGGCAGCACGGCCACGCCTTGATCCAGTTCTGCTCGACGGCGCGCTCTTCGGCGGGCACCGCATACCGGCCGCCGACCGCCTGCTCGAACCCGCGCGCCGCGTCCGCCAGCGGCACCCGCGCCCCGCCCGCGGCAAGGCGCGCCGCCTGTAGGCCGGAGGCGCCTGCGAGGCCCACTTGGAGCGACTTGCCCTGGGACCCGAACGCCGCGCGCATTCCGCTCGCGCGCAGGAGCGCGATCGCCACGGCGTCGTCGCGCTCGGCCGCGAGGAGCTCCGCCGCGGCCACCGCGGCGCCGGCCCCGCCGCACACCGCGGTCGGGTGCCAGCCGCGGTCGTAGAGCGCCGGATGGCTCGCTCGCGCTATGGCGCCCATGGCTTCGAAGCCCTCGGCGTAGGCGGCGAGCACATCGCCGACGCTGCGACCGAGCTCGGCGCCGAGCACGAGCGCCACCGGCGCCACCGGCGCGCTCAGGTGGGCGATGCCGGGCAGGTAGGTGTCGTCGTAGTCGACCACGTGCCCCGCGACGCCGGCGTGGACCACCGAGTCGCAGAGTTGTTTCGCGGCCCGCGCCGCGGGCTCCTGGCGGCCGCGGGCGGCGCAGGCGAGCCAGTCGACGAACGCGAGCGCGTAGGGGTTGGCGGTCGCTCGAGCCTGCCGCGGGGCGGCGCGGGCGCTCGTCGTCCCTCGAGTCGGCGGCGCCGTCGCGGCCGCTCGTCGTCCCTCGGCCGGGTGCCGCTCGCCACGGCCGCTCACCATCCCTCGAGCCGCGCCCGGAACGCTCCCGCGCCGACCACCTCCGCGCCGAGCGCGCGGACCCGCTCGGCGAGCTCCACATCAGAGGTGACCACCCGGGAAGGCTCCGCCTCCTCCGCCACGAGCACGACGATCTCGTCGTCGGCCGCACCGCGTGCGCGGCGGCTTGCGAAGCGGACGTCGACCACCTCGTCTGAGAGGTCGAACGGCTCGCCGTCGAACACGACCGTCACCGGCTCGCCGAGCCCGCGCAGGGCGGCCACAAGCTCGCGCATGGCCGCGCGGCGATCGCGCCACCAGCCGGTCGGACGCGAGCCGATCACGTTCATGCCGTCCACGATCCAGCGCGAGTTCACGGTGCCCGTGAGCCGCTCGCTCACCTCCCAGAGCCGGCGCCGGGCGTCCGCGTCGTACGCCTGGCCGTCGGCGGCCGACTCGCGCGTCCCGTCGAAGAAGCGGCCGGTCACGCCGTCGAGATCGGGGGCGGCCACGAGGCGCAGGGTCGCCTCGACCCCCTCCTCCACCGAGCTGCGCGGGCGGACGCCTCCCCCGGTCACCATCTTCGTGTTCATCAGCGTTGCCGGGTGGAGCGCATTGACGGTGATGTCCCGACCGTCGAGCCGCTCCGCGAGCTCGATCGTGAACATGACCTGAGCCAGCTTGCTGTGGGCGTAGGCGAGGTAGGCGTTGTAGTCGCGCTTGAGCATCAGGTCGTCGAAGTCGAGCGGGGCTTGTCCGATCGAGGAGACGTTCACGATCCGGCCCGGTTCGCGGAGCTTCGGCAACAGGAGCTGCGTGAGTAGGAAGTGCGACAGGTAGTTGACGGCGAACGTGAGCTCGTAACCGTCGGCGCTCTCGCGGCGCTCGGGCACGATCACGCCGGCGTTGTTGACGAGCGTGTCGAGCTCGTCTATCTCGTCGGCCAGGCGGCGCACCGCGTCGAGCGAGGCCAGGTCCGCGACCAGCACCCGGTCACTCCCTATCTCCTCGGCGGCGGCCTCGGTCTTCCGCCGGTCGCGGCCGTGCACGAGCACCGTGGCGCCGCGCGCCGCGAGCTCCCGCGCGACCCGCTTCCCATGCCCGTCGCTCGAGCCCGTGACGAGGATGGTCTGCTCGGCGATCGGCCTCACCTCCAGCGCCTGAAGAGGAGGACTATGACCGTGACGAGCAGGATTCCCGCCGCCAGCTGCGCCGCGAGCGCGAGGCCGATCCCCTCGTCGCGCGTGGCGTCGCGGATCGTCGCGAACATCAGCGAGGCGCCAAAGAAGAGGACGAGAGTCCACAGAACCGTGTTGCGATCCACGGCGGCGGACGATACCTGCGCAACTAGTCTCGACCTCGGTGACGGATCGACCGGTCCTCGCGGGCGTGCTCGGCGCGCTGGTGATCGCGTTCTCCGCGATCCTCGTGCGGCTGGCTGAGGTCTCGCCCTCCACGGCGGCGCTCTTCCGCTGTCTCTACGCCGTGCCCATCCTTGGCGCGCTAGCGTGGCTCGAGCAAAGGCGCTACGGGCCGCGCTCGCGTCGCGACAGGCTGCTCGCCCTCGGCGCCGGGGTGGCGTTCGCGGCCAACCTCACCTTCTGGCACCACTCGATCGAGGCGGTCGGCGCGGGGCTCGCGACGGTGCTCGGGAACGTCCAGGTCGTGCTCGTGGGGCTGATGGCGTGGGCCGTCCTGGGCGAGCGCCCCGCCGCCCGCTCGATCGCGTCGATCCCCTTCGTGTTCCTTGGCGTGGTGCTGATCTCGGGCGTGGTCGGCGCGGGGGCGTACGGCGACGACCCGGGCCTCGGCGTCGTGTACGGCATGCTGACGGCTCTCTGCTACGCGCTGTTCCTCCTGATCCTTCGGCAGGGCAACTCCGATCTGCGCCGGCCGGCGGGGCCGCTGTTTGACGCCACGCTCAGCGGCGCCGTCTTCTCTGCGCTCGGGGGCATCGCCACGGGGGACATCGAGTGGACGCCGGGCCCCGAATCGCAGGCGTGGCTCGTCGCGCTCGCCCTATCCTCGCAGGTGCTCGGCTGGCTCCTCATCTCGGTGTCGCTGCCGCGCCTGCCGGCCCTCGTCACCTCGATCCTCCTCATGCTCCAGCCGGTGGGCGCGGTGATCCTGGGAGCGGTGCTGCTGTCCGAGGCTCCCTCCGGCGTCCAGCTCGCGGGGGTTGGTGTGGTTCTGGGCGGGGTCGCCGTGGCGACGCTGCGGCCGCGCCCGGTCCGGGTGCCGGCCTGATGGCAGAATCGGCGGCCGTGCCGGAGCGCTACGACCAGCCGGGCTGGTTCACGAAGAACGTCTTCGACCGCGCCGTCGCGACGGTCACCCGCCTGGGCATCAGCGTCGCCGGATCCCGGGTGCTCGAGGTACGCGGGCGCAAGTCGGGCGAGTGGCGGCGCACCCCGGTGAATCTGCTGACGATCGACAGTAAGCGCTACCTCGTCGCGCCGCGCGGGCACACGCAGTGGGTCAAGAACATTCGAGTAAGCGGAGCGGGCCGATTGCTGCTCGGACGCCGGAGCGAGCCGATCACGGTCACCGAGCTCCCCGACGAGGAGAAGCCACCGCTGCTGCGGGAGTACCTGAAGCGCTGGAAGTGGGAGGTGGGGAGCTTCTTCGGCGGGGTGGGGCCGGACTCCTCAGACGAGGAGCTGCGCCGGATCGCGCCGGACCATCCGGTGTTCCGGATCGGGGCGCCAGCTGGCGGCGGATCCACCACCGAGCCGAGGTCGTGAGCCAAGGTCTGCGCCGCGGCCGGACGGAACGGAGTGGCGCTCAGCTGCCGGTCGCCTCGCATGGCGGAAGGTGCTCAAGATCGGCTCGGTCCTGCGATGCACCACGCGCTCGCTTCATCCGTCGCAGCTGATCCAACGAGCAGATCCGAACCGGCACGCCGAGAAGCTCGCTGTCGACTGCCTCCCGGTCGAGCGCCATGAAGGCCGGCACGGCCGGGAGCATCCTGCACGACGTCAAGCGCTCCGTAGCTCGTGTCGAGCGTCATGTTCCTGCGCTTCATCAGGTGAACCATGTCCGAGCCCGGATCGACCGCGCGGCCGGTCGCAAAGGGGAACGTGGCTTCGAGCGCTGCAAGGGCAGTCGCAAGCCGACGCGCGTTCTCGACCGAAGGGTCGGGAACGACTTCGAGGTCCTGTGTGGCGCGCACGTAGCCGTGGGCAGCGACCGCCACGCCACCGATGAACACAAACCGAACCTCGTGATCGACGAGCGCGCCGAGCAGGGCACGCAAGTCGAGGCTGCTCACTCCCGCTTTGCGGCGCCCGCGATTGTCGTCATCTGCTTACAGAGCTCATGGACACGTGCGAGGCGCTCGCTCATCGGCAGCCGCCAGTCGCGCTCCAGGCGCTCGCGCGCTGCAGTGTCGAGATCTCCGACGCGCGTCTTGGTTAGGCGTTCGGGGTTCTGGGGGTTCGCCGGCATCCGGCACAACGATACGCAGCGGCGTGGATGCCGTGCGGGGGCGGTGGCTACCGCCGAGGAGCCGCGCCGCCGTCAGGCCCGGTGCCCGCGGCGCCAGGCTCCGACCATCCGAGCTCGCGCAGGATTGTCGAGGTGCTCTGGAATAGGTTCACGCCGAGTCAGTCGGCAGACGGATCGAAGCTCCCATGCCGAGTCACGCGAGGCGTGGGCGAAGGCTCCCGTCGGAATAGCCACCCGCGGCGCCGCAGCATCACCTGTCCCTTGCGACCGAGCCGCAAGAAGAGGGATCGTGGCCCCCTACCGTCGCCATGGCGCCGGCACAGTCAAAAGCGCACACCGAGTCGCGACGGGGGGATAGGAGCGAATACGCTCCGCGCAGCCGCCGCGCGCAACTCGTGGGCGAAGCAGGCGAATCTGGTGCAGCCCGGATCTGCCCGACGGGCTGCCAGGGCACTCGCGAGTTGGACCGCGTCATAGGCACGCGGCCCATGGCTTCCGGTGAGCGCGGCCGCCTCGTCCAGGAGGGCGGCTCGGATCGCGACTGCTGCGAATGCCGGCTCCTCGTCGCCGGTCCCGAAGTAGTCGGCCTCGAACGCGGTCACGAGGAGGTCGGCGTCCGCGGCACTGAACTCGCCGAGCCGTTCCTTGCGCCAAAGCGCGCGGGCACATTCGACGCGGGCGAGCGAGGACACGATCAGCGCGTCGAGCGATCCGACCGTCGTGTGACCCGGCTCGTCGGCGTAGAGCTTCACGAGCGCCGACGAGTCCGCGAAGACGGTCAGCGGCGGCCTTCGCTGACGAGCTCGGAGAGCGGTGGACCCTTGGCAGCGCGCCGACGGGCGCGGCGAAGCGCCTCCTCAGCGGGACGCGCACGCGACAAACGACCTGCGGCCTCGAGGAGGCCGGCGCGGGCCAGTCGCTCGCGAACGCGTGCGGCCTCATCGCCCGGGAGTTCGGGGTCGACTGCCGCCCCCAGTACCGCTGTGGCGTAGCTGTTGACGCTGCGACCACTCTCTCGGGCTGCCTGCTTGAGCCGCTCGGCGAGTTGCTCCGGGATGCGAAGAGTGAGTTGACGCATGTGATGCCACGGTACGTGGTACGACCCGCTGAACACGCGGGCCACCGGCCCTCCGGTGATCACTCCGGGGAGCCGCCTACGAGCGTCGAGCGGGCCGCGACGGGCTGGTGGCGAGCTTGTGGCGTCGCCGCACGGCACTATTTCCACCCTGCCTACTGACGGCCCTTCGCCCTCCTCGCGAGCCTCGCAGCGCGGGGGCGGTCAGGCCGCCTCCTCGTGGTCCCCGAGAAGCTGGAGCGGGAGCGAGCTCGGGCGCCACGCCCGCACCGCCGCATTCGGGTCGGAGCGCGCCGTGCGCAGCGCCGCCTCGCGGCCATCCAGCTGCGCGATCCGGTCGAGGGCTGCACGGCGCACAGGAGCTTGACCCGAGCGCAGGGCACGCTGTACAAGCTCACGAAGCTCTGCTTCGGCGAGGACGCCGGCCGCGTCGAGCAGGCCATGGATCGCCGCGTCACGGCCGTGCGGCTCGAATCCCTCGGCAATCTCGACCAGCTCGCCCAGCCGCCCCGGAGAGGCGCGGAGCGCCCGCGCCGCGGCCCAGCGTCGCAGCGGTGGTCGCACCGAAACTTCGCGGTGCCCGAGCGTGTCCTCGGGGAGCGTGATGCCGCCTTCGAGCTTGAGCCAATCGGATGAGACCCACCCAAGCGGGTAGGAGATCACGAGCTCGTGCGCGAGCAGCGATTCCGCCAGCTCGTCGAGCTCCTCCTCCGAGAGCAGCCCGCTGTCCTCGATCGCCGCGATCAGGCGAGAGGTCACCCGCCGCCAGCGGGGCCAGGTGCAAAGCAGCAAGGCGACGAGGACGTCGCCGAACTCGGACGTGCCGTGCACCCGACGCATGAGCTCCACCGCCTCCCGGTGACTTGTGCTCGATCCCAAGGCCCACTGCGAGCGCAGTAGCAACCGGCAGAGCTCGTCACCGTCGCCGCACGCCGCAAGCTCGTCCAACGGGTCGTCGCCGAAGAGCACCCGCTCAGCGTACGATCGGGGCCGGACGGTCCTGAGCCGGTGCGCCGCCCGTCGGCCTTCAACCGCGAGCCCGCCTCCAGCTCTCGAGCACCCGGTCGACGTCCGGGCGGACCTGCTCCCGGGCCTCGGCTCTGTCCGCCCCTGACATCAGCAGGTCGTCGTAGCGCGTGTCCCGGTGGCGGACGGAGGCGACGACCGCGAGCTCGATCGCCTCAGGGTCGAGGGCGCGCCCCGCTGCGGAGCGACCCACCCGGCCGCTGCCGCGAGCGCCGGCGTGGCGTGCGATCGCCTCCGACCGCTCGGGAGGGCAGCTCGGGTAGAGGCGCCCGATCTCCCGTGCCATCCGCGCCTGGAAGTCGAGGTCCTGCCGTGCGCGCCGCTCCTCCTCTCGCTCGCGGCGCCGGGCCCTGGCGTCCGCGTCGGCGAGGCACTCCGCCTCCGCCCGCTCCAGGGCCTCCTCCTCGACGAGGATGCCCTGGCGCTCATAGCGCTTCCGTGCCCGGCTGAACCGCACCACCACGGCCGACAGCCGGCTCCTCCTTTTCGCCCGCCGGGTGAGCGCCGCGTCGCCCGCGGGCAGAAACACGAGGTGGGCCATGTCCGCACACGACATGCAGATCGGCCCCGCGTCCTCCATCAGCAGGAAGTCGCCGGTGCCGCCGCACTCGGTGCACGTCCACTCCCGGACGGGCGAGACCACGACCAGGTCCGGCGGACGGCTCTGACGCTCGGCGAGTCGCTCGCGCTTCGCCTCTGAGAGCTCGGACGAGACCCAGTGGGTCCGGTAGCCGCGCTCGACCCGGGGATCGCCGCTCGTCGAGAACCGAAGCTGGCGACGGTCGCGGGTCCGGGCCAGGTAGGCGGTCTCACTCGGCTGGAGACCGCGCCCCGTCGCCCAGCGACGAAAGGCCTTCATAGCCGTCGAGATCTTGCTCAGGTTCGCCTGCACGGTCCGCTCGAGGTAGTCCACGCGTCCCTGGCGCCAGCGGTCGATGTGCGCGGGCTGAAGCCATCCCAAGCCGACCAGCACGTCGATCGGGGTCACGAACTTCCGCTCGGCGAGCGCCGCCTCGGCCGCCTCGACGACGCGCCGCTCGAGCCGCTCGCGACCGCTCACGCCCATACCGCGGCCCGCACGGCGGGCTTGCGGATGCGGGCGCCCGACCGCGCGCCCCCGGACCTCACGGCAGGGTCGCGGGTGCGAGCGCGCGCGCCCGAAGACAGAGGCGCAGCGCCTCGTGCCCCGCCGGCGTCGGCGTCAGGTCCCGCTTGGTGAACCCGACGCCGGGCTCGAACTCGCTCTCGTACCCCACGAGCCCGAGGGCCTCCGCGAGCCGGAGCGGGGCCGCGGCGGCCCAGGCGACGTCCCGGAGGTCGGGCGGCTCGCCGTCCGCGTTCCAGCCGTCGGCCACGATCGCCGCGTGAACCGCGGCCTCGAGATCGTCTCGGTCGACGGTCTCGTGCCTCAGGAGGACCGCGGCCGCGAGCTCCCCGACCGCGGCCTCGAAGCCCTCTCCCGGAATGAGATGGGGAGCGCAGGCGCGGAGCAGGGCGGCACAGTCCCCGCGAAGCTCCTCGCCGCGGCGGGTGAGCAGGAGCCGGCGGCCGCGCCGACGGAGCGCCCGCATGCGTCGCGGGAGCGCGTGCGTCTCGCAGAGCGAAGCCACGTCGCCCTCGCTACGCGGCGGCCCGCGCGACCCGCCCCACCACCACTCGGGGAAGCGCTCGACGGCGGCGCGGACAAGCGACAGGTTGAGGGCGCCGGTCTGAGTGAGGGCGATACCTTCGCCCGCGGCGTCCAGAAGCCAGGCGAGCGGCGCAAGCGTCCCCGCGTCGCCGTTCACCAGCGACGCAGGTACGCGCAGCAGGGGCTCGACCGGCCCCACGATCCCGCGCCGCTGCTCGCTCCCCCGCCGCAACCAGTGCTCGAGCCGCTCCTCGGCCACCAAATCGAGCGGCGCCCGCCCGCCGAGCTCGGGGAGGCGACG
Source organism: Thermoleophilaceae bacterium (assembly GCA_014534235.1). GTDB lineage: Bacteria > Actinomycetota > Thermoleophilia > Solirubrobacterales > Thermoleophilaceae > JACVRW01. The sequence continues at coordinate 1,562 of JACVRW010000025.1, read as the reverse complement.
GCGGAGTAGCTCCTCGACGAGCTGCTTCCTCCGGGCTCCGAACCCGCGGGCAGCGGGGTCGAGGCGCCTGTCTTCGAGGGCTCGCTCGAGCTCGAGCGCGACCTCGTCGTGGATCGTCGCCTCCTCGGGCCCCATCACCGCGCCCCATCGAAGCGCGTCGGTGTCGGGGGGCTCGATCCCGGACGCCCGGAGGGCCTCGCGGAGGAGGCGCCCGGCCCGAGGGCCCTCGAGATGCCATGTCCGCAGCAGCTGCACGGTCTCCTCCGAGGTGCAGATCCGCGCGTACTCAGTAGCCCGACCGCCCACCAGTTCGAAGAAGCGACCCAGCCTCGCCGCCACCGCCCGTTTGTGCTCGGGCGAGGTAAGCAGCTTGCAGGGCAGCCGGTACCACAGGAAGGCCTGAAGGTCGTAGCGCCTGATCGTGAGCGGCGCGTCGGGGCCGTCGCGGACGGCTATCCACTCGAGCGCCCGCTCGACGTCGCCCGGCGCGTCGAGATCGTGCTCGCCCAGCCGGGCCAGTGCGATCCGAAGCGACTCCACCGAGACCTCGATGGGCACGGCCCGGCACGATACGCGCCGGGCACGACGGAGCCGCTGCCGGGAGGCGGGCCTTTCCATGCGCTTCGGCGGCGGCAGCGCGCGGGTACTCTTGTGCCGGATGTCGACTCTCGTGCTCGGCTCGCCACCGCCCGAGATCGAGGCGCTGAAGGAGCGGCGCCGCCGCTCGGGCGTCGATCGCTTCGACGAGGTGTGGGACGGTGTTCTCCACCTGGTCCCCGCACCGTCGTTCGCCCACGCCTATGTGAGCGGCCAGCTTGTCGAGTTGCTTGGGCCCCCCGCGCGGGAGGCCGGTCTCGTGCCGACGGTCGGCGGTTTCAACCTCGGGGAGAACGAGAACGACTACCGCGTCCCGGACGGGGGCCTGCATCGAGAGGGCGACTCCTGCGTCTGGCACCCGACGGCGGCGCTGGTGTTCGAGATCGTCTCCCCCGACGACGAGACCTGGGACAAGCTGCCCTTCTACGCCGCCCACGGGGTGGACGAGGTGCTGATCGTCGATCCCACCGAGCGCTCGGTGCACTGGCTCGCGCTCGAGGGCGGCGAGTACCGCGAGGTGAAGCGAAGCGGGTTGATCGACCTGGGGCCGAGCCAGCTCGCCGAGCGGATCGACTGGCCGCCGAGCGAGTAGCCGGCGGGACCGGCCCTCGGGACCTCGCGCGCCCGGGGTCGGCAATGGGACCCCGCGCCGCAGCCGGCGAGGCGCGGTCGGCCGACGGCTAGGCAGCGGGGATCAGCCCGCGGCGCCGCGCCTCCTCCTGGAGCGGCGTCGGGAGCCAGCGAGCGTCGACGATCAGGCCGTCAACCTCGACCAGCCACTTGAACGGAGACTGCTCCAGCACGTCACGGCGGCAGAGCTCGGGATCGAAGTGGCTCAGGCGGAGCAGGTCGGAGATCGCCCTGCCCTTGTTCGCCATGGTGGCCTTCTTCACGCCGGTCAGGGCGCTGAGCTCGTCGGCGCTCAGGTGGAGCTCCTGCGCGCGATCGAAGATGAAGTTGACGCG
>JACVRW010000101.1 GCA_014534235.1 Thermoleophilaceae bacterium | reverse complement strand
TGTCGTACACCCGCCGCAGGTCGGGCTCCTCCTGGAGGTACTCGTCGAACCGCTTCGAGCGGCCCATCACGGGCTCCGGGATGAGCTTGGCGATCCGGTCGCCCGTGGCGTAGTCGTAGCCGAGCACGCGCGCGGCGTCGCGGGTGGCCGCCCGCGGGAGCATCCGGCCGAACGTGACGATCTGAGCCACGGACTCGCGGCCGTACTTGTCGGCCACGTACTGGATCACGCGGTCGCGGCCCTTCACCGAAAAGTCGATGTCGATGTCCGGCATCGAGATCCGCTCCGCGTTCAGGAAGCGCTCGAAGAGAAGGCCGTACGCGAGCGGGTCGACGTCCGTGATCTGCAGCGCGTAGGAGACGATCGAGCCGGCCGCCGAGCCGCGCCCGGGACCCACCGCGATCCCGCCGTCCTTGGCGAACTTGACGAAGTCCCAGACGATCAGGAAGTAGGAGGCAAAACCCATCCTCTCGATCACCCCGAGCTCCAGCTCGAGCCGTTCGACGGCCTCGGCGGGGGGCGGATCCCCGTAGCGTTGCCTGAGCCCGGCACGCGCCAGCCGGCGCAGATACTCCTGCTCGGGCTCGCCGTCCGGAGTCGGAAAGCGCGGGATCAGCATCTTGCCGAGCTCGATCTCTACGTTGCAGCGCTCGGCGATCTCGACCGTCGAGGCGAGCGCGTCCGGCCACGGGGCGAAGGCCTCGGCCATCTCCGGCGAGCTCTTGAGGAAGAACTCATTCGTGTCGAAGCTGAGCTTGGGGTTTTCGAGCGTGCTCTTGGTCTGCACGCAGAGGAGCGCGCGGTGGTTGTCGTAGTCCTCGCGGCGCAGGTAATGCACGTCAGCGGTGGCCGCGAGCGGACGGCCAACCTCGCGGGCGATCCTGACGATGCCCTCGTTCGCCTTGTCCTGCTCGGCGACGCGGTTTCGCTGGACCTCGAAGTAGAGGTTGTCCCGCCCGAAGACCTGCAGCAGCTGGTCCGCGTGCTCGCGCGCGTCGGCGGCGACGTCCTCGACGAGGCGGCGGCAGAAGCGGGACTGGAGGCAGCCGGTGAGCACGATCACGCCGCCTGCGTACCTGGACAGCAGGTCGAGGTCCACGTTCGCCTTGCCGCGCCGGTAGCCCTCGAGGAAGCCGGCCGAGCTGAGCTTCACGAGGTTGCGGAACCCCTCGTCGCTCGCCGCCAGCAGCGTCAGGTGGTTGCGCTCATAGCGGATCGCCTCCGTGCGGCGGTCGTCCACGAAGTAGGCCTCGAGGCCCAGGATCGGCTTGATCCCCTGCCTCTTGCAGGCCTGGTAGTGCTCGACGGCGCCGTTCATCACGCCGTGGTCGGTGAGCCCCAGCGCCGGCTGGTCGAAGGCGGCTGCCCGCTCGGCCAGGGCGTCGATGCCGCAGGCCCCGTCGAGCACGGAGTACTCGGAGTGGACGTGAAGGTGGACGCAGGGAGGCTGCGACATCGGGCCCGAGTCTACGACCGGGTGCCGACGGCTCCGGGTCGCCCGGGGCCGGCGATCCCGCTAGGAGCGGAGAGCCCCGGGAGGACAGGCGGGCCGCCGCGAGGACCGGCGGGGTGACGCGCCCAGGCCGCCTCGGTGACGACGTCCCCGGCATGCGGGACGGGGCGAGAGCCCGGCGCGTCGGGGATTACATGACGAGTTCTCGGCCGAGCATCGTTACGTACGGATCACCTCATAGAGACCCGGATGCGGACGATATGCGGCGAGGCCCTGAGAGACCTCCTGAAAGCCGGCGCTCTGGATCGCCGCCTGGAAATCCTCGACCGACTGCCACCTGGCCACGTTTACGAAGCGGAAGTCCGCGCCGGGGGACACGGCCCTGTGGAGCGCGGTGTCGACGTAGCCAGGCTGCTCCTCGAGATAGTCACGGGCCGCCTCCCAGCCATCGATGAAATCGTCATCGGCATCGGGCGGAACCTCAAAGGCGTTGATCAGGACGAGGGGCTGGTTGTCTGCCATGAAGACTCCTTCTCTCGCCGGCGCGTGCAGTCAAGCCTAGGCGGCAGCAGTGATGTGGCGCGCCGGCCCAGCCGGCGGATCGGGGGCGCTCCCCGAACCCGCTGTTGAAAGAGTTTGACGATGACCTCGCACGAAACGACTCGAACGACCGGCGCGTGGCCGCAGGCCGGTTCCACCGTCGGCGCCGGCGTCACGCCGTTCCAGACCGACGCCGACGCGACGATCCGCCTGGCTATGAGGGCCGAGGAGCTTGGATCCGCCCGTTTCGGGACCGCCGAGGGGTGGACCCACGACGCGGTCGTGCTGCTCACGCAGATCGCCGGCGTCACCTCGCGAATCGGCCTGGGCACGGGTGTGCTCCCGGTCTGGAGTCGCACGGCCGCCGCGATCGCCATGGCCGCTGCCGGCCTGCAGCGGGCGTCCGGCGGCCGTTTCGCTCTCGGCCTTGGCGCCGGCAGCCCGCCGCTCGTCGAGGGCTTGCACGGAATGACGTGGCAGCAGCCGGTCCATCGGTTGCGGACGACGCTCGTCGCCGTCCGGGCGCTGCTCGAGGGCGATCGCCTGCCGCTCGGCCGGGAGGGCGTTAGGGGGCTTCGGCTCGGGGCGCCGCCCGAACGGCGTATCCCGATCCTCCTCGCGGCGCTCGCCCCGTCCTCCGTCCGCCTGGCGGGTGAGCTCGCCGACCACTGGCTGCCCTTTCTGTGGGCCCGCTCGCGCCTCCCGGACGGTCTGGGGCTGCTCGCCGAGGGCGAGGCCCGCGCCGGAGCGCTGGCCGACACCGGGGTCACCGTCAGTGTCCCGCTAGCGATCGCGGGGGACGATGACACGGCCAGGCGGATCGCCGCCGGTTGGCTGCTCGCCTACCTCACGCGCATGGGCCCGCTGTATCCGAGGATGCTCCTCGATCACTTCGGATTCGCGCGCGAGGTCGACGCGCTCCTCGAGGCCAATGCCGACGGTGGACTACCCCGGCTGCCTGCGGCAGCGGAGGAGCTCGCTCGAGACGTTACCGTGATGGGCACCTACGAAGAGGCGCCCGACGCCGTCCGCCTCTGGCTCGAGGCGGGCGCCGACGCGATCGACCTGGTGTTGCCGCTTGGACTGCCCGAGGAGCAGCTCCGCGAAATGCTCGAAGCCGCCGCGCCCGCAGCCCGCTTGGGGGAGGAGCACCGGGCGTCATAGGCTCCCGGCGCGACCGCGGCGCCCGTCGCCGGTCCGCGGCGCGGTGGGATACTGGCCGTTCGTGGCTGATCGGGCGACCGCTGATGGCTCCACGCTCGGGGCGGCGCTGCAGCGGGGTCCCGCTGCGACCCGCGAAGGCCACGCTGCCCCGCGGGTCGCCTGTGTGCTGCTGATCGGGGAAGGGCGCCTGGCGGACGCCACCGAGCGGGCGCTGCGATCGCGAGGCGCGGCCGTCCGCCGGCTGGACGAGCCGAGCGATCCCGAGATACGCGAGGCCCTCGACGACCAGGTCGATCGCGTGGTCGTGATCTCCCGCTTCGATGACGTCTCACTGCGGCGCGCCCTGGTCGTCGCGCACGTCCGGCCGGGCATCTCGACGCTCGTGACCATCTTCGACCGCGACGTCGCCGCGCAACTCCAGGACGCCGTCGAGAACGTGAGCGTGCTCTCGATGGCCGACATCGTCGCGCCCTCTTTCGCCGGTCCCTGTCTGGACCCGGAGTTGATCTCCCTGACCCGGGGCCCATCCGGCGCCGACGGCATCGGGGCGCTCGACGGCAAGCCCCACCGCGTCGCGCCGAGTTGGTTCAGGCCCGGGCGCGCGCGGAGACTGCTCGCCGGCCTGGAATCGCTCATCCAGCCGTTCGATGCGAGCGCGCGGATCCTGGTGGCCGGCCTGATCGGCTTCCTCGCCGTGCTGGTCGTCGAGACGCTCGTGACGGTGCTCGCCTCGGACGAGTCGCTCGTCGATGCCCTCTACTCCGTAGCCAAGGTGACCGTGACCGTGGGTCCGAGTCCGGCGGCCGACCATGGCGAGGACTGGTTCAAGCTCTTCTCGGCCACGACGATGCTGATGACGCTCGGCTTCGCGGCGGTGTTGACGGCCGGGCTCGTCAACCGGCTGCTCGACCCGCGGCTGACCGGAATGGCGGGCCGCTCGGCGGTTCCCCGCCGGGACCACGTCGTCGTGGTGGGGCTCGGCCAGGTGGGACTGCGGCTATCCGGGCTGTTTCGCGACCTCGGCGTGCCGGTGGTCGCGATCGAGCTGAACCGGGATGCGAACAACGTGCCGCGGGCGAAGGACCAGCGGTTGCCCGTCGTGATCGGAAGCGGGAGCAGCCAGCGCCTGCTGCGGCGACTGTCGATCCACCGGGCGCGGGCCCTCGCGGCGGTCACCTCCGACGAAGTCGAGAACATCGCGATCGCAGTCGCCGCGCGCGGTGTCCGCGACGACTTGACCATCGCTCTGCGCGCCGGCGACGGAGACGCCACCAGCGAGACGCAGTCGCTGTTCCACATTGGAGTGGTGCGCGACGTATACCGGATCGCAGGGACCGCGCTCGCCGCCGCGACCCTGGGCTATGAGGCGCGGGGAGCCTTCCCCCACGAGGGCACGCTCTACCTCGTCGCCGGCGACGGCGAGATCGAGCCATTCCTAGCGCGCGAGGGCGAAGAGTCGGAGCCGACAGGCGCGCGCGCCGGCGGCTGAGTTCGCCCCCGGCGCCGGTATCGACACCAAACGCGACCGTCACTGCCGGCGTCTCGATTCCTCCGCAGCAAGAGCGGGCACTCGAGCGTTCGACGCATCGTTGTGCCGGCTGGAGAGCGCGCGCGAAACCGCGGGTGAACTCTCGTTTCCGGTCGGGCTCGTTTGCGGGAATACTGTGGGCCGATGCATCTCGAGGCGTCGCCCGCCGACGCGCTGACCGACGAGCCGCTGTCAATCCAGCTGGCGGATGGACCGGTGGATGTGGAGCTCGCTGTTTCCGCGAGCGCCGTCGACGAGGAGGGCAGCCGCTGGCGGTCCGAAGCTCGCTTCGCCGTTGGTCCCGAGGGCACGCTCGATCTCCGGCATGCCGCCCCCATCTCGGGCAGCTACGACCGCCCGGACTCGATGGGGCCGCTCTGGTCGATGGGACCACTCGAGGGAGACAAGCGTCGCGGCTTTCGAATGCCCTGGGACGGGTTCGAGGTCCGGCTCGAAGCGACGGTGGAGGATGAACGAGCGTCGGCAACCGTCCGCCGGCGCTTCGCGGCCGCGGACGTGGAGCGCGTCGACATCGAGGACCCCGACCTCACCGCCGCGCTGTTTCTACCGCCGGGCCCGGGGCCGCACCCGGGTGTGGCGATGTTTCACGGCTCGGGGGGAGGGATCGCCGGGCTGGCCCCCTCCGGCGCACTGCTTGCCTCACACGGCTTCGCCGCCCTGGTCGTCGGCTATTTCGGTGTCCCCGGGCGCCCGCAGACCCTCTGCGAGGTTCCGCTCGAGTCGCTGGCGGTGAGCGTCGAGCGCCTGCGTGGCCACGCGTCGGTCGACGGCGGACGGATCGCCGCCCTTGGAACCTCGGTGGGCGCCGAGGCCGCGCTCGCGATGGCGGCGTTCGTCGACGGTCTCGAGCTCGCCGCCGTCGTAGGAGTCGCTCCGAGCAGCGTCGTCTGGCAGGCGCTGGCGGACGGGCGGCCACCCAACAAGCCTCGCTGGACCCTCGCCGGCAGGCCCCTCGAGTATGCGCCGGTGCGGGGAGAGCGGGTGCTCGGGCAGATCTTGATCCAGAACCCGCTGCGCAGGTTGGTGCACCGCCAACCCGAGCTCCACACGGCCAAGGCCTACGAGGCGGGGCTGCGCCAGCCGGCCGCGAGGGACGCGGCGATCCCGGTAGAGCGGATCGGCGCCCCCCTGCTCCTGCTCGCGGGCGAGGACGACCAGGTTTGGCCGGCGGCGCAGATGGCGGAAGCGGTCCTGGCACGACGCGGCCGCAAGGACGACGACCGACTCGTCACCTACCCGCACACGGGCCACATCAGCGTGCGCCCACCCGGCGTCCCGACCACCGTCCTGCGCTCCGGAGAGCTCGCCTTCGGCGGCACCGCCGCCGGCTTCTTCGACGCCATGCAGGCCGCCTGGCCGGAGATCCTCAGCTTCCTCGACGCGGCGCTGTCGAGTTAGCCGCCGCACCAGCGGGCCCGCCTGTCGGCCCGCCGAAAAGGCGTGGCGGGCTGGGTCATCAGCTATGCGGTCCCGTTCCGAGTCGGGCGGCGAGCCGCAGCCGTCGTGCGCTGCCGCGAGTCGCGACGCGCTAAGTCGCTCGGCGAGTTGCCCGCGGGGCGGCTCGAGTTGACGTGCCCGTCCGCGACGGTTATCAACCGCGGTAGAGAAATTCATGGCGTCGCTGTTTGTGCTTGCCCTTACCGCGGTCGTGCTTCGCGTCGCGGGCTGGCTCGGGGTCACACCGCTGACCTCGTGGAGAGCGGTCGGGCGAACCTCCTCCTCGGTGATGCTGCTGTTCACCGGCTCGTCGCACTTCTCCTCGATGAAGGACGACTTCGTGGCGATGCTGCCCGAGCCGGTGCCGAGGGATGTCCGAATCATCTACCTCACCGGGCTGGCGGAGATCGCCGGCGCGATCGGGCTGTTCATCCCGAACACGCGCAGGGCGGCCGGGGTGGCCCTCGTGGTCCAGCTTGCGGCCATGTTTCCCGCCAACGTCAACGCCGCGCTCAAGGGCATCCCCCTCCGCGGAAAGCCGCCGACGACCCTATGGCTGCGGGCACCGATGCAGTTGCTCTACATCGCCCTGATCTGGCTGACGGCGATCAGCGAGCCGCCGAAAGCCGGGAAGCGCAAGCGGATCCGCATCCGACGCTGAAGCGCCGCCTCGGCGTCGGCCCGGATACCGGCTGCTGCAGCGGGTCGCTCAGCGGCGGAAGAGGCGCTCGGCGACGGCATCGTGAATGAGGCGTCTGAGCGCCTCGCCGAGTCGCTCATCGGCCGCGCGGACGGTGACGTGGCGGGTCTGGCCGCCGTCGCCCTCGAGCAGCCCGTCCGGGTCGCCAAGGCGCACGCCGTGCTCGAACAGCAGCCGCACCTCGCCACCGCGGGGATAGATGGCACAGATGTAGCCGGCATCGGGATGGCGAAAGCCGATCCCGTCCCAGCCCCGGTAGACGCGCTCGCTCATGTCCGGCTCGGCCGCCAGCACCGCCTCGCGCACCCACAAAGCGAGCTCGAGCGCCTCGGGGTGGCGCTCGCCCAGGAACTCGCGAACAGCGGCCGGCACGCCCACTCGACCATCCTCCCCGAATCAGCCGCCTGCAGCACCGTCCGGCCACAGCAACGCTGGCGCCGGTCGCCCAACGCGGATCCGGGCGCTTCCGAGGAAACGACCCAGACCTCCGAGCTGCGGCAGGACATTGCCGTGCTTGCGCGGTTCGCGCAACGCACGCGAAGGCGGGGCCGGACCCCTAGGCACGGGGCGGCGGCGGGTGGCAGGTTCCGCTGCTTTGGTCGACCGTGAGGCCGTCCTCGCCGACGAAGCGGGCGGTATAGGCGCCGGCCTCGAGGGTGAGCTCGAGCACCCCGAACACGTCCGTGCGCAAGACCTCGCTGATTGGCAGTTGCGGGCCGGTGGCGGTGTGAAGGTTGCGGCCTCCGGTGCCGACCACGAACTGCGTGACGCCCTCGGGGTCGGGGATGCCCTCGGGCATGACGGGCACGAGGCGCTCGTAGTTGTGGGAGTGCCCACTCACGAGCAGCTCGACGCCATGCTGGTAGAGGTCCGCGAACAGAGGCCCAGTCTCCGGGTGCGGCTGGTTGGCTCCGCCGAAGCCCGAGCTGAATCGCGGGTGATGCCAATAGGCGATCACACAGGCGTCGTCGGGCAGCGCCTCGAGCTCGGTGCGCAGCCACCGCTCCTGCTCGCTGCCGGCCGCGCAGGAGACCGGCCAGCAGTCGTCGGGCAGCGATGGGTTGCCGCCTGTCGCGCGCGTCCAGTTGATCGCGCCGGAGTTGAGTGCGAACAACGTCCAGCCACCGAGCTCCCAGCGGTAGTAGCCCTTCGCCGGGTCACCCGCGGCGGCGCCGAAGTACGAGAAGTAGCCGGGCGCCTCGTCGCGCTCAGGATCGCCCTCATATTCGTGGTTGCCGACCGCAGGGTGCGTGATCCGCCGGAACCGACCCCAGGTCGGCTCGAAGACGGCCATGAAGTTCGCGAGCTCGCCGTGCTCGTACTGATTGTCGCCCAGCACCGCGACTGCGTCGGGGACGAGGCTCCCGACCAGATCGGCCGTTCGTGCCTGGCGGCATGCGGATGCCGTCTCGACCAGCTCGGGTCGGCACGCGATGTCGCCCGCGGCCACGAGCGTGAGCGGTTCGGGCGCCGGCGGAGCTGCCGGTGGCGGAACGGGCGCTGTTGGTGCCGGCGCTGGCGCCGGCGGAGCTGCCGGTGGCGGAGCGGGCGCTGTTGGTGCCGGCGCTGGCTCCGGCAGCGGTGGAGACGCCCGGGACCCGGGCGACGGCCGAGTGGGCCGTGGCCTTGCCAGGACACGCAGCCGCACCCTTACGACCGCACCGCGCGAGCGCGCCGCGAGCCGGTAGCGGCCGGCCGCCAGGCCACGCGGGATCCGCACTCGCGACCGGAAGCGTCCACGCGGGCCGACCCGCACCCGTCGCAGTGAACGCCCGGCGAGGACCAGCCGCACACGCGCACCGGCCCTGAAACCATGGCCGGCCAGTCGGAGCTGCTCGCCGGCCACAACCGAACTGCGTGAGACCGACAGCGCCGGCCCAGCGGGCGCCGCGCGAGCCGCCGAACTCAGGAGGCCGAGCGCCAGCACGACGAGCAGCAGACAGCGGCGCGCCTTCACTTACCAAGCATCGCACCTGGGACGCCTGAGCGCGCTGGCTCGGAAGCTCACAGCGTTTCGCGCAGCGCAGTGGTGCGGCGCAGCAAGGCCGCCAAGGAGCCGCGCGCCCGGATCTACACTCATTCGACGGGTGAGGCCAACGGTTGTCACCGGCGCGGGGCAGGGTCGCCACACGGTTCGCGGAAGGCTCGCAGCGCTGCCTGGCGGCCGGCGTAGACGGGTCGCGCTGTACGCGGGCTCGGTCGCGCTGGTCGCCTGTGCGTATTACCTAGCGGGGCGGATCGGGCTCGAGCTCGCGTATCTCGACGGTGCGGTGGCCGCCATGTGGCCGCCCGCTGGGCTGGGCCTTGCCGTGCTGTTCCTCTACGGCGTCCGCCTGTGGCCGGGCATCGTGATTGGGGATCTCCTGCTCGCGGATTTCTCGACACCGCTCGGCACGGTTCTCGGCCAGACGGTCGGCAACACACTGGCCCTGGTGGCCGCCGCGCTGCTGCTGCGGCGCTTGGCCGGCGGACGGGGCGCGCTGGACCGCACCCTGGGCGTCCTGGCCCTCGTCCTGTGCGCCGCCGTCGCCGCGCTCATCAGCGCCGCGTTCGGCCCGACGGCGCTACGCCTGGGCGATGTGATAACCGCGGACGAGCTCGGGCGCGTGCTTCGGACCTGGGCGTTGAGCGACGCGTCCGGCGTGCTCGTCGTCGCGCCGGCCATGCTGACGTGGGCCGCCCTGGGGTTCCGGGGAATCCACCGGCGCGACGTCCTGGAGGGCGCGGTCGGACTCGTGCTGCTGGCCGTGCTGGCCGCCCTTGGACCGCAGCGCGACGTGCCCTACATCGTTTTTCCGGTGCTCCTCTGGGCCGCATTGCGGCTGGGGCCTCGGGGTGCCGCCACGGCGATCCTCGTCGTCTGCTCGATCACCGTCTGGACCACCGCGCACGAGGACGGACCGTTCGTCCGTGACTCGATCACGGACAGCCTGCTCGCCACGCAGCTCTTCATCGCGACCGCGGCTCTTACGTCGCTCCTGCTGGCCGCGGTGACCGCCGAGCGCACCCGGGCAGCCGAGGCGCTGGCGGTCAGCGAGGCGGCGCAGCGCGCGCTGGCTGACGAGCACGCGGCGCTGCGCAGGGTCGCCACGCTCGTCGCCGCGGAGTCGCCGCCGAGCCGCGTGTTCCAGCAGGTGACCGAGGAGGTCGGGCGCCTGTTGGGGTTACCCGCCGCGACTGTCGTCCAGTACCACGGCGCGCACACGGCCACGGTCGTAGGCGGTTGGAGCGAGCACGGCCGGCTTCCCTTGCCGGTGGGCGCATCGCTCGAGCTCGACGGCGACTCGGTCGTGGCAGAGGTACTCCGCACGGGCGCCGCCCAACGCGTGGAGCGCTACGACGAGGCGGGCGGGAGCGTGGCGGAGACGCTGCGAAGCGCGGGGTACCGTGCCGCAGTGGCCGCGCCGGTCACCGTGGCGGGCGGGCTGTGGGGGTCACTGGTCGCGGCGACCACGTCGGACGAGCCGCTGCCGGACGGTCTCGAGCGGCGGCTGTGCGACTTCGCGGACCTGGTTGGGCAAGCGCTGGCCAACGCCGACGCCCGTGAGAGGCTGGCCGCATCGCGTGCCGAGCTGGTGGAGGTCGGCGACGCCGAGCGGCGGCGACTCGAGCGCAATCTCCATGACGGGGCTCAGCAGCGCCTCGTCTCCGTGGCCCTCGGCCTGGGCGTGGTGGGGGCGAAGCTCGATGACGACCCGGGCACCGCACGCGAGGCTCTCTCCGCCGCGCGGGACGATCTCGCGCGCGGACTCGAGGAGCTGCGGGAGCTCGCGCGCGGGCTCCACCCCGTCCTGCTGACGGAGCGTGGCCTCGGCCCGGCGCTCGACGCGCTGCTGGCGCGGGCGCACGTGCCGGTCGAAATCGTCGAGCTGCCAGAAGAGCGCCTGACGGCGCCGGTCGAGGCGGCGGCCTACTACGTCGTCGCGGAGGCGATCACGAACGTAGCCAAGTACGCCCGTGCGTCTCACGCGACGGTGAGAATTCGCCGCTCCGACGGCTGCGCCAGGGTGATGGTGTCCGACGACGGCGTCGGCGGCGCTGACCCCGCCCGTGGCACGGGCTTGCGCGGCCTTGCCGCGCGTGTCGAGGCTCTGGGTGGCCGCCTCGACGTCGACAGCCCGCCCGAGCGCGGCACGCGAATCCAAGCCGAGATCCCCTACCGCGGAGACTGAGGGGCGACCCGACGGAGGACGGCCCCGCTCAAGACGAGTGTCGACGCGAGCGGCTCTCCGCCTTCTCCTCCCCGCCGCCGGTAAGCGTCTCCTTGGCGCCCTCGACCACGCCCCTGGTCTTGGACCTTGCACCGCCCGAGGTGACCGACTCCACGAGCTCGGGAAGCCCCTTCGACGTGTCGGTCGCGGTCAGGTCGAGGCGGTTTACCGCCTCGGCGAAGCGC
>JACVRW010000087.1 GCA_014534235.1 Thermoleophilaceae bacterium | reverse complement strand
CCTGGATCGCCACGCCCTCCTTGGCCTCGATGGCCTGATGCAGGCCCTCGGACCAGCGGCGGCCCTCGAGGATCCGGCCGGTGAACTCGTCGATGATCTTCACCTCGCCGTCGATCACCGCGTAGTCGACGTCCTTCTTGTAGAGCGACTCCGCCTTCAGCGCCTGCTGCAGGTGGTTGACGAGGTTGCCGTACTCGGCCTTGTAAAGGTTGTCGATCCCGAGGAACTTCTCGGCCTTGGCGACGCCCTTCTCGGTCACCGAGACCGTCTTGTGCTTCTCATCGGGCTCGAAGTCGTAGTCGGCCTCCCACTCCTTCGACTTCGCCTCGAGACCCTCGGGCTTCTTGCCCGGCTCCATGATCCGCGCCAGGTCGGCGAACTTGTAGTAGACGTCCGCCGCCTGCTCGGGCTGGCCGGAGATGATGAGCGGGGTACGGGCCTCGTCGATGAGGATGTTGTCCACCTCGTCGACGATCGCGTACCCGTGGCCGCGCTGCACCTTCTGCTCGATCTCGACTGCGAGGTTGTCGCGCAGGTAGTCGAAGCCGAACTCGGAGTTCGTGCCGTAGACGACGTCGCATGCGTAAGCCTCACGCTTGCCGGTCTGCTGGCCGGACTGGATCACGCCCACGGTTATTCCGAGCAGGTCGTAGATCGGCCCCATCCAGTTGGCGTCGCGGCGGGCGAGGTAGTCGTTCACCGTGACTAGGTGGATGCCCTTGCCGTGGACGGGCTCTCCCTCCTCGTCGCGCGCGGCAAGCGCGTTCAGGGCGATAGGGAGCGTCGCGGTGAGGGTCTTGCCCTCGCCGGTCTTCATCTCGGCGATGGAGCCGTCGTGCAGCACCATGCCGCCGATCAGCTGCACGTCAAAGTGCCGCTCGCCGATCGTGCGCTTGGCGGCCTCGCGCGTGACGGCGAAGCACTCGAAGAGCAGGTCGTCGAGGGACTCCCCGTTCAGGTAGCGCTGGCGCAGCGCCTCGTAACGCTGGCGGAGCTCCTCGTCCGATTCGAGCTCGAGCTCCGGCTCGTAGTCATTTATGCGGGCGACGTTCTTCTCGAACTGCTTGAACTTCTTCGACTCGCCGACCCGCAGCGCGCGGTCGATGATGGACATCGAGGGCTACGGTAGCAAGGCATCCGGGGTGCGCAGAGGCCCTCTCCTATGCGACGCGCGGCTGCTGCGACCGGGCCGATTCCCGGCGCTTGCGGCGCTTGTCGCGGTGCTTCTTCACCTGCCGCGCCAGGTCCTCGGCGACGAGGTTGATCGTGTGACCCATGTCCGTGGAGCGCTCGCGGGCCCGCAGCGTTACGCCCTTCAAATGGAGCGTCGCCTCGGCCACCTGCGAATCCTTGATGGCGGGATTGCGCTCCTCCCGGAGCTCGACCTCGAGCTCGGCGAGCTGAGAGACCTGCCGGGCGACCTTGGCGAACTTCCTCTCGATTCGCGCCTTCAGCTCCTGATCCGCTGTGGCGCCGCCGCGGGCCTTCACCTGGATGCGCATTCCCCCTCCCGGGTCTCGCTGTATCCGCCGGTCAGGCGATGGTAATAGGCGGGGGCCATATCAGCCACGCATGGGCGGGACACCGCGCCGGCTCTGTTCCGAGGGTGGGTCGCGGCGCTTGGCGGACTCGGTGCCCGCGCGTAACGGCACGGCGTCCCCAGCTTGGCGGCACGCCCGGGAGAGCTCCGCGGCGTCCTCGTAGTCGCGGGGTCCATCCGTGGGGACGAACCGACAGGGGGCGAGAAGACCGCGCGAGCGTAGGAGTCCGGCTCATCGCCGTTTCAGCGCCCCAGCGCGCGGGCGAACGTGATCGCGCGTACGTCCCGGGTGCCCGCCGCGCGGAGCGCCCGAGCGCATGCAGCCAGTGTCGCGCCGGTCGTCGCGACGTCGTCCACAACCAGCGTTCGGCCGGGGACGAGAGCGTGAGCGCGGATGCGCCCAGGCGGCGCGGAGAGCCGGGCGGGTCGTGGGCGGCCGACCTGCGACCCGGAACGGCCGGAGCGCGAGAGGCAGTCGGCGACCGGCAGGCCGGTCCGGCGCGCGAGCGCCTCCGCGAGTACGGCCGCCTGGTTGAAGCCGCGCCGCCTCCGCCGGGCGGGGTGAAGCGGAACCGGGACGAGGGCCGGCACGTGCCCGGCGAGCGGGTCTTGACCCGCGTCCACGACCGGGAGTAGCGCCGCTGGGGCGTTTGCGACTATCAGCGCGGCCATGGCGTCGGCGAGCGCTACTCCGCCGCGGAACTTCAACCCGCGGACGAGCTCCCGGGCGGCGCCCTCGTACGCGACCGCTGCCCACGTCGCGACCCCCGCGAGATAGACGTGCTCGTCACCCAGGTGGCGCAGCGTGCGGCGGCAAGTGAGGCACAGCGGCTCCCCGCGCCGCGCGACGTCGCCACAGCCCCAGCACAGGGGCGGCGCGAGAAAGCGGAACGGCGCGGCGTTGAGCAGCCGGAAGGGTGGGGCGGCGAGCAGACGGAACGGCGCGGCGTTGAGCGGGCTGAGGCTCCGGGCGTTGCGCAGTCGGATCAGCACGGGTTTGAGCATCGCGGGGATCGCGTTACGCCGCGCGGCGCCGCTGCGACAATCCGGCGCGTGTCAGGTGACAACTCGGGCGGTCATCCGCACATCGAGTGGCTGTCGGATCCCGCGGTGCTCGCGCCGCTCGCGTTGCTCGCCGGCGTCTACGTCTGGCGCTTCGGGCAGGCCCGGCGCGAGGCGGGCGGGCGGGGGGCCGGTGCGGTTCACGCCGCCGCGTTCGCGGGCGCGATGCTCGCCCTGGTCGCGGCGCTCGCCTCCCCGATCGACGGCCTCGGCGAGGACTACCTCTTCTCCGCGCACATGGTCCAGCACGTGCTGCTTGGAGACATCGCCCCACTCCTGCTGCTCCTCGCTCTCTCGCGGGTGATCATGCGCCCGGCCACCCGACGGCTCACGCGGCTCGAGCGGGCCCTTGGGCCGCTGGCGAGCCCGATTGTCGCGATCGTGCTCTGGCTGGGGGTGATGTATCTCTGGCACGTGCCGGCGCTATACGACGCCGCGGCGGAGCATGCCGTCGTCCATCTGCTCGAGCACGTCTGCTTCTTCGCGGCCGGCATAGCGCTGTGGTGGCCGCTGATCCAGCCCGTGCCGATGCGGCGACGACTGACCGGGCTGCAGCCCCTCGCGTACATCGGCGCCGCCAAGGCCGGGCTCGCCGCGCTTGGGCTCTACCTCACCTGGAGCGCGACCGCGCTGTACCCCTACTACGAGCGGACCCCCCGCATTTGGGGCCTCAGCCCGGTCGAGGACCAGAACGTCGGCGGCGTGATCATGATGGTCGAGCAGTCGCTCACGCTGGTGGTCGTGATGGTCGCGCTATTCGTGCGGATGCTGGTGCAGTCAGAGAAGGAGCAGCGCCGGCGGGAGCGGCTCGAGGAGGCGGAGGCGGCCCGAGCCGACACGCGCTCCATTTCGATTTGAGTGGTTCCGAGGATCCGGGCCCCGCTCAGCGGAAGCCGCCGGCCGATGGGCGATGGAGACCGACCACCTCGCGGCGCTTGCCGTAACGGCCGCGCTATGCGCCGCGCTGCCGCTCGCGGCACGCGCCCGTCCCGGCGCGTGGACCGGCCTGTTCGCGCGCGCATGGGGCGCGTTACTGCTGGGCCTGTTCCTCTCCTACCCGGTGGTGGTCCTCGCCGACGGCTCCTACGAACTCGACTTCGACCTGCCGCTGCACCTCACGGACGCGGTCACGATGGTGGCGGTCGTCGCGCTCTGGAGCCTGCGCCCGCTGTCCTTCGAGCTCACCTGGTTCTGGGGGCTGACGGCGTCGCTCCAGGCGATTCTCACGCCGGACCTCGGCGCTGACGACCGCTTTCCGAGCTTCTTCTACTGGCACTACTTCGGGACGCACGGCGGGGTGGTCGTCGCCGCGGTGTTCCTCGCCTTCGGACTCGGCTTGACCGCGCGCCCTGGGGCGGTGGGACGAGTACTCCTCGCGACCGTGGCCTGGGCGGCCGTCGCGGCCGTCGGGAACGTGCTGACCGGCGGCAACTACATGTTCCTGAGGGAGAAGCCCGACGCGCCGACGCTGCTCGACTACATGGGTCCGTGGCCGTGGTACATCGCGACCGCTGCGCTTCTGGCCCTCGCGCTGTTCGCGCTCCTCGACCTGCCCTTCCGGCGGCGCCGCGGCGCCGCGGCTAGCCCTGTAGCAGCGACCCGTCCGCGACCCGCCCCGGCCCCTCCACGGTCACAGAGCCCCGGACGGTGACGTCGCGCCCGAAGGAGACGTCGCCCTTCACGGTCAGCCGCTCGCACTCGAAGAGCGACGGCGCGCCGTTCCCGAACCGCGACTCGAAGTCGCGCAGGAGCTTGAAGTACTTCGAGTCGAGCTCGACGAGCGGCGGTCTGCCGTCGCGGCCGGCCGCGAGACGAACCGTCCAGTCGTCCGCCAGTTCGTAGGCGTCCGAGCGCAGCGCCAGTAGGTCGTTCGTGGTCTTGACCGGCGCAAAACGGCTCCGCGGAACGCGCAGGGCTCCGGCGCCGTCGAACACGTCGATCGCAGCACCCATGGCGGTCTCGAGTTGGATCACCTCGGACGAGGAGGGGTCGTTGGGATCGACGGTCTTGCGGTTGACGATCATCGGCAGCCCGAGGACGCCGTCGCGCTCCTCGAGCGTTCGCCGCAGTGCGCGCAGGTCCACCCAGATCGTGTTGCAGTTGAAGAACCGGTGACGCGAGATGTCCTGGAAGGCCTCCATGTCCGCCTTCGGGGTCTGCGCGATCTCGCGCAGCACCAGCCCGCCGCCCCGGCGTCTCGCAAGGTGGCCGCCCTTCCTATCGCCCTCCGTTCGATCCGTGACCTCTGACAGGAACGGCAGGCCCTCCGCGTCGAACCAGCCCAGGATCCGTGGCTCGAGCACTGCGCCGAGGTTGTCCGAGTTCGAGATGAAGAGGTACTCGTATCCGCGCTCGAGCAGCTCGTCTAGGACGCCGGAAGTGGCGAGCGACGTGTAGACGTCGCCGTGGCCCGCAGGCGCCCACTCGAGCGCAGGGTTGTCGGGCCACTCCACCGGCTCAAGCGAATCCGCGAGCAGCTTCGGCACCCTTCCCTGGACGAAGTCGAGCGGCACGTCGACCTGGAGCCCGGGGTAGCGCTCGAGCGCGGCCAGCGAGTCGTCCCGTGTGGCGAAACTGTTCATCAGGAGGAGCGGGATCCGGGCCCGGGTGCGCTCGCGCAGGTCGAGGACCTGGCGCACGATGATGTCGAGGAATGAGAGGCCGTCCTTGACCTCGAGCAGCGATTTGGCCTTCGTCATGCCCATGCTGGTGCCGAGGCCGCCGTTGAGCTTCAGGACGACGACGCGGTCGAGCTGCTCCTCGCCGCCCGCCGACAACTCGGCGGCGGTCGGGAGCTCATCGAGCGGCTCCAGCTCGGACTCGGGGAGCATTCCCTGCTCCCCCTCGCGCAGGCGCCGCTCGTAGTGGGCGAACGTGTCGATCGCGATCTGCGGCAGCCCCTCGCGGCGCATCTTCTCCACGGCCGCGCTCACCGGCACGATCCTACGTGTAGCGTGCGGGAGGTGATAGCCACGGTCACGGACGGGGACCTGCCGGACCTCTTGCCGCTGATGCGCGGCTACTGCGACTTCTACCGGGTCGCCCCCTCGGACGAGGCCCTCCTCTCGATGTCCCGGACGCTCATCGCGGATCCCGAGCGCGAAGGCACTCAGCTGATCGCCCGCGACGACGGCGGCGACGCGGCAGTGGGCTTCGCGACGATCTTCTGGACCTGGTCCACTCTCAGCGGCTCTCGGATCGGGGTGATGAACGACCTCTTCGTGGCCGAGCGGGCGCGAGGCGCTGGAGTAGCCGAGGCGCTCATCGCGGCAGGCGTCGAGCGTTGTCGCGCGCGCGGTGCCACGTCGCTCGAGTGGACGACGGCGCGGGACAACTACCGCGCCCAGCGGCTATACGAGCGGGTGGGCGCTCGGCGCGACGAGCGCTGGCTCGACTACTCGCTGAACGTCTGACCCCAGGAGTCGAGGTACTCACGCTGGTCGGGCGTGAGGGTGTCGATCGCCACGCCCAGGGACTCGAGCTTCAGCCGTGCGATCTCCTCATCGATTCCCTTCGGCACGTCCAGCACGCGCCGCTCGAGCTCGGCGCCGTGCAGCGCCAGGTGCTCGACCGCCAGCGCGAGGTTCGCGAAGCTCATGTCCATCACCGCCGGGGGATGCCCCTCGCCCGCGGCCAGGTTGACCACCCGACCGCTCGCCAGCAGGTTGAGCCTGCGGTCGCCAATGTCGTACTGCTCCACGAGCGGCAGCACCTCGCGGACGCGCCCGCCGGCGAGCTCCCGCAGATCGGCCAGGTCGATCTCGACGTCGAAGTGCCCCGCGTTGGCGAGTACCGCGCCGTCCTTCATCCGCTCGAGGTGCTCCCGCCGCAGGACGGATCGCGATCCGGTCGCGGTCACGAAGAGATCGCCGCGCTCGGCGGCAGCGAGCGCGGGCATGACCTCGTAGCCGTCCATCCGCGCCTCGAGGGCCCGCAGCGGGTCGACCTCGCACACGATCACCGCCGCGCCCGCTCCGCGCGCGCGCTGCGCGATGCCCTTGCCGGTCGCGCCGTAGCCGAGCAGCACGAGCGTGTGGCCGGCGAGCATCAGGTTGGTGGCGCGGAGGATCCCGTCGAGCGCCGACTGTCCCGTGCCGTAGCGGTCGTTGAAGGTTCGCTCGGTGCGCGACTCGTTGACGGCGATGACCGGGCAGGCGAGCCGGCCCTCCGCCTCGAGCCGGCGCAGCCGCAGCAACCCGGTGGTGGTCTCCTCGGCGCCGCCCAGCACGTCGTCGGCGCCGCCCCGGTCGTGGAGCAGCACGAGGAGGTCCGCCCCGTCGTCGAGCGTCACGTCCGGACCCCACCCGGCGAGCGCGCGGACGTGCCTCGCGTAGGCTTCCACGTCCTCGCCGCGGGCCGCCTGGACCGGCACCCGGTCGTCGACCAGGGCGGCGGCCACCTCGTCCTGGGTCGTCAGGGGGTTCGCCGAGCAGAGCGCGGTATCCGCCCCGCCGGCCGCCAGCGCCCGCATCAGGCCGGCCGTCTCAGCGGTGACGTGCAGGCACGCCGCCACCTTCACGCCTTCGAGCGGCCGCTCTCGCTCGAACCGCTCGCGAATCGACCGCAGGACCGGCATCTGGCCCTCCGCCCACTCGATCCGGGCCCGGCCCGCCGGGGCGAGGTCCGGATCGCGGATATCTGCGACGGGCGTGCTAGTAGCGATAGTGGTCGCTCTTGTAGGGGCCCTCGATCGGGACGCCGATGTAGGCCGCCTGCTCCGGGCGGAGCTCTGTAAGCCGCGCGCCGAGCGCGTCCAAGTGCAGGCGGGCAACCTTCTCGTCGAGCTGCTTCGGGAGGACGTACACCTGCTTCTCGTACTGCTCGTTCTTCGTGAAGAGCTCCACCTGGGCGATCACCTGGTTCGTGAACGAGTTCGACATGACGAAGCTCGGGTGACCGGTGGCGTTGCCGAGGTTCAGCAGCCGGCCCTCGGAGAGCACGATGATCGAATGGCCGTCGGGGAAGCGCCACTCGTCGACCTGCGGCTTAACGCTGACGCGCTCGATCCCGGCGACGCGTGCCAGGCCGGCCATGTCGATCTCGTTGTCGAAGTGGCCGATGTTGCCGACGATCGCCTGGTGCTTCATCCGCTTCATGTCGTCGGCGGTGATGATGTCCCGGTTACCCGTGGCGGTGATGAAGATGTCCGCGGTCTCGACGACGTCCTCCAGGCGCACCACCTGATAGCCGTCCATGCAGGCCTGGAGCGCGCAGATCGGGTCGATCTCGGAGATCACGACGCGCGCCCCCTGGCCGCGCAGCGACTGGGCACAGCCCTTCCCGACGTCGCCGTAGCCGCAGATCAGCGCGGTCTTGCCGGCGATCATCACGTCCGTCGCCCGGTTCAGGCCGTCGATCAGCGAGTGCCGGCAGCCGTAGAGGTTGTCGAACTTCGACTTCGTAACGGAGTCGTTCACGTTGATCGCCGGGAACAGCAGCGTGCCCTCCGCCTGGCGCTCGTAGAGGCGGTGGACGCCGGTGGTGGTCTCCTCGGTGACGCCCTTTACGCCGTCGCCCATCTGCGTCCACTTCCGCGGATCCTCGGCGAGGGTGCGCTGCAGAAGGCGCAGGACGACCCGGACCTCCTCGGACTCGGCCGACTCCGGATCGGGAACGGCGCCGGCCCGCTCGAACTCGGCGCCCATGTGCACCAGCAGGGTGGCGTCGCCGCCGTCATCGAGGATCATGTTCGGACCCGTCTGGTCGGGCCAGGTGAGCGCCTGCTCCGCGCACCACCAGTACTCCTCGAGCGTCTCGCCCTTCCAGGCGAACACCGGGATCCCGGCCTTGGCGATCGCCGCCGCGGCGTGGTCCTGCGTCGAGAAGATGTTGCAGCTGGCCCAGCGCACCTCGGCGCCGAGGGCGACGAGCGTCTCGATTAGCACCGCCGTCTGCACGGTCATGTGCAGCGAGCCCGTCACGCGCGCCCCCTTCAGCGGCTGCTCGTGACCGTACTCCGCGCGCATCGCCATCAGGCCGGGCATCTCGTGCTCGGCGAGCGCGATCTCCCTGCGGCCGAAGTCCGCGAGGGAGAGGTCGGCCACCTTGTAGTCGGGGGCCGTGGCGGTCTCCGTGATCGTCATGCGGTGGTTGTCTCCATACTTTTCGGGGGCGTGTCGAGGTCGAGCAGCCGCTGGTGCTTCTTCTGCTCCCAGCGCAGCCAGTCGTCGGAGGCGACTCCCTCCGGCCGCCGGGCCCGCTCCTCATACCAGCGCTCGAGCGCCTCGCGGAGCTCGGGATCCGAGGAGAGGCGCTTGGCGAATGCGACGTCGGAGAGCCCGCAGTGGAACCGGGCCAGCAGCTCACGCAGGGTGCGGAGGCGCTGCAGCTCGCCCGGTCCGAAGATTCGGTAGCCGGCTTCCGAGCGCGGCACGTCGATGAGGCCGGCGGCCTCTATGTAGCGAAGCATTCGTGGTGACCACCCGGTCGTCTCGGCGGCCTCGTTGATCGTGAGCCCCTCCATCGCGAGGTGGCAAAGCTTAACACGGTTGTGTCAAGGTTCAGGCGGGCGGCAACCCGGGTTGCCGCTCAGTCCAGCGCCGCCTTGAACCTCTGGATCGGCTCGACCGGCGTTGGATCCACGCCCGTGAGCACCGCCAGGTAGACGCTCACGAGGTCGCCGAGGAGCACGAGCGAGAGCGCCCGCTCGAGCCGGCTCTCCCCCCGCGCGCGCACCCGGAACGCCGGCGCGCCCGCCCGCTCGACCTCCGCCGCGGTCAGCTCTATCCGGCGGCGGACGCGTGGATGCTGGTCGGGGTCCTCGAGGAACACGCCGGCGAGCGGAGCCGCGCGGCGGCCGCGCTCCCAGCCGCAGATCTCGTTGTGGTTGGCCTCCGGGAGCTCGGAGGCGAACGCCGCGGCCTTGGCGTTCTCGTTGATCTGGGTGCGCCAGCGGCGCGCCGCGGCCGCGGTCGGACCGGCGCCGTGCACCACGGGGATCGTGTCGCGGAGGTCGCGTGCCAAGGTCTTCGCGTGGGATTCCGCCTGCGCGTCGGGACCCCATTCGGCAACCAGCCGTTCGAGCAGCCCGCCCGCGGTGTCGATCTCCGAGTGGAGGGAGGGCGCGGCGCCGGCCAGCGCGGCGCATTCGAGGGCTGCGACCGCGGTGTAGAGCGCCGCCGCCCGCGGTTGCATCCCCGCCGGGACGCCGATCACCGGCACGCCCTCCTCCCGGGCGGCCTGCGCGAGCTGCCCCCCGGTCGTGA
This sequence comes from Thermoleophilaceae bacterium, assembly GCA_014534235.1. GTDB lineage: Bacteria > Actinomycetota > Thermoleophilia > Solirubrobacterales > Thermoleophilaceae > JACVRW01. Next base: position 2,980 of record JACVRW010000087.1, on the reverse strand, counting down.
GGACCACCCGCTCCGCGCCAGCGGCGCCGGCGGCCTCGAAGCAGGCGAGCGTCTCCTCGGTGTCTCCCGAGTAGCTCGAGCAAAGCACCAGGCTCTCCGGCGGCGTCCACGACTCGAGCCCATAACCCCGCACCGTCGCGATCGGCCGTGTGGCGCGGTCCCCAAGTGCCGCGACCGCCAGGTCGCCGCCGATCGCGGAGCCGCCCATCCCGCAGACGACGAGCCCGGCGGGCAGGTCGCGCGAGCCGATTCCGGCCGACTGCACCCGCCACAGCGCATCGCGCAGCTGGTGCGGCTGCGCGAGGATGTCGGCGAGCATCCCCCCGGGGTCTCCGGCCTCGACGGCCGCGGCCGACAGCGGGTCCGCCCGCAGGGCTTCCTCTCCGCTCACGGAACGCTCTCCGCCGCCTCGATCCGCGCGCCCGGCTCGACCTTCGCACCGGGCTCGACGCGCGTTCCGGGGTCGAGCCGAGCGCCCTCGCCGACGACGGCGTCGTTGCCGATCACCGCCTCGGCGCCGATCACGGCGCGCCCCTCGATGCGGGCTCGCTCGCCCACGCGGACCCGCTCGGCGAGCACGCTCTCGGTCACCGCGGCGTCAGCGCCGACGAGCACGCGATCGTGCAGCACCGAGCGCTCCACGCGCGCGTCCGTGCCGACCGAGCAGTTTCTCCCGAGCACGCTCTGCGGGCCCAAGTGCGCGCCCGAGAGCAGGCAGTTCTCGTAGACGAGCGAGCCGGTCTCGTCTCGCGGTGGGAGGTTCGAGCGGGGGTGTCCCGCAAGCAGGTCCCAGGTCGCCTCGAGGTAGCGCTCCGGCGTCCCAATGTCGATCCAGTACCCGGCCGCCGGGTAGCCGTAGAGGCCTTCACCGACGAGTCCCGGGAAGACCTCGCGCTCGAACGAGACCGGCCTGCCGCCCGGGATCCGCTCGCCGACGACGTCCCGCTCGATCACGTACGCCCCGGCGTTGATCCGGTTCGTGGGCGCCTCGCCCTGGGTCTTCTCGAGGAAGGCAACCACGCGCCCCCGCTCGTCGGTTGGCACCACTCCGTAGCTCGAGGTGTCCTCTACCGGGTAGAGGGCGAGCGTCACCCGGGCGCCGGTGCGCTCGTGCTGGGCGAGCTCGGCGGTCAGGTCGACGTCCGTCAGGACGTCTCCGTTCAGCACGAACAGCCTCTCCTCGAGCACGCCCTGGTCGTAGGCCAGCCGCACCGGCCCGGCCGTGCCCAGCGGCTCTTCCTCGACGACGTATCGCAGTCGCATGCCGTCGTAGATGTCGCCGAGCACACGCCTGACGGCGCTCGAGAGGAACCCGCAGGAGAGGATCACCTCATCAACGCCGTGCCCTCTCGCCCAGTCGAGCATGAACGAGAGGAAGGGCCGCCCCGCCAGGGGCATTACGGGCTTCGGCGTCGTGTAGGTGAGTGGCCGCAGCCGGGTCCCCTCACCGCCGGCGAGGACGAGGGCCTGCACGGCTACCGCCCGATGCCCTCGTAGACGAACCCCGCCTCGATCAGCGCCTCCCGGTCCAGGAAGTTGCGTCCGTCGACGATCAGCGGGAACCGCATCCGCCGCTTGACCTCGGCCCAGTCGAGCTCGGCGAACTCGGGCCACTCGGTGACGAGCACGGCGGCGTCGGCGCCGTCCAGGGCGTCCATTGCGGAGTCGGCGATCCGCGCTCCCGCGAGCATGCTGTCCGCCTTCGCCGCCGCGACCGGGTCGTACACGCGTACGCTGGCGCCCTCCCCCGCCAGCCGACCGGAGAGCACGAGGCTGGTGGCTTCGCGAATGTCGTCGGTGTGCGGCTTGAACGCAACCCCGAGAAGCGCGATCTCCTTGCCGACGAGAGAGCCGAGGTGCTTTTGCAGCTTGCCGATGGTGCGCCGCTTCTGGAGCTCATTGACCTCGACGACCGCGGTGAGCAGCTGGAAGTGATAGCCGCTGTTGCCGGCGAGCTGCTTGAGGGCCTGCACGTCTTTCGGGAAACAAGAGCCCCCATAGCCGATCCCCGCCCTCAGGAACTTCCAGCCGATTCGGTCGTCGAGCCCCATGCCGCGTGCGACCTCTGAGACGTCCGCTCCCAGTTCTTCGGACACGTTCGCTATCTCGTTGATGAAGCTGATCTTGGTCGCGAGGAAGGCGTTCGAGGCCAGCTTGATCATCTCGGCGGATGCCACGTCGGTGCGGACCACCGGCGCGTCGAGGGCGGCGTAGAGCGCCTGGACTCGATCGGCGAACCGCGCTGAGTCGTCCTCCGCGCCGATGACCACGCGATCCGGCTTCATGAAGTCCTCGACCGCGCTGCCCTCCTTCAGGAACTCGGGGTTGGCGACGTAGGCGAGCCCGTCGCGCCGGCGCTGGATCGAGCGGCCGGTCCCGACCGGGACGGTGCTCTTCATCACCAGCGCGTGATCGTTCGAGTCCCCGAGCTCCTCGAGAACCGCCTCGACTCGGGATAGGTCGGCGTCGCCCGAGTACGTGGGCGGCGTGTCCACGCACACGAACAGCAGGCGGGCGTGCTCCAAGACGGGCGCCATGTCGGCCGAGAAATGCAGGCGATCCTTGTTCTTCGCCACGAGCTCGGGCAGGCCGGGCTCGTGGATCGGCACCTCGCCGCGCGAGAGCGACGCGACCTTCTCCTCGACGATGTCGCGTGCCCAGACCTCGTGTCCGAGCTCGGCCAGACAGGCCGCGGTGACGACGCCCACCCAGCCGACACCAATTACTCCGACGGGCTCCTTTTCGTCCATCGCTGAGCGGAGCAGCCTAACGAGGGAGCTTCGCCCTACAGCGGCCGCGTCGAGCGCGCGATCGCGAGCATCTGCCTCTCGGTCAGCGTCAGGAGCAGCGTGTTCGAGATCCAGTAGACAGCCTTCGGCGTGCGCCAGGCGACGAGGCGGAGGCGGTCTCCGTCGTAGTGCAGCTCGTACTCCCGACGTCCGATGCGGCGCACGTCGGTGGGGTCCTCCATGATCGGGGG
>JACVRW010000076.1 GCA_014534235.1 Thermoleophilaceae bacterium | reverse complement strand
GGCGAAGACCGTCGAGGACAACGGCGGCACCTACATCGTGCCCGCCTTCTCGGGGCTGTTCGCGCCGTACTGGAAGGCCAACGCCCGTGGCGTGGTCGCCGGCCTGACCCGCTTCGTCAACAACGGGCACATCGCGCGGGCCGCGCTCGAGTCGACGGCGTTCCAGAGCCGAGAGGTGGCCGACGCGATGAACGCGGACTCCGGCGTCGAGCTCGAGTCCCTGAAGGTCGACGGCGGCATGGTCGTCAACGAGACGCTCATGCAGTTCCAGGCGGACATCCTCGGCGTCCCGGTGATCCGTCCGAAGGTCGCCGAGACCACCTCGCTCGGCGCCGCCTACGCGGCCGGCCTCGCCACCGGCTTCTGGTCGGAGGTCGAGGACCTGCGCGAGAACTGGGTGGAGGACAAGCGCTGGGAGCCCCAGATGGACGACGCCGCCCGCGACGAGGCCTACCGCTACTGGAAGAAGGCGGTCGAGCGGACGTTCGACTGGCTCGACTGAGGGGCGGACGCGGGCCGGGCGGCAGACGCCGCCCGGCCCGGCGCGTCAGTAGGCTGAGAGCATGGCCGGGCTCTCCACCGACGTCCTCGTGATCGGGGGCGGCGCCACGGGCGCCGGGGTTGCCTGGGACGCCGCCCTGCGCGGCCTCCACGTCGTGCTCGCGGACCGGGCCGACCTGGGCGAGGGGACGAGCGGACGCTTCCACGGGCTGCTGCACTCCGGGGGCCGCTACGTGGTCAAGGACCCGCTGGCGGCGGAGGAGTGCATCGCGGAGAACCGCATCCTGCGGAGGATCGCCGCGGACTGCATCGAGGACACCGGCGGCCTGTTCGTGACGACGCCGTCGGACGACCCGGCTTACGCCGAGCGTTTCGCGGAGGGTTGCCGCGCGACCGGCGTGGACTGCGAGGAGGTAGAGCCGGCCGAGGTGCTGCGAGAGGAGCCGCGGCTCCACCCCGGGATCTCGCGCGCGTTCCGGGTGCCCGACGCGAACATCGATGCCTGGAAGACGGCGTGGGCGCTCGCCCGTGGAGCGCATGAGCGGAGCGGAGCGCGCGTCCTCCCCTACCACGCCGCGGAGGCGATCCACCGCCGTGGAGACCAGGTCGTCGGGGCGCGCCTCCGTGACGTGCGCACGGGGGACGAGCTGGAGGTCGAGGCGCGCGTGACCGTGAACGCCACCGGTGCGTGGGCGGGCAGGATCGCCGGCCTCGCCGGGATCGAGGGAGTCCGGGTCCTCCCCGGGCGGGGGATCATGATCGCGATGAACCACCGTCTCGTGAACACGGTGGTCAATCGCTGCCAGATGCCGACAGACGGGGACATCCTCGTCCCGATCCGGACGGTGTGCGTAATGGGGACGACCGACGTGCACACGGACGACCCCGACGACCAGACGGTGGCCGAGGACGAGGTCCAGGCGATGCTCGAGGACGGTGAGCGGCTAGTCCCGGGCTTCCGCCGGGCGCGCGCCCTGCGCGTCTGGACGGGCGTGCGCCCGCTCTTCCAGGACACGAAGGAAGGGGTGGCCTCGACCCGCGACGTCACCCGCGCGCACACGCTGCTCGACCACGCCGAGCGCGACGGGGTCGGTGGGTTCGTGACTATCACGGGCGGGAAGCTCACGACCTTCCGGTTGATGGCCGAGGAGACGGTCGACGCGGTCTGCCGCCACCTGGGGGAGGAGCGCCCGTGCACGACGGCTACGGAGCCGCTGCCGGGCTCGGAGGACGGCGAGCACTACATGCTCGGCGAGCGGCTCGCCCGGCGGGAGGACGGGCTCCTCGACGACCAGCTCGTGTGCGAGTGCGAGCTGGTCACCCGCCGCAAGCTCGAGGAGGCCATGCGCAGGCGCGGGACGAGCAACCTGGACGACTTCCGCCGCGTGCTGCGACTCGGGATGGGGCCGTGTCAGGGCGGCTTCTGCATGTACCGCGCGGCCGGCATAATGCACGGCCTCGACGGGATGAGCGCCGAGCAGGCGAACGCGGCGCTTCTCGGCTTCCTCGTGGAACGCTGGAAGGGAGTCTGGCCGATCCTCTACGGCGATCAGCTGCGGCAGGCCCGGCTCGACGACTGGATCTTCCAGGGCGTGCTCGACGTGGGGCACCTGCGCGAATGAGGCGGACGCTTCACTACGACGCCGTGGTCGTCGGAGCAGGGGTGGCCGGCCTGACCGCGGCCGCCCGGCTCGCCGAGAGCGGCGCACGTGTGTGCGTGCTCGCCAAGGGGGTCGGGTCGACTCACCTGGCGCCCGGCACCGTCGACGTGCTCGGCTACGAGCCGGACGGGTCGGAACCCCCTCGACGCGTGGACTCGCCGGCCCGGGCGCTCCCGGCGTTCGTCGCCGAGCGGACCGACCACCCGTACGCGCTCCTCGGCGTCGACTCGATCCGCCCTGCGCTCGAGTGGTTCGCCGAGCGGATCGAGCACGGGCCTCAGCAGGGCTACCGCTACCTCGGAGAGATGGAGCGAAACCACCTGCTGCCGACGGCCGTGGGTGCGGCGCGGCCGTCCGCGCTCGTGCCCGAGACCATGGCCGCCGGCGATCTCCGCGGGACCGGCCCGATCTGTGTCGTCGGCCTGCATCCCCTGCGGGACCTCTGGGCCTCGCTGTGCGCCGCGAACATCGTCCGGTTGGGCGTCGAGGCGCGCGCGGTCGAGGTCGGGCTCGACGTGGACCGCCCGGACGAGAACGCCCTCGGGCTCGCCCGGCGGTTCGAGGATCCCGGCTTCCGCCGCACGTTCGCCGACCGCCTGGCGCCGCAGCTCCGCGACGACGAGCGCGTGGCGCTCCCCGCGGTGCTCGGAGTGCGCGACCCGCACGGGGTCTGGTCGGAGCTCGAGACCTGGCTCGGGCGTCCGGTGTTCGAGATCCCGACGGTCCCGCCGTCGGTGCCGGGCATGCGGGTGTCCGACGCGCTGCGCGCCGCGCTCCGTGCCGCCGGCGGGCGGCTGGTCGTGGGCGCCGAGGTCGGGGGCGCCGAGCGTGACGGCGAACGCGTGACCGCCCTGCAGGCCCACACCGCCGGGCGCGACACGACCTACGCCGCGCGCTGGGTGGTCCTCGCCACGGGCGGCTTCAACTCCGGCGCGCTGGCGCTCGGCTCGGACTGGGTGGTGCGCGAGACGGTGCTCGGCCTGCCGGTGCGGGGCGCGCCCGCCCCCGGCGCCCGGCGGTTCGTCCCGGAGTACTTCGGCGAGCAACCGATGTCCCGCGTTGGCGTGGCCGTCGACCCGAACCAGCGCGCCGAGGGACTCGAGAACGTGATCGTCGCGGGGGCCGCACTCCCCGGCGCGGAGCCGTGGCGCGAGGGCTCCGGCGAGGGCATCGCGATCACGAGCGGCCACCGCGCGGCCGAGCTCGTGCGGGCCGAGGAGGGGCTGGGGGCGGCCGTATGACCGAGGTCCTTCACGAGCTCTTGCGCGGGTCGCTCGACCACTGCGTCAAGTGCACGATCTGCGAGACCGCCTGCCCGTTCTCGAACGCCACCCCCCTCTTCCCGGGACCGAAGTACGCCGGCCCGCAGGCGGAGCGCTACCGGGTCGAAGACGAGCCCTCGGTCGAGTGGTCCGTCGACTACTGCTCGGGCTGCGGGATCTGCACCCAGGTCTGCCCGCAGGGCGTGAAGATCGCGGAGCTCAACGCCCAGGCGCGTCACAAGCGCAAGCAAGAGAGCGGGGTGCCCCTGCGCGACCGCTTGATCGCCCGTCCGACGGTGCTGGGGCGCCTCGGCACGCCGGTGGCCCCCCTGGCGAACGCCACGCTCCGCTCCCGACCGTTCCGGGCGGCTGTCGAGCGCGCCTTCGGCGTCCACCGGGATGCGCCGGTCCCGCGCTTCGCGGGCCGGACGTTCCGCTCCTTCGCCCGTCGCCACTCAAGCCCGCCGGCGAGCCGCCGCGTCGTCTACTTCCACGGCTGCGGGACCGAGTACTACGAGCCCGACGTGGGCGAGAAGACCGTGGCCGTGCTCGAGCACAACGGCTTTCAGGTCGAGATCCCGAAGCAGGGCTGCTGCGGGCTGCCACTTCAGTCGAACGGGCTCTTCGACGACGCCCGGAAGTACGTGCTGCGACTGGCCCGGGCGCTCGCTCCCCAAGCCCGTGACGGCGCCCTGATCGTCGGGAACGCCACCAGCTGCACGCTGATGCTCAAGCGAGAGGCGCGCGAGATCCTGGGTCTCGCCGACGACCCCGAGCTGAAGCTCGTCAGCGAGCGCACGTACGACGTCTGCGAGCTCCTGCTCGAGCTACACGACCGCGGCGAGCTGAAGACCCACATGCAGCCGGTCAACGAGGTCGTCGCGTACCACGCTCCCTGCCAGCAGCAGGGTCACTGGATCGGAAAGCCCGCTCTCGAGCTCCTCGACCTCGTGCCCGGACTCGAGGTACGCGAGCTTGACGCCCGCTGCTGCGGGATCGCCGGCACCTACGGCCTGAAGCGGGAGAAGTACGACATCGCGATGGCGACCGGCGCGGATCTCTTCCGGCAGATCGGGGCGTCGCAGGCCGGGTCGGTGGCGTGTGACAGCGAGACCTGCCGCTGGCAGATCGAACACGCCACGAACAAGCCGTCGGCCCACCCGATCGAGCTGCTACACCGGGCGTACGGGCTTCCGCCCGCCGGCGCCGATTCGAAGCGTTCGACCTTACGCGGCGTCATGACGCGAAATGTCGAACGCGTGCGGAATCGCGCCCGGACCTAGTGGTCGGGCTCGTCATCGTTTCGCACAGCGCCGAGCTCGCGGAGGGCGTGGTCGAGCTCGCCCGCCAGATGGGTGGGGAGGAGGTCCCGATCGAGCCGGCCGGCGGGCTCGACGACGGTTCGGTCGGGACCGACGCCGCGCGAGTGCAGGCGGCGATCGAGCGGGCCAGCGCGGGCGGCGGCGTGCTCGTGCTCATGGACCTCGGCAGCGCGCTGATGAGCGCGGAGATGGCGACCGAGATGCTCGAGACCGGGGACCGCGTCCTGCTGAGCGAGGCGCCGCTCGTCGAGGGGGCGGTGGCCGCGGCGGCGGTCGCTCGCGGGGGCGCCTCGCTCGAGGAGGTGGCCGCCGAGGCGCGCGGTGCGCTCGCCATGAAGGCATCGCAGCTTGGCGCCGAGGCGCCGCAAGCCGGCGACGGCGGACCGGCCGAGCCCCCCGCGTCCGAGGCTGCGCCCTCCGAGGCCGAGGCGCGCGTCTCGGTCCTGAACGAGATCGGCCTGCACGCCCGCCCAGCCGCCCAGGTCGTCGAGCTCGCCGCTCGCTTCGACGCGGACCTGCGGCTCTCGAAGGCGGGCAACGGACGCAAGGTCAGCGCGCGCAGCCTCACCGGCCTCATGACCTTGGGGGCGCGGCTCGGCGACGAGCTCGTTGCCAGCGCATCGGGTCCGCAGGCGCGCGAGGCGCTGGCGGCGCTCGAGTCGCTGGCGGCCGAGGGCTTTGGGGAGGGGGTCGCGGCGGCCGGAGGATCCACACCGGCCGGGGCGACCGCCCCGGCGGCCGCGCCCGGCGCGCGGCCGGCAGCGCCGGCGAAACCGGCCGCGCCCACCTCGACCGGCGCGGAGCCGGCCGCGCCGCCCCAAGCGGCACCGCCGCCGTCCCCCGGGGCGGTCCTCGCCGGCATCGCCGCCTCCGCCGGGGTCGCGGTGGCGCCGGCCCACCACCTCGGCGGCTCGGCGGCAGCGCCGCCCGAACGGAAGGCCGAGGGCGCCGCGGCCGAGAGCGAGCGCCTCGAGCGAGGCCGCGTCGCCGCTCGCGCCGCGATCGAGCACGACCGCGAGCGCCTGCTCGCGCGGGGCGCCGCCGCGGAGGCGGCAATCTTCTCCGCCCACGTCGCCCTGCTCGACGACGAGGCGCTCCTCGAGCCGGCCCGTGCAGCGCTCGAGCGCGGCGCGACGGCCGAGCGCGCGTGGTTCGACGCGGCCGAGGAGGCCGCCTCCACCTACCGCGCGCTCGCCGACCCGCTCCTGCGCGAACGGGCCATGGACGTGGAGGACGTGGGTCGGCGGGTCGTGGCGGCGATCGTGGGAAAGGACGGTCGGCGCGGCCCTTCCGAGGAGGCGATTGTGATCGCGGCCGAGCTCACCCCGGCCGACGCCGCCGCCCTCGACCCAAAGCTCGTGCGCGGCATCGCCACTGCGCGCGGCACCCCCACCGCGCACGCCGCGATACTGGCGCGCGCGCTCGAGATCCCCGCCGTGGTCGGGCTGGGGGATGCGCTGCTCGCGGTTGACGAGGCCACCCCGCTGCTCCTCGACGGCGACGAGGGCTCCGTCCGGGTCGACCCCGACGCGGAGGCCCGGCGCTCGGCGCTCCAGCGCGCCGAGCGCTCCGCAGCGCGGCGTGCCGCCGCCCGCGAGCGAGCCCTCGAGCCCGCGGTGACACGAGACGGAACCCGGATCGAGGTCGTCGCCAACCTCGACGAGCCGGACGACGCGGCCGCCGCCGTCAAGCTCGGGGCGGAGGGCGTCGGGCTCCTGCGGACGGAGTTCCTCTTCCTCGACCACCCCACCCTTCCCACGGAGGACGAGCAGGCGGCGCGGCTCGCCGAGATCGCCCGCGCCCTAGACGGCCGCCCCCTCATCGTGCGAACGCTCGACGCCGGCGCCGACAAGCCGCTGCCGTCGCTGCCGATGGAGCCGGAGGACAACCCGTTCCTCGGCGTGCGCGGCATCCGGCTCTCGCTGAATCGACCGGAGCTCCTGGCCACCCAGCTGCGTGCGATCCTGCGGGTCGCCGCCGACCACCCGATGAGGGTGATGTTCCCCATGGTCGCGACGGTCGCGGAGGTTCAGGCGGCGCTCGCCGTGCTCCGAGACGCGCGCGCCGAGACCGGCGTGGATGCGCCACTCGAGACCGGCATCATGGTCGAGGTGCCGGCCGCCGCGCTCTCGTCGGAGCACCTAGGACGCCACGTAGACTTCTTCTCGATCGGCACGAACGACCTCACCCAGTACACGATGGCCGCCGAGCGCGGCAACGAGCGCGTGGGGGCGCTCCTGGCGGGCCCGCATCCGTCGGTCCTACGGCTCGTGCGGGAGACGGTCGAGGGAGGGAAGGCGAACGGCCGCTGGGTCGGCGTCTGCGGCGAGCTCGCCGGCGATCCGCCGGCCGCGGTGCTGCTCGCGGGGCTCGGTGTCACGGAGCTGAGCATGGCGCCGCCGCTCGTGCCCGAGGTGAAGGCGGCGCTCCGCTCGGTGGCGCTCGCCGACGCTCGGGCGGTCGCCTCGCGAGCGCTCGATGTCGAGCGTGCCGACGAGGCTCGGCAGCTCGCGGCGGCGCTGCTGTGAACGGCCCCACAGGCGTGGCGCGCTCCGTGCGCGCGGGCGTGCTGCGGGAGCGGCGAGCCCCGCGCGGGCGTACGGGTCTCCTAATGCTGGGCACCTCCCTGCGGATCGTCCTCACACCGGTCGTGATGGCGCTCGTGCTCGGCGGCGCGGAGACGGCCGCGGCGATCGTCTTCGTCGCCGGCGCCGCGACGGACTGGATCGACGGGCGGCTGGCCCGGCGCTGGGAGGTCGCTTCGCGGCTTGGCGCGTTCCTCGATACGACCGCCGACAAGCTTCTCGTGTCGGGCGCGCTCGTCGCTCTCGTGGCCGTCGATCGAGTTTCGCCCTGGTTCGTGATGGTGATCGTCGGCCGCGAGCTGGTCCTCCTCGGGTTGCGCGCGGCGGTCGCGACGGAGGGTCGCCACCTGGAGGCCTCGCTGCTTGGCAAGTGGAAGGCAACCGTGCAGTTCTGCGCGATCGTCCTGGCGATCATCCGCCCCGAGGCGATCGTCGCGGGGGTGTTCCTCGACCAGTGGGCGATCGGCTTCGCCGCGCTCGTCACCGCCTGGTCGGGCCTGGACTATCTGGTTCGTTTCTGGCCGGTGCTGCGTTCGCACCCGTGAACCCGTCGTTCGTGACCGGCGGGAGCGGGGTGGTGGGCGGCGCCGTGGTGCAGCGGCTCCGAGAGCGCGGCGACGAGGTGATCGGGCTCGCCCGCTCCGACGCCGCCCGGAACGCGCTCGAGGCGCGCGGGGCGCGGGTCGTGCGGGGGGACCTCTTCGACGACGAGGCGCTCGCCCGCGGGATGGACGGTTGCGAGATGGTGTTCCACGTGGCCGGCGTGAACGCGCTCTGCCTCGACGACCCGACGGCGATGCTGCGGGCGAACATCGACGGCCCGCCGGCGGTGGTCAGGGCCGCCGCGCGGACGGGCGTGCGGCGCGTGGTGCACACCTCCTCCGCGGCAACGATCGGTGAGCCGGAGGGCAGCCTCGGCCGCGAGGACACACCGCATCGCGGCTGGTACCTGTCGCACTACGAGCGCTCGAAGACCGAGGGCGAGCGTGCGGCGCTGGAGGCCGGCCAAGCGGAGCACGTGGAGGTCGTGTGCGTCAACCCGTCGTCGGTCCAGGGACCGGGGCGCGCCGGCGGGACCGCGCGCATACTGCTCGCATTCCTCGACGGCCGGTTGAAGCTCTTCGTCGACACGAACGTGAGCATCGTCGACATCGGTGACTGCGCCACGGGCCACGTGCTCGCGGCCGAGCGCGGGCGCCCCGGAGAGCGCTACATCCTGAACGGGGTGAACCTCTCGGTCGCCGACGCCCTCCGCCTGGCCGCCGAGGTGGCCGGGGTCGACCGCCGCCCGCGGCTGGTCCCCAGGGGGCTGGCCACGGCCGCCGCCACGGTGGTCGAGCGGGCATTCCACCTCGCGCGGCGACGCCCGCCGGTCTGCGGCGAGATGGTTCGCACGCTGATCCACGGCCATCGCTACGATGGGTCGCGGGCGGTGCGAGAGCTGGGTCTGCGCTACACGGACCCGCGCGTGACCGTCCGCCGAACCGTTGAGTGGGCACGCGGCGCCGGCTTCCTGCGCCGGGCGTAGCTCGCCGCGGTCAGCGCTTCGCCCGCTGCTCGCGCGCGATCGCCTCGGCGATGGCCACCGACCCGAGCCGGCGCTGGAGTCGAGCCGCGCTCCTCGGGGCCACGGCGGAGGCCACGGCGCCCAGCCGCAGCGACAGCGGCGCCACGTCGATCTCCGCCTTGCCGGTCTCGATCCCCCGCACGACGGCGCGCGCGACGTCGTCGGGGGTGCGTGTGCCGACCCACCGGGGAAGCTCGACCTCCGTCTGCGCGTACATCCCCGCGTCGCGGATGAAGCTCGGGAACACGACCGTGACCCCGACGCCGCTGCCGTGGACGTCTTCGCGCAGGCCGGCGGCGAAGCCCCGTAGCCCGAACTTCGTCGCCGAATAGACGGCCGAGCCCACCGACGCCACCTTGCCGGCCAGCGACGACACGAGTACCACGTGACCGCGCCCGCGCTCGACCATCCCGGGCACGAGGGCGCGGGTCAGCTGGATCGGGGCCCGCAGGTTCACATCGAGCGCGCGGTCGATCTCGCCGGGGGTGAAGCTGACGAGCGGCCCGCTCGCCGGGAGGCCGGCGTTCGCGACGAGCACGTCCACGGCGCCGGCGCGCGCCGCGAGGCCGGCCGCGCCCGCCGCGTCCCCGAGATCGGCCTCGAGGACCTCAGCGCCTCCCCCAAGCTCGGCGCGGAGCTGCTCGAGCGCACCGGCACGGCGGCCGCTCAAAAGGACCCGTGCGCCGCGAGCCCGGAGCGTCCGCGCCACCGCCTGGCCGATACCGCCGCTGGCCCCCGTCAGAAGGACCGTCGTTCCGCCGACCTGCACTCGTCCGACGCTACTGCACGCGCGTGGCGCGAGGCGTAGCATGGCTGCGAGGGAGAGAGGAGGAGAGATGACCGCTCAGACGGGGTTCGACGCGGTGACCGGCTACCTCGAGAGGCAGGGCGTCCCGTTCGAGATCGTCGAGCACGAGCGCACCGAGAGCGCGGCGGACGAGGCGCGCGCGGCCGGACTGCCCCCGGACGACGTGGCGAAGACCGTCGTCCTGCGCGACGAGAGCGGCTACCGCCTGGCGGTGATTCCGGCCTCGCGCCGGCTCGACCTTCACAAGGTCCGCGACGTACTCGGCGAGGCACGCGGGCTCAGGCTCGTAACCGAGGCGGAGATGGCGTCCGACTTCGGCGACTTCGAGGTGGGCGCATTGCCGCCGTTCGCGCCGATGGTCGAGGCGGTCGAGCTGATGGACGAGCGGCTACTCGACCACGACCGCATCCTCTGCGGCGGCGGCGACCACCAGCACGGCATCCTCCTCGATCCGCTCGACCTCGTGCGCGCGGGGCAGGCGAGGGTCGCCGACCTCTGCGAGGACTGAGCGCTGCTCGTCGAGCACGAGGGCAGGCGGCCGCGCGTCGCCGACTCGGCGTACGTGGCGCCCACCGCCGTCCTCTGCGGCGACGTCACCGTCGGCGACGAGGCGCGGATCCTGTTCGGCGCGGTGCTTGCGGCAGAGGGCGGTGAGATCCAGGTCGGCGGGCGCTGCATCGTCATGGAGAACGCCGTCCTGCGCGGCCGAGAGGGGCACCCGGTGACACTCGGCGACCACGTGCTGGTCGGCCCGCATGCACATGTGAACGGCGCCACGATCGACGACGACGTCTTCCTGGCGACGGGCGTGTCGGTCTTCCCCGGGGCGCGCGTCGGCAAGGGCTGCGAGGTCCGCATCAACGGCGTGGTGCACGTGAACAGCGCGCTGCGGGAGGGCGTAACGGTCCCCATCGGCTGGATCGCGGTCGGCGACCCGGCGGAGCTCTTCCCGCCCGAGGCACACGAGGAGCTTTGGCCGATCCAGCGCCGGATGGACTTCCCCCGGACCGTGTTCGGGATCGAGCGCGCCGAGATGACGATGGAGAAGGTCGCGCGCCGCTACGCCGAGCGATTCGGCCGCCACCGCGACGACCGGGTGCTCGAGTAGACGCATCCAATCGCGCGCCGCCTGCGAAGATCAGGGTGATGCCGCTCATCGCGCACGCCGCGCACACGCTCACCACGATCGCCTACTTCCTCCCTGTCGTGGCGTTCATCGTATGGCTTCTCGTGACCCAGATCCGTGAGCGGCGGGTGCGCCGGCGCTATCCTCGTTCCTCCAAGCGGGCGTAGTTCAGCTGGTTAGAACGCCGGCCTGTCACGCCGGAGGTCGCGGGTTCGAGTCCCGTCGCTCGCGCTCTGATGAGTCCCTGCATCGGCGGGGGTTACCTCGTTTCGGCGGCGTTTGCAGCGTCGTCGTGGCCGTGGCGGAGTAGCGCTGTGGAGTAGCGCTCGGGCGATTTCAGGCGCCGTTTCGAGGCTTCCAGGCAGCCGGATCGTCGAGCGGCGTGATCGCCGCGGCGAGCCCGATCGCGGAGGAACAACCACCTCCGCTCGACCCGTCTCGCAGGAAGGTCTCCGCGACGGGCGAGTTCGTGCACGGTCGAGCGAGGGATGCCCAGCAGCTCGGCCACCTCGCTGGTCGAGAGGACATCGGTCCGGGTCAACGGGCGTCCGGCGTGCGAAGCGATCTACGTTAGCGAGGCCCTTTGCCGCCGAAACGGCCCCCCTCCCCGGGCTTAGGCTTGGTGCGCGCGCGCTGCCCGCGAAAGGACAGCTCCTGGCCCGGCCCGGCGTTATCGCTGGTTGACCGAGCGACACCTTGGCTGTCGGCATCGAGCGAGGCAGCTGCTTTTCCACAGAGGAAGCACTGCCGCCGGAGCGGATCGCACGCCCGCGGAACCCTGGTGGTCGTCCAAGGCGGGAGCCCGCGGGCGGCGGCGCAGATGTCGCATCGCACGCGAAGGAGAAGCGGGTCAGGACCACGACCCCGATTTTTCAGACAAGCCCTGGTCCGCTCCGAGTCGGGTTGGCTGGTCGCCGCGCGGAGTTCATCCGTCCGGAGCGCCATGCTGCACGGGCCGATTCGCTTGCGTTAGGGTCGTGCGACGACGCGAGCCCTAGGGGCGCCGGGGAGCGGTCGAGGGGTCCAGGGTGCACCTCGGACGACGACAAAGAACCGAAATGAGCGGACGTATCAGCAGCAGACTGTCGATTGCGATCGTGCGTGGCCGCCGCATATCGAGCGGCATCGTCATCGCAATCGCGGCCGTCGCCGCTTTGGCGGCAGGGACTCCGGCGCAGGCGACGACGGCAAGCCACACGAAGGCCACCCCGGTGCGCGGGAACTTCGCCGGACAGATCGCCATCGGGAACGGTCGCAAGCTGTACCTGCGGTGCAAAGGCCGCGGCAGACCAGCCGTCATCCTCGAATCCGGGATCCACGATTCGTCCGATACCTGGACGCTGACACAGACGGAGCCGCCGGTATTGTCGTCGCCGGCGGTCTTCTCCGGCGTCGCTCGCTTCACGCGCGTCTGCAGGTACGACCGGCCCGGAACGATCCGGTACACAGACCCGCCGAGGCTCACGGCCCGTAGCACCCCCGTGGAGATGCCTCGCACGCTTCCCGAGATGGCGACCGATCTCCGGGCGCTGCTGAGGAGGTCCGGCATCCGAGGCCCGTATACGCTGGTCGGGCACTCGTTCGGAGGCATGATCGTCCGGCTCTTCGCGCAGACCTATCCGTCCAAGGTGGCCGGGCTGGTCCTCGTCGACTCGTTCGGCACGAACATCAGGAGTCTGTTCGGCCCGGACCTCTGGCCGGGCTACGTCGAGCTCCTTAACTACCCTGGCACGCCGCTGGACTCGGACCCGAGCTTCGAGACGGTCGACATAGACGGCGCCATCGACGCACTCCTCGAGGCGCCGGCTCTCCGCCGAATCCCACTCGCGGTGATGAGCAAGACCGAGCCGTTCGCGACCGCTCCCGGCGTCCCGCCGGCGATCACCAGCAAGCTCGAGGAGGTCTGGCCCCTCGTACAGAAGGCGCTCGTGAGGCTTGAACCGCAGACGCCCCACGTCTTCGCGACCGGCAGCGACCACTATGTCCAGATCCACGCCCCGGATCTCACGATCGGCACGATCAGGCTCATCGTCAAACGGGCGCGACGCGAGCGGTAAGCCCGCAGTTGCACCGATACGCCGTCGTCTCCGCGCAGCCTACCGAGCGGATTCGGGCGTCTGCGCCCGGCGCGCCGAGATGCCCCGCGATGGACGAGCTCCGCGCGCGGCGGCGGCGCGAATTCTCGCTCCTGCACTCGGACGAGCATGGCAACCGAGTCAGCGCACACCCGCTTGAGATAGCGGTTGCAGTAGTCGATGGCGGCCGGCGCTGCGCTCCCGGGGATCGTCCGGTGCGCGCGTCTGGCGGCGCGTTGGGTGCGCGCTCGCTTCTCGCGCGATCCGGGAGCGCGGTGCCCGGACGGCGAGCTTCCGCGACGGTGGAGGTCCGGCTGGACCGCGGCACCCTGTGGCGTCGGCGGACGCCGCTAAGGAAGCGGCTTGCCGAATTCGGGGTCGAACGGCTGCCGGTCGGACGGGCAGACGGTTCCGCGTGGCGGGGTGACGAGGTCGACCACGTAGCGGGGCAGCGCCTGTTCGACGCATGTGCTCGGGTCGGCGTTGCTCATGTGGCCGTAGCCGTCATGGGTCAGCGGGACGGCGTTGCCGAGCAGCCGCGCGGCGTGCTGCGCGCCGGCGAGCGGGGTGGACGGCGTCGGGCCGCCGGCGGCGAGGGCCCGTAGTCTCTCGTCGATCCAGCTGCTGCGCGGGGTCCGGGTCGGGCGAGCATCGCCTACCTCTCTCGCGTTCGGAGGCGGAGTCGAGCCGCCGCCGAGCGGTGTCTCGCTCGAGCGCGGCCTCCTCGTCATCCGCGCGCTGGACTCGCCGCAACCGCAAACGCTCAGCGAGGTGGCGCGGGCGACCGGGCTCTCGCGCGCGGCGGCCCGGCGGCAGCGAGGTCGTCTACGTCGCCCGCGTCCCGACGCGGCGGATCATGAGCGTGACCATCAGCGTGGGCACCCCCTTTCCGGCGTACCCGACGTCGATCGGCCGCGTGCTGCGCGCGGGGCTGTCCGGACGACAGGGTCGATCGCGTGCTGGCCGAGGCCGACCTGCGCCGGCTGACCTCGCGCACCATCCGCTCGCCGCAGGCGCTGCGCGAGGAGATCGACCGCGGGCGCCGCTAGGACTACGCGATCGTCGACCAGGAGCTGGAGGTCGGGGCTGCGCTCCATCGCGGCCCCAATCCGCGACTAGGCAGGCGCGGTGGTGGCGGCCATCAACGTGTGGACGCTGGCCTCGCGCACCACGGTTGTCGACATGCGCTGCCGCTGCTGCCGCCGTCCGGGAGACAGCTGAGGCGGTCGCGAGCGACCTCGCCGCGCGCCGGTGAGGCGGCCGGTGGCCGCTGGGGATTAGACGGTCACCTGCGCCGTCTCGCGCGCCCTGAGGTGGGGTACTTGCATTGCAGCTCGCGGTCTCGGTGACCGCACGCGGCGGCGGCCATCGCGCGCTCCTCGGACATTTCGGTGTAGGGCGGGAGAGCCGGCCCCGTCTTGATGTAGCCGGCGGCGTCAATGCGTCCCTTGAGCGTCGGGATCTGCTGGACGTGCCACTCCGAGAAGCCTTTCCTTGCGGGATCAGCCCCCTGCGAGGCCCAGGCGAGATCCGCCTGGATCGCGTCGACGCGTCGTGCCGAGGGCGCTGACGGTCTCGGCGAGGACACCCGTCCGGTCGTCGTTGAGGGCCTCGATGAGCGACCGATGCCGGCGGTTGAGCCGCTCGCGACGGACGGCCTCGCGGATCGCATGACGACGAGCCAGCTGCGGATGCTCTGCCGGCGCTCCGGGTCGTATGCGAGGCCGGTGTCACACGGGGGCGCGCCGCCGTGCAGCTAGCGCTCGGCCGGCGCGGCGCGCCGGGCGGGCACGGCGGCGATCCAGATCGCGGGCACGACGACGAGCGCCGTCGCGCCGACCGCGAGCTGCGTTACGCCGAACTCAGAAAGCGTCAGTCCTCCGGCGAGAGCCAGACCCGCGCCGGTGCCGCCGGAGAGCAGGTCGTTGAGGCCGAGCAGCTTCCCGCGCTCGGCGGCGTGCGTTCCGTCGGCGAGCTCGGCGGTGGCGGACACG
>JACVRW010000043.1 GCA_014534235.1 Thermoleophilaceae bacterium | reverse complement strand
CTGCCTTCCGGTCGCGTACAGAACCGTCTCGGAGGCGATGACCTTGCCCGACGCGAGGTGCGTCAGGGCGCCGCCGCCATCCCGCCGCGCGACCCTGTCGACCTGCTCGTTGAGGCGAAACGTCACGTTCTGGCGGCGCAGGATGTACTGCAGCGCCTCGCCGATCTCGGCGTCGAGAAAGCCGAGCACGCGCGGGCGCTGATCGACAACCGTGACCTTGGTGCCGAGCGCGCCGAAGATCGAGGCGTACTCCACTCCTATCACCCCTGCGCCCACGACCGTCATGCTGCGCGGGACGCGGTGCTCGAGCTGCAACAGGCCGTCGGAGTCGATGATCGTGCGGTCGTCGAAGTCGACGCCGGCCGGGCGCGCCGGGCGGGTTCCGACGGCGATCACGATCCTGTCGGCGGTGAAGACCTGGGTCGTCTCCTCGTCGCGGACTCGCACCGAGTGTTGATCGACGAACTCGCCCTCCCCAAACAGCAGACCGACGCCGTTGCGGCGGAACTGCTCGCGTACCACGGCCGCCTCGGCCCCGACGACTCGCGCCGTACGGTCGCGCAGGAAGTCGATCGCGGCGCGCTCCTGGTACTCGGGATGAACGGGATCGGGGACGTCGAGCGGGCGGCGGGCCAGCTCGTCGAGGACCGCCTCGCGGAGGGTCTTCGACGGAATCGTCCCCGTGTGAATTGACACCCCTCCCACGCGCTGGCGACGCTCCACCACGGCTACTCGCCGGCCCAACTTCGCCGCCTGGATGGCCGCCTTCTGCCCGCTCGGGCCAGAGCCTATGACCAGCACATCAAGATCCACGACGCGACGGTATCGCCCGCCGCGCCCCGGCGGCTCGCTCAAGAACTCCTTCTACGACGAGCGAGTGTCTTACACGCGTCGCGGCGACGCCCGGAAGGGACGAAGCAGGGGTGCGAGCCCGCAGTGCTGCTCCTCGACGGGAGCGGGAGCGGCGCGGGGGCCGATCGAGCGCTGGCGGACGCCCGTATCTCGTCGCCGATAGGGCGTGCGGCCGGCCCTGGTCCGGGCCCCCGCTCATCGCGTCTAGAGCGGGCGGCTGCTCAGCGTCAGGCGAGATGGTCGCTCATCGATGCAGGGCCGATTGTCCTGGTCAGCGCGATCCCCAGTCGGGTCGCACGTCGGGCTTGGGCCCGTGCGTGAGCTGGCGCCTGCCCTCGCCGTTGCGCCTCATCGTCCAGATGTGGGGAGGTGTCCGGGAGGTCGCGTGAACGAAGGCGATGCGCCCGCCGTCGGGTGACCAGACCGGTTCGAAGGAGAAGCTGCGCTCGCGTTCCCTGCGCAGCCGCCGCAGGCCCTTGCCGTCGGGGCGGACGGTGTAGAGCTCGACGGCCGCCTGGCCCTCGAAGGACGAGTTGAACACCATCCCCCTTCCGTCGGGCGACCAGTCCGGGTTGCCCGCATTGAGCCGCATCGGCGTGATCCGGCGGAGGTTCGATCCGTCCGCGTTGAGCACGTAGATGGCCGAGCCGAGCCGCGGCCTGGCGGTGATGTTTGAGGATGGTCACCGCGATCCGCCTGCCGTCCGGCGACCGCTGCGCCTCGTGTACCTCCTTGCCCTCCGCCTCACGAGTACGGAAATGGAGCAACAGCTGCTCGTCGCTGCCGTCGACGTTGGCGGTCACGAGATCGAGCGCCGCGGCGTTGTCCTTGACGATCGGCCCGAAGGCGCGCTCGAATACAAGCCGGCTCGCGTCGGGTGACCAGGCCGGAGCACTGGAGCCCAGGCAAGGCTCCGCCGCGCAGGCGGTAACCGCACCGGAGCCGAGCCGTCGGCGCCCATCGTGAAGATCGTGTCGGGCATCGCCCCGCCGAAGCGACGCTCAAACGCGATCCGCCGGCCGTCCGGCGAATAGTCGGGATCAAAGCCGTTGCCGCCCCGGGTCAGCCGCCGCGCCCTCGCGCCGGGCCGCGCCACACTGAAGATCTGCGAACTCTGCTCGTCCCTACGATCGACGACGCGCTGGAACGCGATCGGCCCGCGCTCGCCCGGGAACGTCGCCTCGGCGGCAGGCGCAGCGCCCGCAACGGCGGCGGCGGCAGCCACGGCGATGAGCGGCGCGCCCAGGCGTGGACTGCGATCGGCGATCAGTCCCTTCATTGAGTCCTCCTGGCTTCGTGCGCAGCGACGCTTGCGCTCCCCGACGCCGGACCAGTCCGCCGCGTACAAGCATCAGTGAATCAGCATCCACCCTAGGCGCACTTCAACGTTCCGGCAAGGACGCCTCAGTTAGAGGCGCCGAAGCCGACCCGACTTCGCACGGTCTGCGCCTTGCGCCACGCCGAATCTCGGGACAGGCCCTCGCCGCGGGGCGGGCGGAAGCGCCAGCATCCGAGCAGACGCTTGCGAGCAGACCAACGAGATCGGGGGCTGCTGGTTTTTGACGCGAGCGAGACCGCGAGCCAGGCCAATCACGACCTCCTTGTCGAATCCCAGGAACGCCATTCGTCGTGCAAGTAAGCGGGACGATGCCCGCACCTTCAAAGGAGGAACACGTGGCTCAGTACCTGCTCTCCGTCCACACCGTTGCGGGCGAGGCGAGAGAACCGATGACCGACGAGCAGATGCAGAACTTCATGCGAAAGATCGGCGAGCTTGAGGAAGAAATGACTGAGGCCAATGCGCTCGTCTACTCCGGCCGCTTGGCCGACGCGGATGCCGCCGCCGTCGTCCGGGTCGAGCGCGGAGAGGCCATTACCACCGACGGTCCGTTTGCCGAGACCCAAGGAGCAGATCGGTGGCTTCTACATCGTCAAGGCCAGCGACTTCGAAGAAGCGCTGTCGTGGGCGGCGAAAACCCTCGGCTTGCGTTGGACGGCCGATCGAGGTGCGGACGTTCGTGGGGCTCCGCGGCGCCTGACTGGGTGGCGGATCTTGGGCTCTCGCGTCCGAGTTCGAACGGCTGAGCCAGAGCAGTACCTTGAAGATATCCCTCTCATGAACGGAGGGAACCAACAAACCCGGTCTCCGTGGAACCCGGTCCGGCTCATCCCGCGGCGACACGCCTGACGGGTGTCATTGGGAACTACAGCTAGCCGGTGGTTGGATGGGACGAGGGATGCCGCTGGCAGAATCGGTTGGGTGCAAGAGCGCTATCGAATCCACCTGCAGGCGGCGGTCGCGACGAGCGCCGCGCCGTACGGCTACACCCTGACCGTGTGGACGTCGGGAGCGGTCACGATGCACGCTCGGGGGATCCCCTCCGCCCTAGAGGCGCTGCTGTTCCTGGCCGGGGCGGTGGCCGGGTTTGCGGTCGTCGGCGCCGCCGCGCACGGAAGTCCCGCTCAGGTGCTCCGGGCCTCGCCCGATGCGCGGGTGCGGCTCTGGGGTGGCTTTCACCTCCCCTCTGTGGGCGCTGCCATCGCCGCCGTCGCCCTCGCCAGCGAGCTCATCCATGACTCGCTCGCTTGGCCGGTGGTGGGGTTTCTGGCGACGGGCATCTACCTTCTCGCCATCGCGGCCCAGTTCACGGTCGCCGAGGAGCGGATTCGTTAGCGCATCCGGTGGTTCATCGCAGCGCTCTGTCGTGATGCCGGTCACGGTTCATGCGGTCGGCGGGATTGCTCCTGAATAGGCCGCACCCTGTCAAGCGTGGAAGCGCTTCGGCGACTCATCCGGGACATACAGTGTTGCCGAGTTCGGGCTCGACGTCGTCGACCGCGAGATCGGCGGCATCCGCAGCGTGCAGCTCTATCTGGTTCGCAGGGCACAGTGACGATGGTCGCGTGGCAGATCATGCTTGCCCTGATCGGGTCACATCTCAACGAGCCGGACCACGAGACCATGGCCGTAACACCGCCATGGCCAGGACCCGGCCTGTCGTGTCGCCGAGGCGAATCCCCGCGGCCCGAGCTCGGCGTTCGGCGGGCTAGTCGCGCATGCGCCGTTCGATCCAGCGGGCGCCGACGGTGTCGGTGAGCCCGTGGGCTGCGATCGAAGCCAGGATCACGAACGCGGCCACGTCGAATACGACCGAGCGATCGGGCGCCTCGGACTTAAGGACGAAGAGCGCGAACAACATCGAGGCGACGCCCTTCGGGCCGAACCAGGCCATGAACAGCTTCTGCGCACGCGGCAGACCGGACCGCGCGAGTGACAGCAGCAGCGCCGCCGGTCGCGCGACCAGCAGCACGAACGGGATGAAGCCGGCGAGCGGCCAGATCGAGCCGTCATAGCCGGTGGCGACGATCAGCGCACCGAAGACAAAGAAGGTGAGCACCTGGAAGACCGAGCTCACGCTCTCGGACAGGTCCACGAACCCCAGGGGAGCCTCGTGGCGCGAGATGCCCAGTGCGATCCCGGCCACGAAGGCAGCGATCAGACCATTGCCAAAAGAGACCTCGGCCAGCCCGAAGGCCGACAGTCCAAGCGCCACCGCCCAGATCCCCTCGTAGCGGTGCGTTATGCCACCGCCCGGGACGCGCCGGTGAGTAACGCCCGCCAAATAGCCGAGGCCGGCCCCGATCACCGCCCCAACGCCCGCCTCGGCGAGCAGCGTCGCCGCCTCGGAGCCCGCGTCACCGGAATGCGCCGCCAACACCAGAAAGAACAGCACGAAAGGGAGCGCCAGGCCGTCGTTGAGTCCGGACTCCAGGTTCAGCGTGTGGCGCACGACCGCGGGCACGCCGGGGGCGCTCACCACCGAGGACGTGACGACCGGATCGGTTGGTGTCAACACGGCGGCGAGCAGGAACGCCTCCTCCCACCTCAGCCGGGGGAACAGCACGAGCGCGGCTCCGGCGACCAGAACGAGCGTAATTGGCATTGCGATCGCGATCGCCCGAACCGGCGCGCTCCAAGTGCAGCCAGAGCAGTTCACGGTCGACGAGCAGGCCGTCGGCAAACAGCGTCAGCACCAGCGCGAGCTCGATCAAGTGGACCACCGTCGCGTCAGCCGCATCGACCGAGACGACGCCGGCCTCCGCGAGCACGATGCCCGCCGCGACCGAGAGCACCGAGATTGAGAGGACCGTCCCGTGCATCAGCCCCGACAGCGAGGCCGCAACTAACAGCAGCAGACCAACGGTCAGAAGCGCCTCCGGAAAGCCGATCTCCACCGCTGGCCTTATACGCGCTCGAGCCGGGTCAACGCCGGCCGATCAGCACCAGCCCGCGGGCCGGTCCCTTCC
This sequence comes from Thermoleophilaceae bacterium, assembly GCA_014534235.1. Classification (GTDB taxonomy): domain Bacteria; phylum Actinomycetota; class Thermoleophilia; order Solirubrobacterales; family Thermoleophilaceae; genus JACVRW01. The sequence goes on along the minus strand of JACVRW010000043.1, from coordinate 15,509 downwards.
CTTCACGCTGTGCTTGACCCGCAGCTTGTGGCCAAAATGGCGCCCCATCGCACGAGCAAGCCTGTCCGGCTCGGAGCAGTTGACCATCGCCGCCGCGGTCATGAGCCATCCAGCAGTCGGCGTGGGTTGTCGGCGACCATTCGTCGCACGTCGCGCTCCGGCATGCCGGCGATCGAGCAGCGACCCGACGATCTTCCCGAACGACTCCATGGGCAGCGTGCTCCGCGCCGACGGCCTCGATCCACTTCACAAGCGTCTCGATGCTCAGTGGTAGAACGTCGAAGCGTCGTCGTACATGCACAGCGAGGGCTCGATCAGCGCACCGAGCTCGACCCAGTGCCGCGCGTCGTCGTAGGAGGCCTCGATCACGAAGTTCGGGTGGTTCACGAGCATCCGCCGGACCCCCTTCTCGCGCGCCGCCTCGAAGACCGCCGTGATGCTGGTGGGCGACGTGCCCGCTCGCGAGGACGACGTCCGCCTCGGCAATCGACTTCAGAATCCGTCACGAGGTCCGTGCCGATCAGCAGCCGGTCGTCCGGCCGCATCCGCTCGCGCAGACGGAGCAGGAACGCGGCCCGCTGGTCTGGGTAGGGGTTGCCGATGGGGCCGCCGAGGATGCGAACGAGCGGCGGTCACCGACGGGAACTCGGTCCAGGTCTCGGTCGAAGTAACCGACGACGCCATGCACCTCTGAGTCCGGATACAGCCCCGTCAGTCCGCGGCTAAGGAGAGGGGCGGTAGCCGAGGCGCAGACGGCGACGAAGGCGACGCTGCCTGGTGGATCCGCCTCCCGCGGCGGCCAGAGCTCTGACCCGAGGGGGTGTTCAGGCAGGAGCGAGCCGCCGGCAGGCGGTTGTGCCGTAGGAGTGGAAGACGACCGCTGCGAACAGCTCCCAGCCGATCGGCGATGAGGTGGACGTGGTCGTACTCAGTCAAGTCCCAGGACGTGGTGTAGGAGTTGACGCCCACGCTCGCCGGTAGGGTGTTAGCGGCTCAGGCTGCCGTGAGTTCTCGCGCCTCCTCTGCGTCGATGGTTGTGTCGCGATGGAGCCGCATCTCGAGAAGCGGCTCCATCGCGGCGGCGGACAAGTAGCGGCGGCCGACGAGCCACTCGTCGTTCTGCTCGAGGCAAAGCATGCCGACCAGCCGGATCAGCGAGCGATCGTCGGGGAAGATGCGGACGGCCGCTCCGCGGCTCGCACCGACGCCCGGCAGCCGAGCATGTTCTTGACGCTCCTCGCGGCGATCCACAGCGCGCCGGCGCGCGTCGGTCTGACCGTCACGCGCGCGGTTCCACGCGTGTTCGTTCGCTCACCATCGGTGCCACCGCGTCCGCGTCGGAGCGGACGCGTTCGCGAAAAGCTCGAGAGACCCGCAAAGGACGGGCGACAGCGAGCGCGAACGTCGAGAGTGCTCATCGACGAAGGCGGGGCGACGTGGAGGCGAGCGTGTGTCCGCGGACTCCGCTCGCATCCCTGGCGGCCAGGGGCGGCCCGCCGCGCGAGCGCTCGGGGTGGTAGTGGCGACGGGTCCTCGCCGTCGACGATCGCCGGTTGGGGCAATCTCGCATCGCGGGTGGTGAACTTTCGCGATGACCGCGTCGAGATCGTGCCGCGCTGTCGGCTGCGGAGTCCGCGCGAGGACCGCTTGCGCGCGTAGGAGCTCACGGGGGGCCGGGGCGGACGACTCCTGCCTCGTCCCTGGCGGGATCTGTGCGGCCGGCCGCTGCTTCCCCCTCCTCGCCCGCAGCGATGGGAATCGCGACCTGTGGGCTCGGGCTACCTGTAGTCGTACGCGCGCTCCCGGCCATGGCGCGCCGTTGGATGACGTCCAGGGGAGTTTCGCCGTGCAAAGTGGGGACCGTCGTGGCCGTCGTGATCCCATCGGCGTCACGAGGCGTTCTTCGTGCCGTGGCCCTAGTCGAGTTGCGGTTAGCGGGGCCGGTGCACCAGGGGCTGCTCGAGCCCAACGAGCAGCACGCCGGTGACAGGCCTACCCCTACACGAATTCGCTACTTGCAGCTCTCGGGTCCGCGGCGTACGATGGGTGTAGAGGCATAGCGAGACGCGAGACGCGTCGGTAAGGAGTTTGCCGTGAAGCGCACCGGCATGTTTTTGCTTATCGCTTTCGCCGCGGTGCTGCCCCAGGCCGCGTCCGCGACCAAGCCCACTCGCGAGCCGCTTCCCTTCGAGGACAGGGAGTTCGCGGCCGGCGAGGTGTGCCCATTCCCGGTGGGCATGGAGGTGCTTGTCAACCGGGAGAAGCAGTTGACCTTCAGCGACGGCCGGCAGCAGATCAGCGGCACCCTGAAGCTGCGGCTCATCAACCGGGAAACCGGAGAGTCGTTGGTCGTGAACGCCTCCGGGCCGGCTACGGTCACGACCGAGGGGAACGTGCAGACCTTTGAGGCGCGGGGGCCGTTGTGGTTCTTTCTCTTCCCAGGCGAACCCGGCGGACCGGGAATGTTCCTCTATAAGGGCAACACAACCTTCACCCTTGATCTGACCACGGGGGCGGTGACGAGCATCGTCAGCCGCGGGACGCGCCGCGACCTCTGCGCCGAGCTGGCTTAGGGGCCCATCGCAGCGAGCGGCCCGGATGCCGCCCTTTCCAGACTCTTCGCACGCCAGATGCCGCGTAGCTATCGACGAAGAGGGGGCTCGGTCGCGCAGTAGACCGCTGCCCCGACCGCCGCCGCGGACGTAGCCTTCCACCAGGTTTGCGAATCACGTCGGCGGGGTCGTGGCCAGCTCGCGGGCCCGACCCGCTATGAGAAAGGAGGGACCCAAAGCTTCGGACGAGCCTACGCCCATCAACGTTTTGCGACCGTCCGGTTTGGCTCGAGCCGGGCTCACCGCCGCGCTCGCCTCAGAGCCAGCGCATCGACGGTAGCGCCGGCCCACGCTCGCATGGGACGACCGCAGGAGTGCAGAGTTCGAGTGCTCCTCCTCGACGAATCCGGGAGCGACGGCAGGGAGCTGCTCGTCCACAAAAGCGTGCGCGGGGCCGGATCGCGGACCCACCAGACGCCCCTTCTGTAGGGTCGGCGGGAGGCACCACGGCCCTTTGGGCCGGACGGCCAGCGGCACCGCGCCGCCTCCCGCCGCCGCATCGAACCGTGCGTGCGGTTCTCCCGCACACGGCTCTCCGACATCGTTCACCGGCCGGCAGACGCAAGCGCGGAGGGTTGTTCAGCGCCCGCTCCTGGACCAAGAGCGCTTTCCGTGGCCTTCGCCGTGGACGAACCGGCTCGGCTCCCCCTTTCCCCCGCCTTGCGGCAGGACTCAGTGACGACGCTTGTTCGGGCTTCATTTGCGTTGCAGACCGCGCGGTTGATCCCGGCCCTGCTTCGCACCCCGCCTCTCAGCCACGCACGGGGGCTTCACTACCGGGGACCCAGGCGTCTCCCCGGACCGGACTCACACCGGCAGGCCGCCCTGAACTTGTCGCTCCTACGTCATGCGGTCCTCCCTTCCCTCATGGCGCCGGAGCAGTCCCGGCGCACTCGTCCATCTCAGCAGCCGCTCCCATCGCTGACGCGGCTGTTGGTTTCGTGCAAGCAGCGAGCGTCCGCTGCCTGCCCCGTGCCGTTGCTGTGGTCGTGCCTGGGGATACGGCACGCCGCCCGCGACGGTACGAGTGGCTTCGCGGCCGATGCGATCACGCGAGCATGAGCCTTTCCCGCCTTCCTCCATGCGCGGCGCTCGCCGCGCTGCGCCGACGATGGCGAAGCGCTTCAAGGACGCGGCGGACGCAATTGCAAGCGCCTGTCGGGGCGGGTGCTAGGGCAGGGCCGGTTCGCCCACCCGGATGTTGCAGCGTTTGGCCCAGGCGTCCATGCCGAGCTTGCGGTAGGTGTCCGCGGCCTCGGCGAGCAGCGGCTCCGCGCCGGCACGCTCGCCGCTTGCGAGCAGCATCCGGGCGTGGTCAAGCTGGGCGTGCGCTGCCCACGGCAGCGCCCCGGCGTTCGCGTTCTCGCTGGCGGCGCGCTCGAACCAGCGCGCGGCGAGCTCAGTCCGCTGGAGGGTGGCGGCAAGCTTGCCGAGCGGGCGTGCCGCCGACCCGAGCGCGAGCTCGATCGGAGCCACGAGCACACGCTGGCCGTAGGGCTCGAGCCGCTCGTAGAGGACCGAGGCACGCCCGGCGTCGCCGAGAAACGCGCAGGCGTCGGTGAGCAGCGCGATGATAACGAGCCATTCCTCGTCGAAGGGCACGGCGCCGAAGTCGTTGGCAGCGAGGCTCTCGAAGGTGGAGCGCGCGCTGGTGGTGTCGCCGAGCTCGGCGTAGAGGCTGGCCAGGGCGGCGTGCAGGACCGGGTAGGTCGGGTTCTCGAGGGCTGCGGCGTGGAGCTGCTGCTCGACCTCCCCGAGGCGACGCTCGAGGCCGCGGAGCACGAAGCGCTGGAGGAGCGATGAGATGCGGGCGTTCCACGGCGCCGCTTGCCGTCCCAGCTCGAAGGCCTCGTCGATGAGCCGGTCGGCATCGGCGAGCCTTCCGACCAGCAGCGCGTGCATGGGTGCCATGACCCGCACCAGCCAGCGCTGTCCGGGTTGGCCCAGCTCGGCAAGCGCCTTCTGCGCCAGCGTGTACTCGAGCCTGAACTGGTCCAGCTCGAACCGCTCGAAAAGCTTGATCAGCGCGCAGATGTGTGCGTCCACGAGCTGCTCGGGGTCTCCCGCCTCCTCGGCGAGCGCGCGCAGCTCGTCGATCACAGTCCAGTGCTCCTCGAGGGTGTCGGGACCCCAGATCGCGACCTTGCGACCGTCCAGGGTCCAGGCGAGCACGAGCGGATCGCCGAGCCGGCGGGCCATCTCGACCGCCTCGCGGCTCAGCGCGAAGCGCCGCCCGCGCGCCGCATCGCCCTTCCCTTTCAAGGGACCTGCGGCTAGCCGGGCGAGCAGGCGGGCCCGCAGTGCGCTGTCCTCGCGCGGCAGAGTGGCGATGGCCTCCTCGAGCAAGGGGATGATGTGCGGGTCGTCGCGCAGCACCGTCCATACCCAGCGTCCGCCGTAGCCGAGCGCTGCGCGTCCGAGCCGGTCGGCCATCCCCTCCAGGCGAGCGATCTCGGCGGCCCGCAGGAAGGTCTCCTTCGCGCCGGCGTCGTCTCCCGCGCGGGCCCGCGCATCGCCCAAGGCCAGCAGAACATCGCACCTTCGGCCGGGGTCCGGCGCTTCGCTGCGCTCGAGCGCCCGTAGGGCCAGGCGGTAGAGCCTGGCGGCCTCCTCGTAGGCGAGCTGTGAGGAGGCCCGCTCGGCTCCGAGCCGGCCGTATTCCGCGGCCTCGTCCCCGGATCCAGCCTCGAAGAAGTGGTGCGCCAGCTGCGCGAGGTGTGGGCCGGGATCGGCGGCGTGCCGGCGCTCGAGTTCCGCAGCGATGCTGCGGTGCAGCCGGCGGCGGCGGCCGGCGGGGAGTGCGCCGTAGAGCGCGTCCCGGACGAGCGCGTGGGAGAAGCGCAGCAGGCCGGGCGCGCCCGCCGCGGCGGTGACCAATTTCGCGGTGATTGCCTCCTCCAAGGCGCTGGCCACATCGTCGTCGGGGGTGACCCGTTCGAGCAGGTCGGGGTCGAACTCGGCGCCCACCACGGACGCCATGGCAAGCGCCTCCCGAGTGCTCTCGGGTAGCCGCTCCAGCCGGTTGTCGATCGCCTCGCGCACGCCGGCCGGCACCGCCCTGGCGAGGTCGGCGCTGTCCAGCCGGCCCTCCGCGGCGAGCTGGCGAACGACCTCGACGACGAACAGCGGCTGTCCGGCCGTGCTGGCATGGAGGGCCTCCACCACCTCATCGCGCGCCCGCGAGCCGCAGCTCAGCTCCACGTATTCGCCGATGTCCCGGCGCCGCAGCCCGCCCAGGGCGATCCGGGCGACCGGGGGTTCTTTGACCAGGTCCCCGACCAGCCGCTCGAGTGGATGGCCGGGCCCGGTCTCCGTGTCCCGGTACGCGCCCACAATGGCCACGCGGGAGTCCGCCACCGTCCGAGCGACGAAATCGAGCAGCAGCAGCGACGGCTCGTCGGCGGCGTGCAGGTCGTCGAGCTCGACGAGCAGACCCCCTTTCTCCGCGGCGATGGAGTGCAGGAACGTGGCGACGGCGTCGAAGAGCCGGAACCGCAGGGCCTCGGGGTCACGCACCTCCGGCCGCGGCAGCACGCCGAGCGCCTCGCCCACGTCGGGAAGCAGCTCGCCCAGTTCGGGCGCGCCCGCGCCCATCTGCCGTCGCAGGTCCTCCGTCTCGGCGCTGCGTATGTGCCCGCGCAGCAGCTGCACCCACGGCCAGAATGCAGGGGCGCCACCGGCTTCCCAGCAACGGCCTCTCAGCACGGCCAGATCGCGCTCGCGGGCGTGCGCGGCGATCTCATCCGCCAGCCGGCTCTTGCCGATGCCTGGCTCACCGGAGACGAGGCAAACGCTGCCGCGCCCCGCCTGAGCCTGCTCGAGCGCTCCGAGCAGCGTGCCAAGTTCGGCGTCGCGGCCCACGAAGATGCCCGCTGCGCGCGGTGCCGGGCGCGCCTGCGGGCGCTCGAGCGACCGATCGTGGTTGAGGATCGCCCGCTCGAGTTCCTGTAGCTCCCCGCCCGGCTCGATGCCCAGCTCCTCGACAAACGCGGTGCGGGTATCGCGGAAGACGTCCAGCGCGTCGACCTGCCGGCCGGCGCGATAGAGCGCCAGCATCAGCTGGGCGCGGAGCCGCTCACGCAGCGGATGGCGAGCCGCGAGCGAGCTCAGCTCGGCCACGAGCTCCGAGCTGCGGCCACAGCGCAGGTCCGCCTCGATGCGGTCCTCGAGCGCCGCGAGCCGCAGCTCCTCGAGCCGCGCCACATGCGCCTGGGCGAAAGGCTCATACGCGAAATCGGACAGCGGCGCGCCGCGCCACAGCGCGAGCGCCTCGCCCAGCCGCGCGGCGGCCGTGACCGCGTCGCCCGCCTCCAGCGCCCGGCGGCCCTCGCGGGAGAGCTGCTCGAAGCGGTGGAGGTCGATCGCGCCGGCATCCAGGCGCAGCATGTAGCCACCCGGGCGGCTGACGATCGTCTCCGCGCCGAGGAGCTTCCGCAACCGCGACACGTAGACCTGCACTGTCTTGACCGCCGCCTTTGGCGGGTGCTCTGCCCACAGCTCGTCGACGAGCCGGTCGGTCGGGACGGGCTCGTTCCCGTGCAGCAGCAGGATCGCGAGCAGCGACCGCTCGCGCACGCCCCCAAGCGGGAGCGCGGAGCCGCGGTCGTCGCGGACGTCCAGCGAGCCGAGGATCTGGTACTCCACTGCCAGTCTCCGGATCGACCGTACCACCGTTGGCCTGCGCCTGCCGGAACAGCACCGTTGGCGTGCACCGCCGAGCAGCGCGGTTGGCCCCCGTTTGCCGGGCGTTTGCCAATGGGGCGGATGCTCGGGTCGTGTCCAGACCAGACGAGACCTTCATCGTCCGCGTGCGCCCGGAGGAGGGCGACGCCGTGGTGGAGCAGCCCCGCTTGTCGCGGCGCCGTCAGATCGGCGATGTCCGTCAGGTCGGGACCCTCATCGTGCGCTGGCTCCGCCCGACGGAGTCGGACGCCGGCACGGACGCGCAAAGAGGCCAAGGAGGTACCAGATGAGGTCCGGCAGGCTCAAGGTCGGAGGTCTCTGCGTCGCGGCGGCGCTGACAGCAGCCGTGCCCGCCGCCTGCGGCGGTACTGACGATCCGCAGGCGCGGTCCCAAGCGCCCGCACCGAAGCTGGCGCCCGCCCGCGTGATCCAGAGCGACCCCTACGCGATCGCCTGCGGTCACGTGCGGAATCAGGAGAGGTGGGCCGATGTGACTCGCCGCGCGACCGTCGCGATCGCCGATCGCGAGCGAATCCGAGGTCTGAACCGGCTACAGACGACGCAGAGCCTCTTCTTCGCGATGACCGAACTCTGCAAGGGGCGCCCGGCGTCCTACCAGCCGGCGAGCGCGGCGGTGCGAGGAGTCCAGGAGGGCAAGTTCGTGGCGGATCTCGGCACGCCATAGGACGGCTAATGAGCTCGCGGGGAGCCGCGAGTGAGCAAGAAGGAGGTTTCCATGAAGAGCCACGCAGTCAGTCGAGTAGCGGTCGCGGCTTCGCTCGCCGCAATCGGAGTCGCGACAACGCCGGCGCATGCCGACAGGGTCTACCACTCTGAGCACCTGGAGCTGGCTGCCGTCGGCGGCGCGCCGCTGAGGTCGGGATTCGTGCAGAACATCAAGGCCGAGGGGCCCCTGGTGTACGCGCACGAGATCTTCGTGCTGAACGGCGCACGTCCGAGAGCGACCTACACGGTCACCAGGAACTTCTTCCCCTTCGACTCGGATTGCAGTGGCGACAATGGCGTCTTCGCCAGTGACGTCGCGACGCTGACCACGAACCGGAGCGGCAACGCCAGGGGCGACCTATTCGTCCGTCCCGAGGAGGTCGCCGGCTTGGAAGGCGTGCACGGCGTCAAGTGGACCGTGCAAAACGCCGGTGGCGCGCTCGTCTACCGGACGGCCTGCACGGCGGTCACGCTCGACTGATGGGCCGGAGGCGACCACCGAACTGACCATGCGAGCAGCAAGGCGAGACCGGCCAGTCTAGCGGCCGAGGAGGCACGCCAGCCCGCAATGGAAGAGGCACGGCCAGCCCGCAACGGCGCACGAAGTGTGGCTTGGAGGAGCAATGAGCGAGCGCGAGCTGGAGCTTCGTCGACGCAGGCGACCCGGTCGCAACGACACGGCGCAGATCGTGATCAAGGACGCAGAAGGCAACACGGTGCTGAACGCCACCGGAGCCCTCTCCAAGGGCAACCCCCAGGCACTGCAAGAACGGCCCTAGTAGGGCGATCAAGCGACGCCTCGCCTTGGAGCCGGCCTCGACCCGCCGGACCGGCCGACTCGCGAGCGTCGGGCCCTCGCGCGGCGCAGGAACTCGGCGCGCGCCAACTCGACAAGGTCGCCATCGAGCACCGGGGCGTTGCCCGCCTCGACGTTCGTGCGATGCTCCTAGCCGAGCATGTCCGGAGCCCCGCGGGAGTGCTGCTCTCCGACCATACTAGGCGTCTCTGTGAGGGCGTCGGCGCTAGCGCAACGGACGGAGCCGGGTCGCCGGGGGCATCGTAGCCCCCGGCTCCCACAGATCCCGGCGTGACAGTCTCCCGTCACCGGGCTCTTCTGATCGGTCCTAGTACGCGCGGGCCACGCGCCAGTGGGTGAACAGGCCAGGCTGTCGCGCGAGCAGCCCGGCCAACCACTGGCTGTAGCGCTTCTGGGTCCTCAGCCGCTTGTACTTCCTCCCAGCCCAGCGCCTCAAGTAGGCGTTGACGCGCCGCGGGAGGGGATACAACGCCGACCGGTAAAACCGGCCGTAGTAAGCCTCGCGCTCGACCACAAGCCCCTCCTCGAGCCGCCGCGCAGACTCCCGGAGCCGCTCGGGCCGCGAGCGTGGGATCGGCCGCGCCTCGCGTGCGCGCCGCTCTTCGAGCGCCCGGCGTCCCTCGCGAAGCCAGGCGCGTCGGCCATTGCTGCGGGTGACGAAGCGCTCGGGATCGAGCTCGATCGCAGCGCCGGCGCCGTCAGAGTCCCCACCGTCCGGCCGCGCCGACTCGCGCTCGAGCTCTTCCCTGGCCTGCCGCAGCGCGGCCCGCCGCCCCGCGCTCGTCCGGAACTGCTCGGGCAGCTCGTCGCCGCGCGCCTCCCCATACAGCTCGTCCTCACGACGGTCTATATCCGCCGCCTCCGCGAGGATCTCGCGCGCGATCTGCTCATAGCCGCGATTGGCCCCGCGGGCAGCGTTCGCCTGGACCTTGGTGCCATCGATCGCGACCACCCGACCGACACCAGCCCCGCCCGCCGACAGAGCCTGAGCACGCCCGTGAACAGCTCGGCCAGCGCCGCCTCGTGGCGCACCCCGAAACTCCGCGATCGTGGAGTGATCCGGCACCAGGTTGGAGCAGATCACCCGGTAGGCGACATCCTCGACGCAGGCGCGCTCGATCCCGCGCGAGGAGCGATTGCCGCGCGCGTAGGCGTAGAGCAGCAGCGCGACCATCATCTTCGGGTCGTAGGCGGGGCCGGCCGTGGCCGTCCAAGCGGTAGTCGGCGTAGAAGTCGGACAGATCGATCTCCTCGACCGCCTCAACGACCGTCCACACCAGGTGGTCCTCCGGCACCCACTCAAGCAACGACGGCGGCATCAAAATGCCTGCTCACGACCGCATTCGATGAAGTTCTGGGGCATCCCGGAAGCCTCTGAGACCCGCCGGACGGCAACCCTTTTTCCCGACAGCCTCCGACGAGGGCGAGAGCGGCGCGGGAGCCGATCGCGTGCGCCCGGACGCCTGTTTCTCGTCGCGGAGCGAGAGTCTCGGGGGTGGTCACCGGGATGCCCGCCGGTACGCGGGGGGAGGCGTCCGGCTCCGAAGGCGAGGCCGCCCGACTGCCGGGTCGCTGATCTACTGGAACTCTTGCTGCTTGAGGGCCAGGATCAAGATGATCGCAATGTTGGTCACCAAGCCGCCCACCGCCCAGCCGTCGAGCAGCCGATAGAAGAAGATGTGGGTCACGACAACCAGCGCGGAAACCACGAGACCGACAATCCACGCCCACCTGTCTCGGCGCAGAACCCCCGCGCCAAGCACGATCTGCAAGGCCGCCAAGACGATCACGACGATGGCGGCCCCCACCAGGTCGTCCGTCGGCCAGTCGCCGACATAGACCGTCTCGACATTGGCGCTTCCTGACAGCGTCACACCGAGCGCGACCAGCCCGACGAGCAGGTTGATAACACCCGAGATCAAGTACAGCACCGCGACCAGGGTCACCCAGCCGCTTCGAGCTACAGCCATCTCAGACTCCCTCCTTACCATCCGTGATGCCCCGCCCCACGCCGAGGCGCGGCCGCGGGATCCGGCATAGAACCCGGCGGTGTCGAGGACGGCCGTTCCCCCTAGCCTGCGCAGCCTAAGAGCCTGGTCGGATGCCCACGCACGATGAGCAAGAGCCGAGCTCAAGAGTGCTCCTTCTCGACGAACGCGAGAGCGACGACGTCGCCGCTGCTGTTGCATTCTCCACAGATGGACGGCCAACGCACGCGCGGTGGCGCTCACGGGGGTGTTGCGTCTTGTCGAAGGAGCGGCCCATGTGGGTGCGCCGCCTGAGCGTGGCGGTGGGTCGGTCTCAAGGACGCGGCGCATGAAGTCGTAGATCCCGCCGCGCGCCGCCGGGGCAGGAGGCCTTGCGTTTGTGCGCTCCCGCGGACGGCGGGTCGGCGGGATGAGCGGGCAGCGACATCCGCGGCGGCTGGAGCAAGGGACAGCTGCAGTGGTGGGATTGCGTCGCGAGCGGTAGCAGTGCTGCTCGGGAGGTGGTTGCGGCCGCGACGCCAGAGCAGGCGCCGGTTGGCAGCATTCCATGTATCCGAGAGCCGCGGCGGTCGCAACCCGCCAGCGCAGTCACGCTTCTCCCGAACCGCTGCCCCGCACGGCGCGGACGCCCTGCTTTCGAGGGAATCAGTGTGATGAGCCGAGGCGGCGGAGAACAACGGCCGAAACCTCACAGCGGTCTTGCTCCCGCCCCGAGTCGAGCCTTGCTGGCATCCGGGGGAGGGCGCACCTACGGCGGAGGCACGTCCTCGACCCAACCAGCGTCGTCCCGAGCCTGTGCGTGACAGCAACAGACGGCTTCAGGTTCACAGGCATTCCCCGCCGAGATCCCAGGCGGGCAGGGGGCGTTACGGAGCGAGCGCTGCCGATCGGTGGCGACCGAGGTTATGACCGCGCCGGCGTCAGCGCTGCCCCTGTGGGACGTGGCGGCCGGCGCTCGGCCAGCAAGGCTGCGATGTGGGGGGCGGCGCCGAGCGCGAACAGCGCGGCGAGCGTCACGTAGAGCAACGGATATCCGCCTGCGGCGAGCGCCAGCCCGCCGAGACCCGCGCCGAGCAGGTAGCCGAGCTGGCCGACGGAGGCTCTGACGCCCATCACGGCGAGCCGGCGGTTCGGCGTTACGTAGAGCGCGAACGTGCTTCCAGCCACCGTGCGGGTGCATGCCACGAGCACCAGCAGGGTGAACATCGCGGTGCTCACGGCGAGCCCGGGTCGCACGGTCCCGAAGAGCGCCGCGATCGTCGCGGCGCTTAGGCCCAGCACCGCGAGCAGCTCACGGGAGGACCCGGACAGCCAGCGACGGGCCAGGAAGTTGCCGGGAAAGGCGGCGATGGCGCCCGCACCTAAGAGTAGGCCGACGGTGCCGGGAGTCGCGTCGTAGGACTCGACGAACAGCGCACCGGTGTACACGAGCGCCCCACCCCATCCGGCGTAGCCGAGCAGCTCGCCGATGGTCCAGCCGACGAGTTTCGCGTCCCAGCGGAGCGAGTAGGCGCGCGGCGAGGGAGTGCTCGCGCGCTGCTCGGGAGGCCTAGAACCGACCGCAGCGAGCCCGGTCATGGCGGCCGCGAGCGGAACGCCCAACCAGGCGTAGCGCCAGCCGAGACCCGCGCTCATCCCAATCAACGGCATGCCGGCGACCCACGACGCCGGCTGCCCCAGTGACGCCCATGCGAGCGTCCTGGCCCGGCGCTGCGGGGGCGCCCAAGCGGCGGCGGCGGCGAGTCCGCCCGAGATCAGAAGCCCCGTGGCGGCGCCGATCGCCGCCTGAGCCACGGCAAAGGTGATGAGGCTGGGGGCCGCCGCGCTGGCGACGGAACCGAGGATCAGAAGCCCATTGCCGGCGAGCAGCAGTCTGCGAAGCCGGACTCGCCCAGTGACGAACACGAGCGCGAGCGCGGCGCTGCCGCCCAGGAGTCCCACCAGCGTTCGCAGCTGGCCGGCGGCGGCTGTCGAGACGCCAAAGTCGCGTGCCACCTCCGGCAGGATCGGACTCAGCGTCAGAAGGCCAGCCTGCGCGGCGAACAAGCAGACGAACGCGACATTGCCTGCCGAAATTGGCCGCATCACCGGACGTGTGCCTGGGTCAAGAACGTGGCCCTGCGACGCCTAAGCAGGTCGACCACCGCTGCCGTTGCCCGGAACGGGTTCGCAACCACGAGGCCGTCGCGGATGGTGATAACGGCGACGACCTCTCCGCCCAGCTCACCGACGAGCGCGTCGTGGCCCGGCGCCAGTGAGCTATCCATAGCCGCCACGCCCCGTACTGCGGCGGTGTCACACGGTCGCACGTTGGCCTGCGGCGAGCTTCTTGGTGCCTCGGTCGTGAGCATGCGCCGAAGTTACGGCCGTCGAGGCACCGTCACATCGGCGCCACCACCCATCCTGGCTGTTAGGGGGTGGCGGGACTCACGTACGCGAGAAGCGCGCGGCGGCCGCCGCGCGGGCTGCCTTCCCGGAGACGCGGAGCTTCGCGTATATGTTCGACAGGTGCCGCTCGACGGTGCGCACGCTGAGGAACAGCCGTTCCGCGATCTCCTCGTTGCTGAACCCGGCGGCCACGAGCTCGAGCACCTCGCTCTCGCGCTCGCTCAGTTCGGAGAGATCGGCGGCCAGGGTGAGTGTTCGCTCGTCATCGCCCAAGAACGCGCGCACCTCCGAAAGGAATACCTCCCAGGCGGGCTCCCCCTCCTGAAGGATGTGGTTATCGGTCTCGAGCGTGACGAAGCGAGCATTCGGCAGGAGGGAAGCCAGACGCCGCCCCTCCTCGTAGGGCACGGCCCGGTCTCCCCGCGCGTGTAGAACGAGCGCCGGCGGGCTGATGCGGCGAGCCGTGTCGCTGATTTCGATTTGTGTGCGCGACAGCCACAGCCGCGCCGCTGTCTCGCCATCGCTCGAGGCCTGCTGCATGTCGTCATACCAGCGCTTCTGCTCCTCGCCGGCGCTCGGGATGTAGATCGAGCTGAACACCTGTCGGAATGCCGGGACCGCGCCGCCCCAGCCCACTCGCATCAGGTCGATCAGTAACCGCGACTGCTCGGCCTGGTCCTCGCCGCGCCGGTAGCGACCCCGCAGATAGGTCCCGTAGAGCACGAGATTGCTCACCCGCTCAGGGTTCCTGGCGGCGTACTGGATCGCGGTCGGCCCGCCGCCGGACACGCCTAGGAGCGCGAAACGCTCGAGTCCCGCAGCGTCCACCACCGCAGCCAGGTCCCCGACGTACGTGTCGAGCGTAGGTGCGCCGTCGAACCGGCGGTCCGACAGCCCGCAGCCGCGCTCGTCGTAGCGGATTAGCGTGTGCCCCCGGCTCAGCTCCCTGACCCAGTGCCGCCAGACCGGGCTCTGCCGTTCGTAGTCGAGATGGGTCATCCAGTTGCCCGCCTTGACGAGTGGCGGCCCCTCGCCGTCGATCGCGTATGCGAGCCCCACGCCGTCGGACGAGGTGCAGAAGCGAGTCTCGTGCGTCAACCAGACGATCGTAACCCCCTGACATGTGGCCGGACGCGTACGCGGGAGCTTGAGGCCGGACTACTCGGACGCTTCGGACAGCTCGTCGGTTCGCCGAACCCTCGCAGCCGACCCCTGGCGCACCGGCGAGCCCCGGGCTACCACGACCGGTACGTGCATCCCGCCACACCTCCCACCTGGATTTGGGTGGTGGCGCCGATGTCGCGCAGGCGGCTCGGGAGGAGAGTTTCCACCACCCGCTCCAGGCAACTCACACGCGAAAGGACCATCATGTACCCGGGGAACTACTACGTCATCCGCCCGGCCACCGCCGAGGACCAGCGCAGCCTGCACCGACTGGCCGAGCTCGATGGCCGGCGGCCGCTTTCGGGCCCCGCGCTCATTGGAGAGATCGGCGGCATCCCGGCCGCCGCGCTGTCGCTCAGCGACGGGCGTCTCATTGCGGACCCGTTCCAGCAGACCGCCGTCCTGAGCCAGGTACTGCGCATCCGCGCCGGCGCTCTGCAAGCGTACTCGCGCACCCCCTCGCTGGCCGACCGCGTCCGCGCCGCGATGGCGCCCTTCCGGGCCGCGCACGCCAGCCAGGCCTGAACGGAGACACCGACCTGCGCCGCCGCCACCCGCCGCGTCAGGCAGCCCGGCGGAGGCGGCGGCGCCGGGCGGCGCCTGCCACACGGGCCGGCGATGTCGTCGAGTCCGAGCCGACGCTTCACCGACTGCTACGAGCGCTTCCCGGCGGCCGCCGGGCCCGTCGCCCTTCGTGCCGCGCTTCCGCAGTATGCGAGGTCCGATCGTTCTACGGCGCCGGCCAGCTCTCGCCCTGTTCACGATGCAGCCGCCGCAGGCCAAACAGGGGAAACTCCTGACCGTCGTCCACGCCGGGAGCCTGCAGCAGGCTTGGTGGACGCCCGCTTTCCATGGGAAGCCGATGCTTTCGACGCTCTGGCTGAGCTCGGTCGCACGGCATACAGTCCGACCTCATGGCCGCCTCCGGGGACGTCCTGAGATTCGTTGACGGCGGTGAGTTTCGGATCACGAAGGCGGCGGCCGATACCGACGGCGAGTACCTGGAGATGGAGTGGTGGCTGCCGCCGTCGACGGAGACGCCTCCGAAGCACATCCATCCCCACCAGCGAGAGGACTACGAGGTGCTCGAGGGTGCCTTCGAGGTCCGCGCGCGCGATGGCTGGCGCACGG
>JACVRW010000126.1 GCA_014534235.1 Thermoleophilaceae bacterium | reverse complement strand
GGACCGCCCGCCGCCGCCGGACACAGACGCCCCCGGCATCGCACGGCGCGACCTGGAGAAGATCCTGGACACCCTGGAGGCACTTTGACCGAGTGGTCCGGCGGCCATGCCGAGCTCGGCGAGCGAGCCACTCGGATCCTCGACGAGGTGGAGCGCGCGGTCGTCGGCAAGCGCGACGTCCTCGAGCTCGTGCTCGTCGGCCTTCTGTCCGACGGGCACGTGCTGATCGAGGACAATCCGGGCCTTGCGAAGACCTTGATGGCCCGGTCGTTCGCGGCGGTCACGAGCCTGCGCTTCGCCCGTGTGCAGTTCACCCCAGACCTGATGCCGTCGGACGTAACCGGGTCGGCCATCTACGACCAGCGCAGCGCGGCGCTGCGCTTTCAGCCCGGCCCTATCTTCACGCATGTCCTTCTCGGCGATGAGATCAACCGCGCGCCGCCCAAGACGCAGGCGGCGCTCTTGGAGGCGATGCAGGAGCGCCAGGTCACGACAGACGACGGGACACGCCCGCTTGAGCGGCCGTTCCTCGTGCTCGCGACGCAGAACCCGATCGAGTACGAGGGAACCTATCCGCTGCCCGAAGCGCAGCTCGACCGCTTTCTCCTACGAATCCGGGTCGGGTACCCGGACCGCAGCGCGGAGCTCGAGCTGCTCGCCCGGCGCCTCGAGCGCGCTCAGGACGACGTCCGGTTGGAGACGATCGTCGACCGCGACGAGCTGCTGGGGATGCAACGCGCGATCGAGCGGGTGCACGCGGACGCCGGCATCCTCGGTTACCTGGTCGACCTGGTCGCCGCCACGCGCGAGAGCGCCCAGGTCCAGGTAGGCGCCAGCCCCCGTGGGACCCTGGCGCTGCTGAAGCTCGCGCGGGCGACGGCCGCGCTGGGCGGACGCGACTTCGTCACGCCGGACGACGTCAAGCAGATAGCGGTGCCTGCGCTCGCTCACCGGATCGTGCTGCGCCCCGAGCTTTGGATCCAGCACGTCGATGCCGAGGACGTGATACGCGACTGCCTCGACAGCTGCCCCGCCCCACCCGTGCGAATCCCCGACGAGGCGCGATGACCCGCTCAGCGTCGCCGCGGCTGCAGACGTATGCGGCGCTCGCGGCGATCGCACTGGTTGCGGCGCTCGCCGCGGGCCGCCCCGAGGTGGCGGCGCTGGCGACCCCCTTCATTCTCGTCGTCGCCGTCGCGCTCGTCGGCTCGGCCCCCCTCGCGGTCGACGGCGCGCTGCGCCTCGAGCGCGAACGCACGCTGGAGGGAGAGCGGCTACGCGGGACCGTGCGCGTTCACAACGGCGGCGCCCCGGCCCGGGTAGACGTCCACCTGCCGACGACGGCGCGGCTTTACATAGACGCGACACCGATCGCGTTGTGGCTTCCGGGCGGAGAGCATCGTGAGGTCACGTTCGAGCTGACCGTCGAGCGGTGGGGGGTCCACAACGCGGGGCCACCGGTCGTTCGGGCTCGAGACCAGCTTGGCGGGTTCACGCTCGAGGGTGCTCTCGGCCGGTCTTGCGAGCTTCGCGCCTACCCCGGCACGCGCCGGCTGCGGACGCTCATCGCACCGCTCCGAACCCGATCGGTTCTCGGCAGCCAGGTCTCTCTCGAGCGCGGAGAGGGCATCGAGTTCGCCGACGTGCGCCCGCTCGTCACCGGCGACCGCGTACGGCGGATCAACTGGCGCGCGACGTCGCGCCGCCGGGCTCCGTACGTAGACGTGCAGCACCCCGAGCACAGCGCCGACGTCGTCCTGTTCCTCGACACGTTCGCCCAGGCCGAGCACGCGGAGGAGGGCACGCTCGACGCCGCCGTGCACGCCGCCGCGGCGCTTGCCTCCGCCTATCTGGGACGCCGGGATCGCGTCGCGCTCGTGAGCTTCGGTGGCGAGCTCAACTGGCTTGCTCCCAGCGCCGGTACGAGACAGCTGTACCGCATCGTCGACGCACTGATTGCCAGCGACGTCAGGCTCAGCTTCGCGTGGAAGGACGTCACACACCTTCCGCGCCGCCTGCTGCCGCCCCGGGCGCTCGTGCTCGCGCTGAGCCCTCTTCTCGACCCGCGCGGGGTCGGCGCACTCCTCGACCTCCGCGCGCGCGGACATGACCTCGCCGTCGTCGAGGTCTCACCCCTGGCGCACACACCGGCCGACGAGGCGGGGTCAGACCGGCTGCCGATTCGCCTCTGGCGCCTCGAGCGCGACGCGCTGCGCGCGCGCTTCGAGGCCCTCGGCGTCCCGGTAGCCCGCTGGCAGCATCCACAAACCGCCCTCGACGTCGCCATCCAGGAGGTGATCGCGTTTCGACGCCACGCACGACCCGCCCCGCACGCCTAGGGACCGCAGCCGGCGCGCTGCTCGTCGCGGTCGGGCTCATCGTCACCACCGCGTTCGACGCCGGACCACACGGGGCCGTATGGGGGGGAGCCGCGGCGGCGACCCTCCTCCTGCTGACCGCCGTCGCCGCCGCACGCTCCGCGCCGATCCCGTTCGCCCTGCTGCTCCTGGGAGCGATCTACGCCATTCCCGCTGGCGAGCGCGCGATTGCGGCGCCGATATACGGCAGCGCTCTTCTGCTCATCGCCGAGCTCGCGTACTGGTCGCTCGACGAGCGCCTCGATCATCGCGTCCAGGCAGGGGTCGTCACGCCCCGCTTCTTCGCCCTCCTCGCCGTCAGCATCGTTGCCATCCCGGCGAGCGCGCTCGTACTCTTCGCGGCCGAAGCCGAGGTGGACCGGTCGCCGGCAAGCACGGCCGCGGGGGCGGCGGCGATCGTGGCCTGCGTCGGACTCCTCGCCGCGCTGGCCCGGGTCCGGAGTGGCGAGAGCATGCGGCCATAGGCCGCGGCCGCGAACGGGCACCGTCGCAGCCCAGCAGTGGGATGATTTCGACTATGCCGCGCTGGTCCGCGGTGCGCGACATCAGACGCCGCTCGCCGAGAAACGCCGACTTCGGGCGGCTGCTCGAGGCGTTCCTCGTCGCGGCCGCCGCGACCATCTTGGTCATCCGCACCCAGCTGTGGCTGACGAACTACCCGCAGCTCGGCGGCGGCGGGCTGCACATCGCCCACCTGCTCTACGGCGGCATCTTCATGGCGATCGCTATCGGGATACTCCTGACGCTGCTCGGGCGCTGGGCGCGCCTGCCGGCGGCGATCATCGGCGGCGTCGGCTTCGGCTTCTTCATCGACGAGCTCGGCAAGTTCATCACCGAGGACAACAACTACTTCTTCCAGCCTGCCGCGGCGCTCATATACGTGATCTTCGTCGGGCTCTTCCTGCTGGTCGGGGCGCTCAAGCGCGACCGCATCCTCTCCCCGCTGGAGCGGCTGTCGAACGCCATCGACCTCGTCGGGGAGGCGGCGCGGCGCCCGTTCGATCAGAACGACAAGCGCCGGGCCCTCGAGCTACTGCATGGTGCCGAGGGGGCGAACCCGCTCGTAGAGCCCGTGCGCCGCCTCGTGGCGGAGCTCGACGCGTTGCCCCCGGAGCAGCCGCCGCGGCTTGCACGTTGGGCGGCCGCCGTCCGCCGGCGGTACTTCGATCTCATCGAGCGCCCCCGGTTCCGCCTGCTTGTCGACGGCGTGTTCGCCCTGTGGGCGGCGCTCTCGTTCCTCGCGGTGGCCGAGCTGGTCCTGTCCGTCGCATTCGACTGGGGCGGCGCGATGACCGGGTTCCGCCGAGACGACCTTGCCGACCTCTCGTTCGTGAACTGGGCGAGCATGATCTCGAGTGTCGTCTCCGCGGTCCTCGTGTCTGTAGGGCTCGTGCGGCTCCACCGGGGCAGTCGGCTCGCCGCCTACCGCATGTTCACCTATGCGCTCCTCGTGGCGATCTTCGTCACCCAGGTGTTCGCGTTCGTCGAGTCGCAGTTCGGCGCCGTCTTCGGGCTGGGAGTGGACCTGCTGCTGCTGGTGACCGTCCACTACATGGCCGACCAGGAGCGGCGCCGGCAACGTGCCCGCGAGCTCGAGAGCCCGCGCACGGAAGCAGCGACGGGGGTGCTACCGACTCCCTCCACCGCCCCATCCGCGCGGGCGGCTCCCTGATTGGCGTACGAGCTGATCTCGAACTCAGTCACCGAATACCCCGCACGTTGCCCATACCGGGCGTACGCAACCGCGTTTGCGTGCGTAATCGCCGAAAGTCGCCGATATCCACCGCCTCGCTGCGTTTGGGGGGTTGCCCTCGTGCGACGATGTCCCGAGACCAATGAACCGGCCTTCATTCGCCGCCGCGGCACTGACATTCGCCGCCGCGGCACTGACCGCGACGGCGCTACTGGTCATCGCGAGCACGGACGCGCGCGCTGATTCAGGCGCGGCGTCGACGGAGGTCGTCTCGAGCACCGAGCCGCCCGCGGTGAACGGCGGCATCACGGCCGAGCAGGGGACTGCCGAAGGCGGCGGCGTCCAGGGCGTCCCGCAGGCGGAGGCCCCGGGCTTGGCCGCGGAGGCCGTCTCCCCTGAGGAGGGAGTCGTTTCGCCGGCGCCGAGCGGCCCGGAGCCAAGCCCCGCGACGGGGTCGCCGGCCGGGTCCCAACCGGTCTCCGGGTCCGAACCGGTCGCAACCGCCCCCGACGCGCCGCAGGAACCAGTCTCGACCACACCCGACGCGCCGAATGAGTCGGCCGCGCCGCCCGCGCGGTCGATCGATGAGTCGCCCCCGGCGCAATCGGAGCCACGTGCAGACGAGGCCTCCGCGCCCCGCCCGGAGGAGCGCCCCGCGCCGAGCTCGGATTACCGCGCAACGTCCGGGGCCGCGCCGCCGGTTCCAGGCGGCGCTCAGTACGACCCTGCCGGTCAGGCGGTGACCTCGCTGAGCGCACCTCCGGCCTCCGAGGTCCATCCCGTCCGCCGCGTCCCGGAGAAGCACCGGACCGGCGCGCGAGACAAGGACCTCAGTCGGCTGCTGCTCGGCGTCAAGCGCGGGCTCCGCCGCGTCCAAGGGCAGATCAAAGCACTGAGGCGCGACCTCGCCGCCGGTGCGTCAACTCCAACCAGGCGCGTGGCGCAACTGAACGCGAGCCTCCGGCGGATCACGCCGGCAGTGCTCGCCCTCGACGCGCGGCTGGACGTCCCGGAGCGGCTCGACCCGCGGCTGCACGCGCTCCTCGGCCAAGTCGGCAGCCGCCTCGACCGCGCTCGGGCCGCCGCCGACGACCTGATCAGCGTGATGCGCCGTTCCGGTGCGGAAGGTGACGAGTTCCAGATCCTGCTCCGCGGGCTCGAGCGCTTCCGAGCGGTGAGCGCCACACCCGTCTCCACACCCCGCCCGCCGACGGCGAAGTCGCTCATGCCCCATGCCGGCCCACGACTGCCCGTCCCCGATGGCGCCGCAGCCACGTATACGCACGTCCCGCCCAAGGCGGCGGCCTCGCCGCCGGGCCGGGGACACGCCGCTTCATCCGAGCGATCCGACGACCATCGCCGCGCGGCCGACCCACGTGAGCTCGAAGCTCCCGCTCACGTTCCGTCATCGTCGCCCGCCCCTGGGTCCGCAACCGCCAGCCCCGGCGGGGGGTCGTTCACGGCGGGCATGGCGTCGCTGGGGGCACTGCTCGTGGCGTTGGCGCTGCCCCGGCTGCGGATCCGTCTCCGGCTCCAGGTCACCCGCTGGCACACGATGGCGGTCGTAGCGCCGCTCGAACGCCCCGGCTAGCCGCCCTGCCGCGACTCAACCGGGCCGGGCGCCCGTCGCCCCGGCTGCGTACACCGATGCAGAGGAAGAATGCCGATGAGAGTGAAAGCGTTTGCGCTGGGCGCGGCCCAGCCCCCACCAGGTGGCTCCGAACCGGCGGCGATGCCTGGCCTGCGCCGGGGCCATCCGTGGCGTGGAGCGCCGCCACGCATCCGTGACGGCGCATGAAACGGGAGACGTGGCTCGAGGCCGCGCCCGCGAGCACGCCGACCGCCCGCGCGATCGTCCGTGAGGCGGCCACCGAGGCGGGCCTCGGCGGCGACGGCACCTGGGACCTCATGCTCGCCACGACCGAGGCGGTCTCCAACGCCGTCCAGCACGGCAAGGCGTGGCCGAACAACTGCATACTTCTGACGACCGAGCCGTGCGCGCGCGGCCTGCGGGTCGAGGTCACCGACTGCGGAACGTTCGACAGCCCCCCTGAGCCGGCCCCGCTCGATTCCATCTCGGGTCGAGGCATCCCGATCATCGCGGCGGTCGTCGACCGCCTCGAGGTGCGAAACGGAGACGGTCGCACGCGCGTGGGCTTCGAGAGGCACAGGGACGGCGCGTAGTGCCCCACGCGTGACCCGCCGCCTCGCGTTCGAGACGTTCGGGCGCTCGCCGCATCAGTGCGAGCGGTCTGGGCGCTCCGGATAGACGTCGTCGATTGTGGTGAGGGGCGAATACGGCGCGCCGTCGGCGGCCGCCCGGATCGCGTCAGCCCCGCCCGCCAGGCGGTCGAGAACGCTGACCACGCCGGCGATAAGGAGGCCTTCGTCCCTCACGCGCTCGATGGCCTTCACTGTCGAGCCGCCGGTGGTCACGACATCCTCGACGATCAGGCACCGCTCGCCGGGGTCGAGCTCCGGACCCTCGATCCAGCGCTGTAGACCGTGCCGCTTTCGCTCCTTCCGGACGAAGAACGCCTTGACCCGCGCGCCCGCGGCCAGCGCGGCGCAGGCGACGGGGTCCGCCCCCATCGTCATGCCGCCCACGGCCGTGGCCCGCACTCGCTCCGCCTCGGCCGCCACCATCTCTCCGAGCGCCCGGAAGCCTTCCGGACGCAGGATCGCGCGCTTCGCGTCGACGTAATACTGCGCCGTGCGGCCACTCGTAAGGGTGACCTCGCCGAGCACGAGCGCGTGCTCGCGAAGCTCGGCCACGAGGCGCTTGTGCGGGTCGTCCATCGTCGGGTCGGCGTCGATCGTAGCCCCGGCTTCCAGGTCCGGCCGTCACGGGGCGGCCACCCGCGGGTGTTCCATCTTGAACCGTCCCGCAAATCCGGTACTGTGCCGCGCGCAACTTCCCCTGCCCGGGGCTGTTGTGGAAGCGAAGTCAAGCGCCGAATCCCTGCACGCTCCCGTGTAGGGAACGGGGGAACCAGAGGCGGCCGAGTGCCGCCGGGGGCGAATCGCGGCCCCGAGTGCCGCATAGCGCATCTTCCAGCGCGAGCCCGTCAGCTAACCCCGTAGGCCCGAGCGGAAGGGGACATGACGGATGACGACGGCACATAGGGATCTGGCCTCGCCCGAGATCTGGCAGCGCTCGCTCGAGCGATCCAGGTACCGGCGCACCCTCACGCCGAGGGCTCGGCGCGAGATCGCTCGCAAGAAGCACGTCTCGGCCGCGCTCGCTACGGCCGTGGTGGCCGGTCCGAGTGCCCCGCTCGTCGCGGCCCAGCTCGCCGGCGGCACCAAGGCCGCGGTGGCCGCCGAGTCACCTGCAAACCGCGCGATAGAGATTCGGGAGGGTGGGCTGCCCCTCATGCTGGGGAGCCGCGGCGAGCTCGTGGCGCAGGTGCAGCGGGCGCTCGGGGTGAGCGTGGACGGCATCTTCGGCCCCCAGACCGACGCCGCCGTGCGTCGCTTCCAGCGCTCCGCCGGCCTCCAGGTCGACGGAATCGTCGGTCCGGCCACTTGGGCCGCTCTTTTCTCTACGGGCAGCGGCGCGTCCGTCGGCGGTGACGCGCCACCTCACGTCAAGCAGCAGCTCGAAACGACACTGCGCGAGGCGGGACGGCGCCTCGACGGACAGGCCGGCCTCGCCCGGGCCGGGGCCGCCGCCCTTGAGCAGGGTTGGGGCTCGGTTGGGGACGGAGCGGCCTCCGGCAGCGACGGCGAGACGCCGCGTGCAAGCATCGCCAGCCGGGATGATGCAAGCGGGGACTCCGACGGAGTCGGTTCCGAGGACGAAGTCGCTGCGAGCGCCGCCGCCAGCGAAGCCCCCCCGACGAGCGACCCCGGCGATCGCTCCGTGGACGGCGGGAGCGGCACCCTCCCCGACGGCGATGCCCCTGCCGACAGCGGGAGCGGCACGGCCCCCGACGACGATGCCTCCCCCGACGGCGATGGCGGCCGCGGTGAGGACGGTTCCCCGGGCGGCGATGGCGGCCCCGGGACGCGCGATCGCTCCCCCGCGGCGCCCGAGCCCGTCGCCAAGCGCGAGGCACCGCCGAGCGGCAGCTGCTCCCCGACGCTGACATCGCCGGTTCGCGGCACTGTCACCTCTCCATTCGGACCGCGCTGGGGCCGCAATCACGACGGCGTCGACATCGCCGCGCCCGCCGGCACGGCGATCCGGGCCGCCGCCTGCGGAAGAGTGACCGTCGCGGGGCAGCAGAGCGGCTACGGAAACATCATCTGCATCACCCACTCGAGCACCTTCTCGACGTGCTATGCGCACATGTCGCGCTTCGCCGTCTCCGCGGGGACGCGGGTTGGGCAGGGACAGGTGATCGGGTACGTCGGCTGCACGGGCAGCTGCACGGGGCCCCACCTGCACTTCGAGACGCGCGTGAACGGGGTGGCGCGCGACCCGCAGCCCTACCTCAGAGGTGGGGCGACGGTGAGCGCCGCCGCGACTACGTCGGAGTCCGGCGGTACCGCGAGCGGCGGCAAGGCAATCCGGGCCAGGGCCAGCCGCGCGATGGCGATCGTCGGCAAGTCGAAGAACAACCGCAGGACGACCCGGGCCATCATGATCGTCGGCAAGTCGAGCGGATCGGTCTCGCGAGCCGGGGCACTCGCGGCCAACGGCGGCTCGACCGCCACGGCCGGGACCGCGGGAGGCGACGGCACGTCGAGCACAACCCCGTCCGAGGCGGTCACGGCGCAAGTCGTCCAGCCGGGAGCCGCCCCCGAGGCAACGACCGCCTACGGCGATCCTGCACCACCGGCGCCGCCGGCCGAAGCGCCCGCCCCGGTGGAGCCCGCCGCGCCGGCGCCCGCCCCGGTGGAGCCGGTCGCGCCCGCGCCGGTGGAGCCGGTCGCGCCCGCGCCGGTGGAGCCGGTTGCCCCGGCGCCCGCGCCGGCACCGGTGGAGCCGGTTGCCGCAGCGCCACCGGTCGCGCCGGCCCCCGCACCTGTCGAGCCGGCACCTGCCCCGGTCGAGCCCGCGCCCGCGGCGGCGCCCGTGCCCGTCGCGCCGGCGCCCGCCCCGGTCGAGCCCGCACCTGCCCCGACGGAGCCGGCGCCGGCACCCGCCGAGCCGGTACCTGCGCCCGCCCCGGCT
>JACVRW010000060.1 GCA_014534235.1 Thermoleophilaceae bacterium | reverse complement strand
CACCTGCCCCGGCGGAGCCGGCGCCGGCACCCGCCGAGCCGGCACCCGCGCCCGCCCCGGCTCCGGCCGAGCCGGCGCCCGCGGAGGCGGCTCCTGCACCGGTGGAGGCCGCGCCGGCACCCGCCGAGCCGGCACCCGCCGAGCCGGCACCCGCGCCCGCCGAGCCGGCACCTGCGCCCGCACCCGCGCCCGCCGCACCGGCACCCGCGCCCGCCGAGCCGGCACCAGCGCCCGCCGAGCCGGCACCTGCGCCCGCGGCGGAGCCGGCCGCACCGGCAGCCACGCCTTAAGACGGGGTCGACGGCCGTCGCCGCCGGCTGTCGACAGGGGGAACCTAGGAGGCCTCGCCCAACGCGGGCGGGGCCTCCGGCGTTCGCCGACCCGCTCGACTACGGCCGCGTTGAGCGCTCGCTCTACCGGTAGCTGTAGATCGGATCGCCGATGTCGATCCACCGGAAGATCGACGCGGCGTTCGGTATCGGCACACGGAGGCAACCGTGACTTGCCGGGTAGTTCGGCACGGAGGCGTAGCCGTGGATCGCATAGCCTCGGATGAAGTACGACGAGTGGACCATCCCGAGGGCGTTCGTGCCCGGCGTCTGCCGGTAGAACCGGAAGGTCCCGAACACCGTCGGCGTTGCCGGCGCCCCGGACGAGGTGTGGTAGACGCGGTAGGGCCGTCCCCGCCGCGCCAGCACAAGCACCTGTCGGGACCAGTCGAACTCCACGTGCTTTCCGGCGCGTGGATAGCGGAGCTTGAACGCACCGTTCCGGCGGAAGACCATCGCGTACACCGCGGGGCTCGCATACCCGCCGACGCGCATCCGGCTCGTCTTGCGGAACGCATTCACCGCGTTGGCGGTGAGGCCGTCGAACCGGCCGGTGACGGGCGTGGCAAAGCCCAGGCGAAGCAGCCCCCGTTGAAGGAGCAGCACGCGAACCCCGCGGGCGCCCACGCCGGCTGTCCAGCGCACGACCTTTATCCGCTGAGGGCGAGCCCGGAACGCGGCCTGCTTGTCGCTCAGCGCATGGTTCACGACCAGCCGCAGCAGCCCCGACTTGTCGACCGTGAAGCGGAACTCGAAGCGTCCGTCGCGGCCCACTTCGCGCCGAACCCTCTTGCTGACCTTGCCGTCCCTGATCGCGTTCAGCGTCACGAGCTCCCCCGGCACGGCCGGCGTGACGCGTCCGCGGAGCACGACAAGCTGGCGGGGCGCGTAGTAGCGCATCTTCTCAGCCGCCAGACCGCCGAGCGCACGGAACGAGGCCTTGCCCGCCGCGGGCGCGGGCGGCGGCGCGGGCGCGGGAGCCGGCGCGGGCGGGGGAGGCGGCGCGGGCGGAGGACTTGGAACGGGCGGAGCGGGCGGCGGAGCCGGAACCTGCGCCTGCGCCGAGGCGGCCGACGCCACGAGCACGACGAGCGATACGGGGAACAAGCGCCGCGCCCTCATACGACGCCCACTATGCCACGACTCTAGGCAGGAGCGCCCGAACGCACCGGTGCCGTCATGCGAGGCACCAGCACGCAAGCGACCAGCATCAGCGGTCCGAGCACCGCCGAGACCTCCCAACCCTCAGCCTGGATCCCGAACGCTAGGGCGTTGTTGAGCGCGTGCAGCGCGATGACCGGGTAGAGGGATCCGGTGCGCTCGTAGACGAGGCAGAACATGAATCCGAGCGCGGCGAGCGGCGGGAGGATCAGCAGCGCGTCGGCACTGGAGAAGTCGAAGTGGATGATCCCGAACAGCGCCCCGTCGATCGCGGCCGCCACCAGCATCGAGTAGCGGCTGCGGAGCGCGCGGTAGAAGAAGCCACGGAAGAAGAACTCCTCGGCGACCGGCGCCACGCACGTGACCATGAACCCCGCGGCGATCAGCCCCAACGTGCCCTCGTCGGCCCCGAGGTCCTGAGCGACGGTTTGCTCGGCGTCCGGCTGGACCGCGGCCGTGTAGACCGCGGCGAAGACGTAGAACGAGAACAGGCCGAGCGCAGCCCAGCCCACCGCCGGCCAGAGCCGCGTGCGACGCAGCCCGAAGTGCCACGGCTCGGGCCTGCGGGTGAACGAGGCGAACAGCACCGCGGTCCCGATGAAGACGATGCTCTGCAGCAGCGTCGCGACGATCGTGAACGTCGGGTTCTCCTCGCCCGACGTGGCGCCGGTGGCGGCCGCCACGATCCCGACTGCGACCAGCGTTCCGACCAGGGCCACGAGAAAGCCGACGGCCGCGTACCACGCGGGCCAGCGCGGCGATAGCCGCTCGGGAAGCTCCGGCCGCTCCGGCGGTGGCGGGGGAACCGTGATCTGCTGCATCGGACCCCTCAGAGTAGGGGCGCGAGATCCAAAGCGGGCGGCCGCTCAAAGCCGCGAAGGGAGCTCGCCGAGCGAGCGGATCGACTCCACGCCCGGCGGCGGCTCCCCGACGCGCTGCACGAGGACCGCTCGCACTCCCACCGCCTCCGCCCCCTCAACGTCGTTGCGCAGCGAGTCGCCCACGTGGATCGCGCCCTCCGGCGCGACGCCGGCGAGCTCCAGCGCCCGCCTGAAGACCCGGGCATCCGGCTTGGCGGCGCCCACGTCGGCCGACGTGATCACACCGTCCACCAGGTCGAGCAGGCCCGGCGGGCCAAGCCATTCGGGCAGCGAGCAGTCCCAGTTGCTCACGATCACGAGCCGGTGCCCGTGTTCGCGCAGCGCTCGAAGCGCCGGCAGCGCGTCGTCGTACGGGCGGAACTCGAGCGCGCCGAGCAGCGCGGCGCGAGCGGTCGCGTGGTCGAGCCCGTCGAGGTCGAGCGCCTCCATCATCACCGCCGCGCAGCGGTCACGGAGGTCCTCGAGCGAGGCCCGGTCCCCGCCGTGCAGATGGTTCGCCAGGTAGTAGTCGATCTCCGCCGCGATGCCCGCCGCGGCCTGCTCCTCCCTCACCTCGAGGCCCGCCCCCGCCAGGCGCGCCCGCAGGCGCGGAGCGGGCGGCTGGAGCTCCAGGAGCGTTCCGAGCGCGTCCAGGAAGACGACCACTACGAGATCCAGTGCCAGCTCGCGAACTGGGCGGTGAAGAGACCGAGCCCCACGGCGGAGGCCGCCGCCACCTTCGGTGTCGCCCGGCGCTCCTCGGCGACCAGCGCCAGCCACATGAAGATCGGGAACAGGACCGCGATGAAGCGAGGCAGTGACATCAGCGGCTGCGGCTTGACCGGCAAGGACAGCGGCAAGAGGAGCGCCGCCGCGACCCAGGCGCCGTAGGCCTTCGGCAGACGCCGGAAGACGCCCACGCACGCGACCAGCGCGAAGACGAGCGTGGCGAAGAGCATGATGTTGATTGCCGCAATCCGGAACGGGTCGCCGGCCGCCTCCTCGAAGTAGACGGGGCTACGCGCGCCCGAGGAGAGCTGGCGCAGACCGTCCAACGCGGCGGTGAAGCCGTCCCAGGCCCCGGCGAGCGGGACGGCGAGGTCGCGCGACCACGCATCCTGCACGTCGAGGAAGCGCAGCGCGTTGCCCTCGACGAGCCCGAGCCAGGCGGCGTAGGCAAGCAAGCCGAGCGGCACGACGAGCAGCCAGGCCGTGTCCCTGCAGCGGCGGCCGCGGGACCCCCACCACAGCATCGCCAGCGGAATCAGGAGCAGCACGCCGGCGCTGCGGGCGGCGGACGCGGCGGCGCCGCACGCTCCGGCCCACGCCCACCTGCCGGTACGCGCGGCGTAGAACGCGCCAACCGACACCAGCAGGAACAGGCTCTCCGCGTACGGCGCTCCGAAGTAGAGCGCGGCCGGGAACACCGCCAGCAGCAACAGCGTGGGCGCCGCGAACCGGCGGCCGAGCTCGAGCGACACCAAGCGGTGCAGCAAAGTGAGGGCGCCCAGGAAAGCCGCCAGCGAAACCGCGTACGAGGCGATCAGGAGCGCGGCCTCGGAGCCGCCGGCGACGGCGGCCACCGATCTGATCAGCAGCGGGTAGAGGGGAAAGAAAGCCGCCCGCGGAGCGCTGTCGCTGTAGCCGGAGTCGGCGATCCGCAGGTACCAGACGGCGTCCCAGCGGGCCAGCGGCGCGAGAAGCGGCTCTGCCACGGCGTGTGTCAGCGCCGGGTCGTCGAACCTCGCGGCGTTCTCGGCCGCCAGTCCGCCCGTCGCAGGACCGAACGACAGCGCGGCGAAGATTGCCACGAGCAGCACGGCCACGCGTGTGGGAAGGAACACCCGCCAGGCCGCGCGCAGCGCCTCGGAGCGGCGCACGGCGGAGATTGCTCGCGCGGCCGTGGGGGTAGCTTCATACGCCATGCCGCAACCCGAGTTCTACACAGCCGCCGTCGAGACCAGCGACTGGATCTCGGCGGTGGTGGCGATCGCGATCGCGCTCCTCGTCGCCGAGGTGGTCGACCGCGCGTTGTCGCGGCGCAGCAGGATCCTGAGCATGGCGGTCGCCGGCGGCGACCTCTCACCGGTGGCGACCACGCGCCTGCGGCTCGTGCGGCGCCTGATCTTCGCCCTGATCATCCTGATCGGGCTGGCGATCGCGGTCTCGTTCCTCGACCCCGTGAGGCAGCTGGCCACCGGCCTCCTCGCCTCCTCGGCGGTGCTTGGCATCGTAGTCGGCTTCGCCGCCCGGCAGACGCTCGCCAATGCGATCGCCGGAATCATGCTCGCGATCGCCCAGCCGATCCGGATCGGCGATCTCGTCACCTTCGAGGACGAGACCGGTGAGGTCGAGGACGTCCAGTTGACCTATACCTACATCCGGCTCGAGGACGGTCGCCGGCTCATCATCCCGAACGAGCGCCTGGCCGCGAGCTCGATCGAGAACCACACGGTGCTCGACCCGCGCATGCAGGTGGAGGTCTCGGTGTGGCTCCCGCCGGACGTCGACCTCGATCGTGCGCTCGAGCTGATCGAGGAGGACGGGGACGTCACCGCCGCCGTGGCCGAGGTGGACAAGGATCGCGTGCGCCTCGCCGCGACCACCTGGGCCGACACGGCCCGCGAGCGAGGCAGCGTCGCGGCGGACCTGCGGCAACGCTGGCTGCGGCGGCTTCGCGAGCACGGTCTATCCTCCGTCGAGGCCTCCTAGTGCCGGCCAGCGAGCGATGACCTACCGGCAGCGACAGTCGCGGAGGCGAAAGCGTCAAGGCCCACGCAGCAAGGTGCTGCTCGGCTTGGGCGTAATCGCCACGATCTGCCTGATCGCCGTGTGCTCCGCGGCGGGGTACATGCTCGCGATCGCCGCGTCCGCCCCTGACCTGGGCGACCTGAAGGCCGACGACAAGGGAGAGATTTCGGTCGTGTACGCCGCCGACGGCTCGCGGCTCGGGTTCGTTCAATCCGACATCCTTCGGCGGGTCATCCCGTTCGCGGACATCCCGGTCGAGATGCGCCGAGCGACCGTCGCCATCGAGGACGAGCGCTTCTGGCAGCACGACGGCGTCGACCTGAACGCCATCGTTCGCGCCGGCATCCGCAACCTCGAGTCCGGGGAGACGGTGGAGGGCGGCTCAACGATAACCCAGCAGCTCGTGCGCGCGCTCTACATCAAGGAACCAAAGCGGAACTTTACGCGGAAGATCCGCGAGGCCAAGCTCGCCTCGGAGCTCGAGGAGAAGCACTCGAAGACCTGGATCCTCGACAACTACCTGAACTCGGTGCCCTACGGGACGGTCGGCGGCCGGACCGCCATCGGCGTCGAGGCCGCCGCGGTCACCTTCTTCGACAAGCACGCGAGCAGGCTGAAGCTGCACGAGGCCGCGCTCCTCGCCGGCCTGCCCCAGGCCCCCTCTGAGTACAACCCGTTCCGCAATCCGACCGCCGCGATCGAGCGCCGCAATGACGTGCTCGACCAGATGGTCGAGAACGGCTACCTCACGCGTGCGGAGGCGTACGAGGCGTCCCGGAAGGGACTCGGGCTGAGGCACGGCACGCGCTACATCCAGCGCCGGGAGCCGTACTTCTTCGACTTCGTGCAGGAGGAGCTGATCGAGAAGTACGGCGTGGGCGTGGTCCGCCGTGGAGGACTGAAGATCCACACCACCATCAAGCCGCGCCTGCAGCAGGCCGCCAGGGACGCGATCAACAGCCACATCTTCGAGGGCGGCCCCTCGTCGGCGATCGTCACGGTCGACCCATCGAACGGCGAGATCAAGGCGATGGCCTCGAGCGGGACGTACAAGGCCCGCAGCTTCAACCTGGCCGCCCAGGGCCACCGCCAACCGGGGTCGGCGTTCAAGACGTTCGTGCTCACCGCCGCGATCCGCCGCGGAATCGACCCCGACAGCACGTCGTATGTGTCGAAGCCGCTCAACCTGAACGACGACCGGTACGGACCGTGGCAGGTGAAGACCTACGACGGCTCGTACCGCGGCTCGATGAACCTCCACCGAGCGACGCTCGCGTCGGACAACACGATCTACGCCCAGCTGATCATGGACATCGGCCCCAGGAAGGTGTGCCAGACCGCGAAGCTGATGGGGATCCAGACCAAGCTCGACTGCTACCCGGCCGAGGGACTCGGCGGACTCCGGCTCGGCGTGTCGCCTCTGGAGATGGCCGCGGCGTACGCCACGCTCGCGTCGGGTGGGATACGCCACCGCCCCACGGCGATCCGCAAGGTCGTCTTCCCGGACGGAGACGTCGACAAGCTGTCGCGGCCGAAGGGCAAGCGCGTGCTGACGGACGGCGAGGCATATGAGGTCACGCGCATCCTCGAGGCGAACATCCAGAGTGGCACCGGCCGTACCGCGAGCGCTCTCGAGTGCCCGGCGGCCGGCAAGACCGGAACGACCGATAACCACAACGACGCCTGGTTCGTCGGCTACACGCCACACCTCTCCACCGCGGTGTGGCTCGGCTACCCGGACGCCCTGATCTCGACCGGCGAGCAGGGGGGCGGAACACCTACCTCGATCTGGACCGCATACATGCAGGTCGCCAAGGGGGACGACTGCAGCGACTTCCCGCCGCCGAAGGAGCCGTTCGTGGCCTCGCCGTTCCATGGCAAGTACGCGAGCACCGGCGGCGCCACCACGAGTAGCGGCGACTACACCTCGGACCCGACGACGGGCGGCGTCACGGACTACGGCACCGGCGAGGGGTACGACCCGCAGTACTACGAGGCGCCACCGCAGGCGGCGCCGCCGGTGCAGACGCCCGCGGCTCCACAGGCGCCGCAGGTGCAGGCGCCCGCGGCTCCCGTCCCGCCGCCGATCCCGGAGGTGGGCGCCGACGGGCAGGGCGGGGTCGCTGCGCCCGGGCAGTAAGGCGTGCATGCGTTCCACCCTCCGCGACATATAGCCGCGTGAGGTCAACCGCGTGCGGTCCGCCTCCGGTGCGGGCGCGCTGGAGCGGCGTGCGCGAATGGTCGACGGGGCGCCCTTCCGCGGGCCAGACTGTACCCGTGCGTGAGCTGGCCATGATCCAGGCGATCGAGGCCGCGCTGGTCGACCGCAGCGGCCGCCTGGCCCGCTGGACCGGCGACGACGCGGCGGTGGTTCGGGCGCGGCCCATCGCCGTCACCTCGATCGACGCGATCGTCGACGGCGTCCACTTCACGCGCTCGACGCACTCCCCCGCCCACATCGGGCACCGCGCCCTCGCCACCGCCCTCTCCGACCTCGCGGCCATGGGCGCCGACCCCGGCGAGGCCTACATCTCCCTGGTATGTCCCCCGACCTTCGACGACGCTCTCGAGCTGGTCGGCGGGATGGAGCGGCTCGCCGAGCGCTTCGCCACCACCATCGCCGGGGGCGACGTCGTCCGCGGCCCTACGCTGACGCTCACCGCGGCGGTCACGGGCTGGGCCGAACGGGAGGATGAGCTCGTGGGTCGAGATGGGGCTCGCCCCGGCGACCTCGTGGGAGTCACGGGCGAGCTGGGCGGCTCCGAGGCCGGCCGGGAACTGCTGAAGCGTGATCAGCGCGAGCCCGCCGCGCTCGTCCACAGACACCTGTGCCCGCAGCCGCGACTCGCCGAGGGGCGGGCGCTCGCCGCCGCCGGGGCGACCGCGATGATCGACGTGAGCGACGGCCTCGCCACCGACGCGCGCCACCTGGCGGAGCGAAGTGGGGCGCGTCTCGAGATCCGCCTTCGGGACCTGCCGCTGGCGCCGGGGCTAGAGCCGCTCGCTCTGGCGGACGGCCGCGATCCGTACCAGCTGGCGGCGATCGGCGGAGACGACTATGAGCTGCTCGTGACGGTCCCGCCCGCGGTGCGCGAGCGGGCGGAGCGGGCGACCGGAGCCACCGGAGTCCCGCTCACGTGGATCGGTGAGGTAACGGCGGGCGACGACCTCGACCTGCTCGCGGCCGACGGCCGGACCGTCACGGGGCTAAGCGGCTGGGAGCACTGACCGGCGCGGCGGCCGCCGGTCCGGCCCTCGTCCCGGGCGCTCAGTCGCCGAGCGCCGACTTCGTGCCGCCGAGCGAGCCCGGCCCGGCGTACGCGCCCGGCCCGTAGACGGACGGGCCGAGGGCGGGCACCTCGGGCTCCGGCTCTCCGGGCACGCGGAGGGCGATCTCCGTCGCCCCGCAGAGCGCGGCGAGCATCACGCACCCCACGAGGGAGGTGAACACCCCCACGCTATGGCCCGTAACCAGCATCAGCAGGTACCACGCCCCCTCGAGCGGATTCATGGACAGGGCGAAGAGGTAGTAGACCGCCACGAGCGCCGCCGGCAGGACGCCGAGGGCGATCATGGCCGCCCGCGTGCGCGGTCGGGGCGTCGGACGCGTCAGCACGACCAGCGCCCACAGGTGGGCCGCGGGAACCGCAAGCAGGGCGGCGTACGGATTCGCCACCCAGAGGAGTAGCGCCGACGCGCTCAGGACCAGGCCGAGAGCGACGGCCGCACCGGGCCCGAGCGGCCGCTTCAGGGTCGGGTCGGGCCGTGCGGCGAGGAAGCGTGCCAGCAAGAGCGCCAGCGCCATCGCCGCCGACACTCCGCCGAGCACGCCGAGCGCCGGGCCGTCGAGTGGCACTTCCGCGGGCGCGACCGGGGCGGGCGGCGGCGCGGGCGTCGCACCGGCCAAAGCGAGCACCTCCGCCACCGCAAAGCCGGCCAGGAAGGGCGCCGTCCACGCGCCCATCCACCGCAGCCAGGGTCCGACCGGTAGCTGCCGGCGTCGGGCCCGGGCCAGGGCGTCGCCCGAGGTCACGAGGATCGGCAAGAGCAGCGTGCCGCCGAGCAGGAAGAGCACCCAGCTCGGCAAGGTCTGGCTGCCGGCGAGCAGGTAGCTGTCCGGGCCGTGCTCGGGGCGCCCGTTCTGATCGATCGCCGTGACCGTTCGGAGGGTCGCCCGGCCGAGCGGACCGAGCCGGTCCTCGTCGATCGCTTCCACCGGCCCATTCCCATCGGGCGGCAGCTCGCCGCTGCCCGAGATCCGAATCGAGTCGAAGCCGTCCTCGAGCAGCACCCCCTGGGGCCCGATGCCGATCGGAAACGACAGCCGCGCGAGCTCCCCGAGGAGCCCGGTCCCCTCTACGGAGCGGTCGAGCTCCTGGCGGATCGAGTCCGCGACCGTCCGCTGCAGGCCGATGCCCGCCCGACGCCAGTCGTTCGACCACGCCTGCGCGAAGGAGTCACCCGATCCGCGGAATCCGAGATCGGAGACGACTAGGACGGCGTCGATCGATTCGGGCGGCCCCAGTTCGTCGGCGAGCCGGGCGGTGCCGACCTCTCCGAGCGTCGAGCCGTCGACCGAGGCGAGCACGAGAGTCTTGCGCGATGGACGCCCACGGAACACGCGGCCGAGCTCGAGCAGCGCGGCGGTATCGGCGGCGCTGCCGGGCGCGTCGGGGACCACCCCCGCGTCGCGCGCCGCGACGACCACGATCTGGCTCCGCGAGCGCCCGGCGCGCCGCCCGATGACGTTCTCGAGCTCGCGGCCGGCGTGGCTGAAGAGCTGCCGCTCGACCCGGAACCCCTGCTCCGCGAGCGTCTCGGCGACGAGCCTCGCGGTCGCCCGGTTGCCGGGCCGCCCGGGACGGCGGTCGGGCTCCTCCTCGGCGATTCGGGCGGCGCGCTGGGCGGCCTCGCGGCCATCGAAGAGGACGTCGGCGGGCAGGCCCTGCGGTAGCGGCCGGGGCCTGCTCTCGAACGAGAACATCGCGACGACCAGCGCCACGAAGGCCGGCACGAACGCGGCTCTGTATACACGTGGCTCGATCACCGGCACCCAACCTACAATTCCGAAGGTGACGGCCTCAGCGCCCAGGATCCTCCTCGTCGACGACGAGGTGTCGGTCCAGAAGCTCTTGACCTACCCGCTTCGGAAGGAGGGCTACGACGTCGTTCCTGCGCTGGACGGCAAGGAGGCCCTCCACCGGCTTCGCGAGGACAGCTTCGACCTCGTCGTCCTCGACGTGATGCTCCCGAAGACGGACGGATTTGACGTCTGCCGCCAGATCCGCGCCCGGAGCACGGTGCCGATCATCATGCTGACCGCGAAGACGGAGGAGATCGACAAGGTCCTCGGCCTCGAGCTGGGCGCGGACGACTACATCACGAAGCCCTTCTCGGTTCGCGAGTTCCGCAGCCGGGTGAAGGCGGTCCTCCGCCGGGCCGCGCTGGCCGCCCCCGACGAGCAGTTCGAGGAGCCGATCGAGGCCGGCGACATTCGCATCGACTTCGAGAGGCGCCAGGTCGAGGCGCGCGGCGAGATCGTGCGCTTGACCTACGTGGAGTTCGAGATCCTCGCGGCGCTCGCCCGTAACCCCGGCCGGGTGTTCACTCGCACGATGCTGCTGGAGCGGGTCTGGGGCGACGCCGCGTACCGGGACCCGCGCACGATCGACGTGCATATCCGACACCTGCGGGAGAAGCTCGAGCGGGAGCCGAAGCACCCGGAGCTGATCCTGACGGTGCGCGGCGTCGGGTATCGCTTCCGGGATCGATGAGACCGTTCCGCTCGCTCGGAAACAAGATCGCACTGCTCTTCTTCGCGATCACCGCGGCGGCCTTCGCGGTCATCTACTTCACGGTCGTCACCCAGCCGGAGTCGAACCTCGAGGAGCGGCGCCTTCACGACCTTGAGGTGGTCGCGGGGACCACCAAGCGGGCACTCGAGGAACTGCTCCTCGGGGACACGCCACAGCCCATGGTTAACCGGCGCGTGCGGGGGGTGGCCGAGGCGACCGACTCGCGGGTGACGCTCTTCAGCTGGGAGGAGAAACCCGTCGGGCCGCAGGGCGACCTCCGCAACCTGCGCTTCTACTCGCTCACCGACTCGCGCGAGCAGCAGCTGTTCCCCCGCAACGACGCACTGCTGCGGAGGGCTCTGCGCACCCGCCGCCCTCAGAGCGGCTTCGACACCTTCCTAGGCCAGGAAGTCGGCCTCGTAGCTCAGCCGCTGCTGCTCGGGGGCGAGCCGCAGCGCGTGGCGCTCTACTCGCGTGACTTCGAGGAGGTGGAGACGACCATCGCGTTCATCCGCGGGCGCGTGCTGCTCGCGACCCTGCCGGCGCTGCTGATCGCGCTCGCGGGCGGTTATCTCGTCGCGCGCCGGCTGGCGCGGCGGGTGCGGAGAGTCGAGGCCGCCGCGGCCGAGGTCGCCCGAGGCCGCTTCAAGGACCCGCTCCCCGTCGACTCGGAGGACGAGCTCGGCCAGCTCACACGCACGTTCAACGAGATGCAGGAGCAGCTCCGTCAGGTGGACGTGGCGCGCAAGGAGTTCATCGCCACCGCGTCGCACGAGCTGCGCACGCCGATCTTCTTGCTCGGCGGCTTCGTGGAGCTCTTGCAGGACGAGGACCTCGACGAGGAGACCCGGCGGGAGTTCCTCGACACGATGAGCGGACAGGTGGCCCGCCTCCAGAAGCTCTCCGTCGACCTGCTCGATCTCTCTCGCCTGGACGCGGGCTCGCTCGAGGTCGAGAGCGAGCCGGTGGACCTCTCCGAACTGGCGCGGACGGTGGTAGGGGAATTCCTGCCGGCGATTGCCGAGCACGGCACGGAGCTGACCGTCGACCTGCCGGAGGAGGGGCCGCCGGCGCGCTGCGACCGCGAACGGGTGGCGCAGATCATGCGTATCCTCCTCGACAACGCGCTCCGGCACACTCCGGAGGGGACGGACGTCACCGTGAGGGCAGACCGCATCAACGGGGCCGCCGCGCTCACGGTGGCCGACACTGGTCCGGGCCTGGCTGGGCAGGCCCGTTCGAAGGCGTTTGATCGCTTCTACACCGGCGATGCCGCGCGCGGGGCGGGGCTCGGCCTCGCCATCGCCCGGGAGCTGGCCGAGCGAATGGAGGGCCGGATCGTGCTGGCGTCCCGGCCCGGGCGCACCAGCTTCACGCTCGAGCTGCCAACGGACGGATCGGACTAGTGGCGCGACCGGTGAGCCGCGCGGCGGTCGTGGCCGCGGCGACGCTCGCGCTCGCCGTACCGGGCTGCGACTCCGGTGACGACGAGGAGTCGCGGGCGACACGCGAGGTCACCACCACGCGCGTGAAGGTCGTCGAGGGAATCGGCGACGGCGGCGGCTTCGAGCCCGCCGAGATATACGAGCGGCTCTCGCCCGGCGTGGTGACGGTGATCTCGATCTTCGAGGGAGGCACGAGCATCCTCGAGGACGGGGGCGAGGGCGGTCAGGGCTCGGGTTTCGTGCTGGATGACCACGGCTACGTCGTCACGAACGCCCATGTGGTGCTTGCGGAGTCCGACCTCGGAAACGAGAGCCCCGAGCGGGCCGACGAGGTGTTCGTCGAGTTCTCCGACGGGAACCGCGTCCCGGCCGAGATCGTCGGCGACGACCCCAACGTCGACGTGGCGCTCCTCAAGGTCGACCCCGACGGACTGCGACTGACGCCGCTCGCGCTCGGTGATTCGGACACGATCACCGTCGGCGAGCCCGTGGCCGCGATCGGCAGCCCGTTCGGCGAGCAGCAGTCGCTCACGGTCGGGGTGATCTCGGCGGTCGACCGCAACATCCAGTCGCTCACCCGCTTTCAGATCGGCAACGCCATCCAGACGGACGCCCCGATCAACCCCGGCAACTCCGGCGGTCCGCTGCTCGATGCCAAGGGACGCGTGCTCGGGATCAACGCCCAGATCAGGTCGCGGTCGGGCGGCGGCGAGGGGGTCGGGTTTGCGATCCCGGCCGACGCCGTACGCCGCTCGGTGCGCGAACTGCGCCACAGGGGTCGGGTGGACTACGGCTACCTCGGGGTGCAGACGCTGACCCTCTGGCCACAGCTCGCGGAGAGGCTCGACCTCGACGTCGCCACCGGCGCTCTCATCCAGGAGGTCGAGCCAGGCAGCCCGGCGGAGGAGGCCGACATCGAGGCGGGCGACGACGAGATCGCCTTCCAGGGACACCCGGACATCACTATTGGCGGCGATGTGATCGTGGCGGTCGGCGGCCGTCGACTCACCCGCCGCGAGGACCTCGCCGACGTGATCAGCGCCATGAGCGCCGGGGAGAAGGTGAGCCTCGACCTCCTGCGAGACGGACGGCGTCGCAGTGTCGAAGTCACGCTCGGCCGCCGGCCGGCGGGCTCCACCGAGTGACAGCGCTCCTGCACGAGAGCGCCGATGCTGGCATTCGCGGAGTTCCGGGTACGTTCCGAATCGGTGGAGGTGCCAATGGCCGCCGAGAGTCGCGACGTCTCGCTGACCATTCCGGCGAGGCCCGATTACCTGGTACTCGCCCGGCTCGCGCTGTCCGCCGTGTGCCGACTCACCCCGCTCATGCCGGACGAGATCGCCGACCTCAAGCTCGCCATCACAGAGGCCGCCAGCGACTACGTCGAGGAGCAGCGTTCGCTCGACGACGAGAGCCGGGTCAGCTTCGCTTTCCGCCTCGGGGAGGACCGCCTACTGATGGAGCTCGACGGCCCCCCGTGCCGCGTCGCGGCGACCGAGCGTGAGCTCAGTCGAGCGATCATCGAGGCGACCGTGGACGAGTGCGAGTTCGCCGACGGGAAGACCCGTCTCGTGAAGTATCTCTCTGAGCGCTCCGGCTAGTCTGACCCCTCGTGCTGCAGCCGGTTTCCACGGGCCACAAGAGCCTGGCCGACTACACCCATCTGGCCGGCCGGCCGCTCATCCAGGAGATCAGGGACCTGTCCGAGGACCTCAGCGGCCTGCGGGTGCTTCACCTCTCGGCGACGGCGTTCGGCGGCGGAGTGGCCGAGATCCTGTACACGCTCGTCCCGCTGATGAACGACGTGGGGCTCGAGGCCGAGTGGCAGGTCATGCTCGGGCGCGAGGAGTTCTACAACACGACGAAGCGCCTGCACAATGCGCTCCAGGGCAACCCCGACTCCCCCACCGATGAGGAGTGGAAGATATATGAGCGCTACAACGCCCTGAACGCGACGGAGATCTCCGGCGAGTGGGACGTGATCATCGTGCACGATCCGCAGCCGGCCGCCATCAAGCGGCACGTGCCGAACAAGGCGAGCACCTGGGTCTGGCGCTGCCACATCGATCTCTCGACTCCGAACCCCGAGGCGATAGCGCGGATGGTCCCGTTCATCAGGGAGTACGACGCGTCCGTGTGGCACGTCGAGCAGTACGTCCCTCAGGAGCTGCGCCCGGTGGTCGCCGGTTCGAACCCCGGCTCGGACGGCAGCCTCGACGGCGTCCACATCATCCAGCCGGCGATCGATCCGCTATCCCCGAAGAACATGGCGCTGTCGCCGGAGGACGCCGCCTTCGTCTGCGACCAGTTCGGGATCGACGTCGACCGCCCGCTCATGTGCCAGGTGTCCCGCTTCGATCCGTGGAAGGACCCGATCGGCGTGATCGACGCGTACCGTCACGTGACGCAGGAGATGTCCGAGGTGCAGCTCGCGCTGGTCGGCTCGATGGCGACGGACGACCCGGAGGGCTGGGAGTACTTCAACTCGACGATGGCGTACGCCGATGGCGATCCGGACATCCACATCCTGAACAACCTGAACAACGTCGGGGCGATCGAGGTGAACGCGTTCCAGTCGCAGGCCGACGTCGTCATCCAGAAGTCGCGGCGTGAGGGCTTCGGCTTGACCGTGTCCGAGGCGCTTTGGAAGGCCCGGCCGTTCATCGGCGGCGACGTGGGCGGCATCCCGCTCCAGGTGCAGGACGGCAAGACCGGCTTCCTCGTCTCGTCGCCCGAGGAGTGCGCGGACCGCTCCCTCCGCATCCTCCGCGAGCCGGACCTTGGCAAGCGGCTCGGGCGCTCCGGCAAGGAGCACGTCCGGAGGCACTTCCTGACCCCTCGCCTTCTTCGCGACTGGCTGAGAATCTTCACGGAGCACCGATGAACCCGGAGACTCCACTCGTCCTCGTTTCGAACCGCGGGCCCGCGACGTTCGAGGACGGCCAGGCGCGGCGAGGCGGCGGTGGCCTCGTCACGGCGTTGACCGGGCTCGTCCACCACCGCGACGCGGTGTGGGTCGCGTCGGCGATGACCGAGGGAGA
The DNA here is from genome assembly GCA_014534235.1 of Thermoleophilaceae bacterium. Lineage (GTDB taxonomy): Bacteria > Actinomycetota > Thermoleophilia > Solirubrobacterales > Thermoleophilaceae > JACVRW01. Next base: position 1,594 of record JACVRW010000060.1, on the reverse strand, counting down.
CGTGGAGGAGAGCCGCCGCCACGGCGGGCGAAGCTTCGCCGTCGAGCTCGACGGTGGGCGCTACCGCGTCAAGCTCGTCGAGAGCGACGCCGAGGCGTACGACCGGTTCTACAACGTCGTGGCCAACCCCATGCTCTGGTTCATCCAGCACTACCTCTGGGACCTCTCGAACGCGCCGGACATTCGCCGCCATGAGGTCGATGCCTACGAAAACGGCTACTGCTCGATCAACCAGGACCTGGCGGGCGCGGTGCTCGCGGAGGTCGCCGAGCATGACGAGGCCGTCGTGATGCTGCACGACTACCACCTCTACGTCGCGCCGAAGTTCATCCGCCAGGAGCGGCCGGACCTCTTCCTGCACCACTTCGTCCACATCCCCTGGACCCAGCCCGACGCGTGGCGGGTACTCCCCGCCGACATCCGTGAGGACATCTACGAGGGGATCCTCGCGAACGACATCATCGCCTTCCACACCCCCTCCTACCGGCGCAACTTCCTGCTCTGCTGCCGTGACCTCTTCGGTCTCGAGGTCGACGAGGAGGCCGGCGTGGTCAGGTTCGACGGGCGGGACGTGTGGGTGCGGTCCTACCCGCTCCCGATCTCGGCGGAGACGTTCCATCGAACCGCGCAGCGGCCGGCGGTGCACGAGTACGAGCGCGAGATCATCCGTCGCCGGCGGGAGCACCTGATCCTGCGGGTGGACCGCGCGGACCTCTCCAAGAACGTGCTCCGCGGGTTCACCGCGTTCGACCTGTTCCTCGACCAGCACCCGGAGTTCCACGAGCAGGTCACGTTCATCGCGCACCTCATCCCGTCCCGCCAGGACGTGCCGGAGTACGCCGAGTACCTCGAGCGCATCGAGGCGCTGGTCGCGGTCGTGAACCATCGCCACGGGACCACCGACTGGATGCCGATCGAGCTGCGCCTGCGCGAGAACCTCGAGGAGGCGATCGCCGCGTACAAGCACTATGACCTGCTGATGGTGAACGCCATGTTCGACGGGATGAACCTGATCGCCAAGGAGGGCCCGCTCGTGAACGAGCGCCATGGGGTGTCGCTCCTCAGCGAGAACACCGGCGCGCACGAGGAGCTGGCCGAGTTCGCGCTCTCCGTCAACCCGTTCGACGTGCAGGAGCAGGCCGACGCCATCCACCGGGCGCTCACCATGTCCGCGGAGGAGCGCTCGTGGCGGGCGCAGGGCCTGAAGCGGGTGGTGACCGCGCGCGACCCCGGCGACTGGGTCGACGACCAGATCGCCGACATCGACGCGAAGCGCAAGGGCGAGGCGCCGGTCGGGTCGTAGGGCCTGCCGCGGCACCACAGCGGCCGCGGCCCAACCCTTCCGCGCGAGCGGTCTCCCGGTCACAGGTCCGGGCTCGGCGAGAACTCGCCGCTTCGCGGCCGAGGGAGCGACGGCCCCTTGGGCGGCGCGGCGCCATCGGGAGCACGCGGGCGCGGCGAGGTCGGGACGCTCTCGAGCCCCGGGGCGTCGGCGTCGGGCTCCGGGACCGGCGCGGGCGCGCGCGGGGCGCTTCTACGATCCCGGTGTGTCAGCTGTTCGCGCAACCCTGGCCGCCGGGCTCGGCTGCCTGCT
>JACVRW010000122.1 GCA_014534235.1 Thermoleophilaceae bacterium | reverse complement strand
TCGCGAGATCGTCGGCGGTCAGGAGCCCTCCGCGCGCGAGGACCCACTCGGAGACGGCGGTGGCGGCGTCGCCGGTGTACAGAAAGCTCGGACCCTCCTCGCCGAGCCGCTCGAGCAAATCTCCCAGCTCGGGCAGGCGAATCGTTTCGCCTTCCCTCAGAAGGCGTCCCTCCGGCGCGTAGATAGCCGCGCACTCGGTGGTGGAGCACAGGATCGGGGCGAGCACCTCGAACAGGAACGCCTGCATCGGCACGACCTCCACGCCCTCGCGCGCCGCGCGGGCCGGTGCGGCCGTGAGATCGCCCAGGCGAGCGCTCCCGAAGCGGTCGAGAGCCTCCACCAGCCCCAGCGCCGTGCCGTAGGCGCCGCAGGACGAGGGCCCCACGTTGAACCGCTGGACGGCGTCCTCCGAGAAGTGGACGTCGATCGGCGTGAGCGCCGCCGGCTCCCGGCCGTCCAGCCCCAGGCCGGGGGCGGCGACGAAGAAGTCGAGCAGGTGGCTCTCGCCTCCCGCCGTGTGCAGCAACATGAAGCCGCCGGCGCCCGGGCCCGTCAGCGGTGATTCCGCGACGAACGACATCAGCACGCAGGCCACCGCGGCGTCCACCGCGCTCCCGCCGTCGCGGAGGACGTCCACGCCGGCCCGGGCGGTGACCGGATGGCCCGCTGCGACTACCCCCTTCATGTCAGCAACGTACCTGGCGGCGGGCGGGCCGCGCCTCGGCGCGCGGTACGCGGCGAAGCGGCGCTCAGCGGCGCGGGACGAACTCCGGCACGTCGACGTCGGCGAGGTTGCCGGCACGCATCCGGCGCACCCGCGGCTCCGCGTCGGCTGGGACCCGCGACTCCCGGTCGCTCCTCGGGGCGGCACGATACTGCGGACGGTCCCCGTAACCGGTCGCGACGACGGTGACCCAGATCTGGTCGTCGATCTTCTCGTCGACCATAGCGCCGAAGATGATGTTCGCGTCGGGGTGGGCCGCCTCGGCCACCGCCTTCGCCGCCTCGTTCACCTCGTACAGGGAGAGGTCGCGGCCGCCGGTGATTGAGAGCAGGATCGAGCGAGCGCCGTCGAGCGAGGTCTCGAGGAGCGGCGACTCGATCGCGTGCTCCACCGCGTCCATGCCCCGGCGGTCGCCGCTGCCCATGCCGATCCCGAGCAGGGCCTGGCCGGCGTCGGACATGATCGTCCGCACGTCGGCGAAGTCGAGGTTGATGAGCCCGGGCAGGGTGACGAGGTCGGAGATGCCCTGCACCCCCTGGCGCAGCACGTCGTCGGCGACGCGGAACGCCTCCACCATCGAGGTTGACTTCTCAAGCACACTCAGGAGCCGCGAGTTCGGGATCACGATCAGCGTGTCGACCTCGCGCGCGAGCTCCTCGACGCCGCGGTCAGCATATTCGCGGCGACGCGCCCCCTCGAACTCGAACGGCTTCGTGACCACGCCCACGGTGAGCGCGCCGAGCTCGCGCGAAATCCGCGCGATGATCGGCGCCGCCCCCGTGCCGGTGCCTCCGCCGGCGCCGGCGGTGATGAAAACCATGTCGCTGCCCTTGAGCGCGCCCTTCAGCAGGTCGTAGTCCTCGTGCGCAGCGGCGCGGCCGAGGTCCGGGTTCGACCCCGCTCCGAGGCCGCGCGTCATGTCGCCGCCGATGTGCAGCCGGTGATCCGCGGCCGACTGCTCGAGCGACTGGACGTCGGTGTTGACGGCCACGAACTCGACGCCCTCGACCTGAGCCTCGATCATGCGGTTGACGGCGTTGACGCCGGCACCGCCCACACCGAACACCCGCAGGACCGGATGTGTCGCGTCGTGTGAGACAGGCGCGGTGGCCGGCCCCGGCTCGGGCGGGCGCGGCGGGGGGTCGCGGTTGAGGATGTTCTCCGGGGTGTCGGCCGAGAAGACGGATCGCAGGCGCTCCTCGGGCGACGGCACGCCCCCGTAGCGGCTCCAGCGTCGCTCGCGCTCCCGCCTGCGCGCCTCCCGCTCCTCCGCGCGCCGGGCCGCCTCGGTCGCACGGCTGTCGAAGCCGCGCGGCGGCCCTGGGCGGCGCTCGCCGCCGGGCGGATCCGCGCGGCGCTCATCGGCGCGCGGGTCGTCCTTGGGGCGCCGCTTGGCGCGGCGCTCGTCCGTGGACGACTCCGGCGCGCCAGGCTTCCGCGAGCCCTCGTCCTCCGTCCGCGGCTCCGGGCGAGCCTCGTCGTCGCTCTTGCGGAAGAGCTCGGCCAAGGGCCCTTCCCGCATGCTCGCCCTCTTACCGCTTGCCATTGGCCAGGACCTCCTCAGCTAGCCGACGGTAGGCGTACGCCGCCTTCCCGTTCGGGTCGTACTTCAGCACCGACATCCCCTTCACCGGCGCCTCCGCAAAGCGAATCGTCTTGTTGATGCGCGAGGCGAAGACACGATCCCCGAAGTTCTCCTCGAGGATCTCGATCGCCTCCTTGGCGTGGACCGTCCGCCTGTCGACGAGCGTGGGCAGGATGCCCTCTATCTCGACGTCGGGGTTCAGCTCGTCGCGGACCATCGCGAGCGTGTTCTGGAGCTGGATCAGTCCGCGCATGGACAGATACTCGCATTGCACGGGGACAATCACCTTCTGCGCGGCGGTGAGCGCGTTGATCGTGAGGAGGCCGAGGCTCGGCGGGGTGTCGATGAAGATGAAGTCGTAGTCGTCGCGCACCGGCTCGATCGCCTTCTTGAGCGCGCGCTCGCGTCCGATCATCGCGGACATGGCGATCTCGGCCCCGGCGAGATCGATGGAGGCGCAGGCCACATCGACCTCGCGCTTGCGGATCACCTCGCGGATCGAAAGCCGATGAACGAGCACGTCGTACATCGAGACCTCGAGCGAGTCGGGATCGATCCCCTGGCTCATCGTGAGGTTGGCCTGAGGGTCGAGGTCGACGCACAGCACCCGGTGGCCCCGCTCGGCGAAGGCGGCCGCGAGGTTGAGCGTCGTGGTCGTCTTCGCCACCCCGCCCTTCTGGTTCGTGAAGGCGATGACCTTCGCCTTGGGGGTCACGGGGCCTCCGGTCGTCGTCCCATTACGGAGTGCGTATTCGCACGCCCGTAGCGGATTCCTTCACCCTTGGGCCCGTGGCTCCGCTACTCGACAGGCGGCTGATCGTCGTGACCGGCAAGGGCGGCGTGGGCAAGACGACCGTCGCCGCCGCCCTCGGCCTGCTCGCGGCGCGCCGCGGGCACCGCACGGTGGTCTGCGAGGTGGCCGAGCAGGAGCGGCTCGCGGCGCTCTTCGGGGTCGCCGGCGTCGGGCACCTGGAGCGTGAGCTGGCGCCGGGGCTGCACGCGGTCTCGGTGCAGCCGGAGCGGGCGAAGGAGGAGTGGCTGCGGCACCAGCTGAAGTCGTCCACCCTGGCCGGCGTCCTCGGTGGGAGCCGGCTGTTCCAGTACCTCACCGCCGCGGCGCCCGGGCTCAGCGAGCTCGTTACGATCGGCAAGGTCTGGGACCTCGCCCAGCTCGATCGCCGCACCGGCGGCACCGTGTTCGACCTGGCGATCGTGGACGCCCCGTCCACCGGGCACGGGCTGGCGATGCTGCGCGCGCCCGGCACCTACGCGAGCGTGGCACGCGTGGGGCCGGTCAGCCGCCAGGCCGGAATCATCGACTCGTTCCTACGGGACCCGAGCTCGACGGCGGTCCTCGTGGTGGCGCTTGCCGAGGAGATGCCGGTGAGCGAGACGATCGACTTCGAGCGCCGCCTCGCCGACGAGCTCGGCGTGGCGGTCGAGCGGGTGGTCGTGAACGGCGTCTATCCGCGCCGCTTCACCGGCGAGGAGGCGGAGCGGCTCCGGTCGCTCGACGGGCGCGGCTCTCCGGCGGCACGCCCCGCGCTGCGGGCGGCGCTCGCCGAGCACGAGCGCGCCCGCGGCCAGCGTGCGCAGCTGGGCCGCCTGCGTCGGCACGTGCAGGCGCCCGTGTCGACCCTTCCGTATCTCTTCGACCCGGAGATCGGGCGGCAGCAGGTCGAGCGCCTCGCGAATGAGCTGGAGCGACGGCTGTGATCGCCGACTGGCTCGAGCGCAAGGAGGTCTGCATCTGCGCCGGCTCGGGCGGCGTCGGCAAGACCACGACCTCGGCGGCGATCGCGCTCGGCATGGCCGCCCGCGGGGGCAAGGTCGCGGTCGTGACGATCGACCCCGCGAGGCGACTCGCGAGCTCCCTCGGGCTGGCCGAGCTCGGCGGCGAAGAGCGCCGCGTCGCCGTGGACGTGGAGGGCGAGCTGTGGGCGATGATGCTCGACGCCAAGCGCACCTTCGACGATCTGATCGAGTGGCACGCGCCCGACGAGCGCACGCGCGACGCCGTGCTCGGGAACCGCATCTACCAGGAGCTTTCGAACGCCGTGGCCGGATCCCAGGAGTACATGGCGATGGAGAAGCTCCACGAGCTGCACCAGGAAGGCCGCTACGACCTGCTCGTGCTCGACACCCCGCCGACGCGGAACGCCCTCGACTTCCTCGACGCGCCTCGGCGGCTCTCCGAGTTCATCGACTCCCGCTCCTTCCGGGTTCTGGCCGCGCCGAGCCGCATGGGACTCAAGGTCCTCGGACATGGGACCGGCGTTGCGTTGTCGCTCCTGAAGCGCGCCACCGGGATCGACGTGCTCCGGGACCTCGGCGAGTTCTTTCGGTCCTTCGGCGGCATGACGGACGGCATGCGGGAGCGCGCCGGGCGGGTGAGCGAGCTGCTCGCCGACAGCCGTACGGCCTTCGTGCTCGTCACCTCGCCCCGCCGCGACGCGCTCGAGGAGGCGGCTTTCTTCCATCGCCGGCTGGTGGACGCCGGCCTCCCCTTCGCCGGGGTGGTCGCGAACCGGGTGCACCAGGCCGGCGGCCCGACCGACCCGGCAGAGCTCGTCGAGCTCCTGGGCGAGCCGCTCGCTCGAAAGGTGCTTCGGACCTACGACGAAGAGCGCCGCCTGGCGGAGCGCGACCGGCTGAACCTCGCCGAGCTCCGAAGCCGGCTCGGCCGCAAGCCGATGATCGAGGTGCCGCACCTCCATGACGACGTGCACGACCTGGACGGCCTGCGGCAGATGGACGAGTTCCTCTTCGGGGTCAGACCGGGCTCGATTGGTCGTCGGCCTCGCCCCAGCCCCAGTCGGCGGACGCGGTGACCCCCTCGATCTCTTGCTGCACCGGTGCGGCCTGCGTGCCGACCGGCTCGAGCTCCGAGGTGTCCGCCTCGGGCACTGCGTCTTCCGCCCCGGGGTCCTGCGGCTTGCGGAGATCCCGCGCCCTGATCTCCCCGGTCGGCTCCGGGAGCGTCTCCAGCAGGATGTCGTCGGCGACGCCCTTCAGATCCGGGTCGAGGTATTCGCAGAGCACGTCGCGCAGAAGCGCGCGGACGTGCGCCTCGACATCCGCCACGAGGTCGCGCGGCGACTCCGCGGGTGGCCGCCCGGCCCCGCCCATGACGAAGCGCTCGAGTGCGATCGCCGCCTGGATCCGCCGCTGCACGGCCCGCCGGCTGCCCTCCTCCGCGCACAGCGCCGCGACGCGGAGGCCAAGGCTCGCCTCGCCGGCGTCGCTCGTCGCGTCGAGCAGCGCCCGCAGCGCGAGCAGGTAGTCTGAGAGCGCCTCGGCGTCGCGGGAGCGCTCGCAGCCCATCTCGAAGCGGCGGAGCGACCAGGCGATGACGCCGGCCGGCGCGGCCTCGTCGAGCAGGGCGAAGAACTCCCGCAGGCGGGCCTCCTCGCCCGCGGCGAGGGTCCAACCCTCTCCGCGCCCGCCGGCGGAGCCGCCGAGCGGCACGGGCGACCAGGGTCCGTCGTCTGAACGCCGCCAACCGGGACCGCCCAGGCTCACGGCGCCCGGACCCCAGAGCCGCATGGCGGTCACGAGCCTGCGAAAGCGCTCCTCCGCCTCGGCGACCGGAAGCTGCGTCCCGGCCTCTACGTCCTGCTCGAGCGAGCACAGCACCGCGGGCGTCTCGTCGCCGCCCTCCGGCCAGACGGCCTCGTGCGGGGCGTCGGCGCGGTCGCCGCGCCGAAGCGACAGGCCGTCGCCGAAGTCCACGCGTTCCGCGTCCATCCGCACACCCGGCAGCGGTGCGACCACCCGCGCTCGCACCGCGTCGCGGTAGAGGATCGACTCCACCTCACGGTACAGCCGCTCGAACCGTTCCTCGGGGAAGCCGAAGCTGGTCGAGTCCTCATACAGGCGGTCGAGCATCGCCTGGAGCGCCGGCTCCGCCCGCTCCCCGCGGAGGCCGTTGACCCGCAGCCAGGCCGCCGCTCCCGCTCCCAGCTCCTCCGTCGCCCGCGAGCAGCCGGGCAGCTCCCGAAGCCGCGGCCAGCGCTCGGCCACGAAGGCGCGCGTGCGGGGCGCGTAGCGGTAGAGCGACGGCCGGGAGCGGCCGCCCCCGCCGCCGTGTACGACGTCGAACTCGACCTCGGCCCCGGCCTTCACGTCGTCGGTGAGCAGCGCCGCTGCCTCGAGCGCGAAGTTCCGCAGCGCCTCGTGGAGCACGGGGTTCCGCATCGACGGCGGATTCGAGGCGTGCCCGCGTCTTCCTTCAGACGGGCGGTGCGGCTACGCCGCGACCGGCTCGGCGGGCTCGGCGGCGGTCGCGCAGGCGCCGTCGTCGACGCCCAGCCACTGGCGCCCGTAGCTGCGCATGTCCTCGATCAACGGGACGAGGGCCTCGCCCTTGGGCGTGAGCGAGTACTCGACGCGTGGCGGCACCTCGGGATAGGTGTGCCGCTCTACGATGCCCTGTTCCTCGAGCGCGCGGAGGCGGAGCGACAGCGTCCGCGGGCTGATGCCCTCGAGCGACCGCTCGAGCTCACAGAAGCGGCTGCGCCCCTCGGCGAGATCGCGGATCACGAGGATCGTCCACTTGCCGCAGATGATGTCCGCCGTGGCACATACCGGGCAGCTCGGATCCGCCATATCCGCGAGTCTACCGCAAGACTTCACGAACTGAAGTTTTGGCGGGCACCGCCGTCGAGCCCGCGGCCGGACGGCTTGCTCGCGCATTGGGAGGCGGGAGCGACCGGGTGGCGTGGGCCTCAAGGCGAAGGTACGCTTGCGTCGCTTGGTCCGCCGTGCCCCCTTCCTGGCCGCCGTCATGCTCGCATTCGCGGCGTCGTCGGCGGGCGCGGCCGATCCGATTATGCCGCTCGCCGAGGTCCGTCCGGGGATGCACTGCACCGGGCTGTCCGTGATCCGCGGCACAGAGATCTCCTCGTTCGACATCGAGATCCTCGACGTGATCGCCCACGAGGCAGGCGTGAGCGGCCCGCGGATCCTCGTTCGCGCGTCGGGTCCGGCGGTGGACGCGACCGGGGTCGGCGCCGGCTTCTCGGGCTCGCCGATCATCTGTGACGGACGCAACGCCGGCGCGATCTCCGAGGCCCTCGGCGAGTACGGGAACGATGTGGTGCTCGCCACGCCGATCGAGGAGGTCCTGGGTCACGCGCCGGCCCGCGCCCGCGGGGCTTCCCGTAGCGGCGCCTCCGCGCGGCGCGACCGGCGCCTTTTCCGTGCTGCTCGGCCGCTCATCGGTCCGCTGACGGTCTCGGGTCTCTCTACGCATACGCGCCGGCTTCTCGCCCGTGCGGCGAAACGCGCGGGCAGGACCGTGCTGGCGGCCCCGGCCGGTCCTGCCGCCGGCTACGCCCCGGTGGACCCGAAGCCCGGCTCGGCGGTGGCGGCCGCGATCTCGACGGGAGACGTCGCGCTCGGCGGGATCGGCACCGTCGCGTATCGGGACGGATCGAGGGTGTGGGCGTTCGGGCACCCCCTCGAAGCGCTCGGCCGGCGGTCGCTCTTCCTCCAGGACTCCTATGTCTACGGCGTTATCTCGAACCCGCTCGGGCTGCCGGAGCTCGGCCTCGGGTCCTACAAGCTTGCGTCGAGCGCCGGCCATGTGCTCGGAACGTTCACGAAGGACCGGCTCGGCTCGGTCAGCGGCGTGGTCGGCCCGGAACCGCCGTCGATACCACTGACGGTGGTGGCGCGCGGGGCGAGCGGCGGCTCCGTGGTGCTGCGGTCGCAGCTCGCCGACGAGCGCCCCCTTGGATACGGTGCTCATCTCTCGCTCGTGATGCCGCTCGCGGCGAGCCAGGCGATCGAACGACTCATGCGCTCGATCGCCCCGGCCACTGTCTCGATGTGCACGCGCTTTCGGACCGGCGAGCTGCCCCGGCCGATCGGGTTCTGCAACACGTACTTCGACGCCATCTCCCCCCTTGGCGATCTGACCCACGCCGGAGGGCTGATCGACGGCTTCGACCTTGCGCCGCTCGGCATCGAGAGCGCCGAGGTCAGCCTCCGCGTCCGCCCCGGGGTGGTCGAGGACGTGCTGGTCGACGCCGAGGCGCCGCGCCGGGTGCGAGCGGGTCAGCGCATCCCGATACGCCTCGTTGTGCAGCGACGCCGTGGCGGGCGCCGGGGCCTCTCGGGCTCGTTACGGCTCCCCCGCTCCCTCCGCCCGGGCAAGCACACGCTCGTCCTCGCGGGGAACACCTATGGCGGCTTCAGCGAGCCCAGCCTGGTTGGGCTCATGGTCGACATCCTGATCGGGGTGTCGGGAGCGGCTGAGCCGGAGCCCCGCTCGGTGCGGGAGCTCGCGAGTGCGGTCCGTCAGCTCCACCGCCCGCTCGGGGTCGTGGCGCGGCTGAAGCGCCGATGGCTTGGCCTCGTGATCCGCTCCGACGACGTCAGCTACGAGGGCAGAGTGCGGCTCAAGCTGCGGGTGGTGCGGCGGGGCGCAGCCGAGTCGCGGGCGCGCGGGCGCCCGCGGGGTTAGCCTCCACGAGGCACCCGGAAGCTATGGACGCCGCTCAGGCGACGTCGCGCAGCTTCTGGGCCTCGGCCAGAGACTGCAGCTTCTTCAGCGACTGGTTCTCGATCTGGCGGATGCGCTCGCGCGTGACGTTGAAGGTTCGCCCGACCTCGTCGAGCGTGCGCGGGTGCTCGCCGCCCAGCCCGTAGCGCAGCTCGAGGACGCGCCGCTCGCGGTACGACAGGTTCTCGAGCGCCTCCCGTAGGGCCTCCTTGGTCAGGATCTCGGCCGCCCGCTCGTATGGCGACTCCGCCCGCTCGTCCGCGATGAACTGCCCGAATTCCGACTCCTCCTCGTCGCCCACCGGCTTCTCGAGCGACACCGGCGCCTGTGCGGAGCGCTTGATCGACTCGACCTCCTCCGGCTCGATCCCAGTGTGCTCGGCGATCTCCTCTGGGCTCGGCTCGCGGCCCAGCTCGGTGACGAGCTTGCGCTCCGCGCGGCCGATCTTGTTCAGCTTCTCGACCACGTGCACGGGGATGCGGATCGTGCGCGCCTTGTCGGCGAGCGCGCGGGCGATCGCCTGGCGGATCCACCAGGTCGCGTAGGTCGAGAACTTGAAGCCCTTGCGGTAGTCGAACTTCTCGGCGGCGCGGACCAGGCCCAGCGTCCCCTCCTGGATCAGGTCGAGGAAGGGGAGGCCCTGGTTGCGGTAGTTCTTGGCGATCGAGACGACGAGGCGGAGGTTCGACTCGACCATCTTCTGCTTCGCGTCGAGGTCGCCGCGCTCGATGCGCTTGGCGAGGTCGACCTCCTCCTGCGC
>JACVRW010000130.1 GCA_014534235.1 Thermoleophilaceae bacterium | reverse complement strand
CTCGAGATCGACGCGGACGATCGCTGCCTGTCGGTCGCGCCGATGTTCCATGCATATGGCCTGGGGAACTCGCTGGTGTTCCCGTTGTCGGTGGGGGCGATGGCCATCCTCGAGCCGAGGCGCCCGCCGAGCGCCGCGCTTGTCGCCGATCTTGTCCGGGCGGAGCGCCCGACGTTGTTCTTCTCGGTCCCGACGTTCTATGCGGCGCTGCTGGCGGCGGACCTGCCGAAGAACACGTTCGCCTCGGTTCGCACGCCGTTTCGGCCGGTGAGCCGCTGCCGGGGGACCTGTTCAGCCGGTTCGGCGACCGGTTTGGTCTGGAGATCCTCGACGGCATCGGCTCGACTGAGATGACCCACATTTACATCTCTAACCGGCGTGGCCAGGCGCAGCCGGGGTCGTCGGGGATGCCGGTTGTCGGTTACGAGATTCGTCTTGTTGATGACAGCGGTCAGGAGGTACCCGCCGGGGTGCCGGGCCAGCTACGCGTCAGTGGGGCGAGCGCCGCGACGGGGTACTGGTGCCGTTCGCAGGAGACGCGGCGGTCGTTCGAGGGCGAGTGGTTTCGCTCGGGTGACATGTATGTCCGCTCCCAGGACGGGCGCTACACATACCTTGGTCGCGCCGGCGACATGTTCAAGGTAGGCGGCGAATGGGTGGCCCCCGCGGAGGTTGAGGCGGTGCTCATGGATCACGCGGGCGTGCTCGAGGCCGTTGTCGTGGGGCGCCCGCGGGAAGACGGTCTGCTCGAGCCGGCCGCCTACGTCGTGCCGGTACGGGATGCCGAGCTCGACGAGGTGGCGCTCGGGCAGCACTGCAGTGATCACCTCGCCGGCTTCAAGCGCCCCCGAGAGGTGGTCGTGGTGGACCAGCTGCCCAAGACCGCGACGGGCAAGATCAAGCGCTCGGCAGTGCGCGAGTGGGCCCACGGCGCACCCGTTGCGGTCGCCTGACGACAATGACCGCGCCACGCGGGTTGGAGAGGTTTTCGCTGGGCGGGAAGGCGGCGCTTGTGACGGGCGCTTCGCGGGGCATCGGCGCGGCCATCGCCGAAGCGTTCGCTGAGGCAGGGGCCGACGTCGCCCTTGCGGCGCGGTCCCGTGACGCGCTCGAGAATCTGGCACGGCAAATCGAGGGCGGTGGCCAGACCGCGATCGCGATCCCCTGCGACGTCACGCGCGCCGACGAGGTCGCCGCCTGCGTCGAGTCCGCCGAACAGGCACTCGGGCGAATTGACGTGCTGGTAAACAACGCCGGCGGCCCGGTGTTCAACGCTCCGTTCCTCGAGATCCAGGAGCGGGGCTGGCAGAAGCTCATTGATCTCAACCTCACCAGCGTCGCTCGTTTCTGTCAGCGCGTCGGCAGCGGGATGGTGACGCGTGGATCGGGGTCGGTGATCAACGTCGCGTCCGTGGTTGCGAATCGCCCCTGGCCCGCCCTCGCCGCCTACAGCGCCGCGAAGGCTGGCGTGCTTACCCTCACCCAGACGCTCGCCCAGGAGTGGGGAGCCGCCGGGGTGCGGGTAAACGCGATCTGCCCCGGCTGGGTCATGACAGACATAAACCGCAGGTTCCTGGGGGACGACCGATCCCTTAGGCTCGCCATCGAATCCGTGCCGCTTGCCCGCTGCGCGGACCCCGAAGACATCGTGGGCGCGGCCATCTGGCTCGCGTCAGATGCCTCCGGCTACGTCACCGGCGCGAACATCGCGGTCGACGGCGGGCTCGCGCTGGGCATCTCCGAGGACTGGCGGGCACTGCGGATCGAACGAGCGTGACGCCGGCCCCACCCGCGGCGCGAGCCAACGGCGGCACCGCTGCGATGTCGTCGTTGCAGAAGTCTCCGGTGACGGTAGACACGCGCCGCTCCGGACGACGAGCGGGAGCGCAGCTCGACGGTGCTCCGGCGTCGACGAAGGAAGCGGCGTCGGCTCGCCTTGGTCGCCAATCGGGCCGCGGGACGCTTCGCTTGGACGGCCGGGTCTGCGAACCGCGATGATGCCGAGCCGCTGATGGCGAGCTGTTGTAACCCTCGTGGCTGCGATCGTTTCTTTACGCCGCGCTTTGCCCGCCGGGTGGCCAGGCGCTACCGCAGGCGGGGTCTCGACAAGACCGCGCGCCGGATGGTCGGTTTCCTCGAGGAGGCCGGCATCGAGGGGGCGACGGTGCTCGAGGTGGGGGGCGGTGTGGGCGAGATCAGATCGAGCTGCTGAAGCGAGGCGCCGCGGGCAGCGTCAATCTGGAGCTCTCGTCCGCGTACGAGCGCGAGGCCGAGCGGCTCCTGGGCGAGGCCGGCCTCGCGGGTCGCGTGCAGCGGCGGCTGCACGACATCGCCGTCGATCCCGACGCCGTCGAGCCGGCCGACGTGGTGGTGCTCCATCGGGTGGTCTGCTGCTATCCCGACTATGAGCGGCTGCTCGCGGCGGCCGCCGCCCGCGCTCGCCGCCTGCTCGTCTTCAGCTACCCGCGGCGCAACGCCGTCTCGCGCTTGTTCATCGCCGCCCAGAACGTCGGCTATCGAGTTCGGCGCATGGAGTTCCGCACGTTCGCCCACCCGCCGTCGGCGATGCTCGCGGTTCTGCGCGACCGCGGGCTCGAGGCTACCTTCGCCCACGCGTGGATCGCCTGGCAGGTCACGGGGCTCGCGCGCTGACGCCGCCCTCTCCGCCGAGTCCGGCGCCGTGAGCTTCCACATCGGGGACGAGACCGAGGCGCACCCCGGAGACCTAGCCGCTGCCGCAGCAGCCGCGGTCGGGCACGATCGGAGGGATCGCCCGGCCGCGCCCGGTGTCCCAACGGATCACCAGGCCACCGAGCCTTAGGTGGACTGCGGCTAGACCTCGAACCGCAGGTCCTCGACCCGAGCACCCGCGGAGCTGGACCGCCATACAGCCTCACGAGCCGCTCGCCAGGGACGGGTTGCGCCAGACGGCGCAGCGTCTTCCTCTTGACAAAGGAAGAGCGACGCCGGAGGCCATGCCGTGCCTACGGACGCCCGCCTTTGGTCCCGGAGCAGGAGTGTGGCGCCGACGGCGTCCAGCGCCCGCTCGTCTGCGACTGCAGTCGTCTCGGAAACGCAGGCGGGGCGTAGGAGGTCGTCGGGACCAGGCGTCTCGATCCCCTGAGTGGAGACGCCGCTCGCTCGCCGAAGCTAGCACTGGCTCTCGAATGCGCGCGCCGTGTCGCCCGCCACCTCCGGGCCTCTTTTCGTCCCTTCCCTGCGGAGAGATCCTTGCTGGACAGAACTGCCTCGGAGCTACTCCCGCCGGAGCGTTCGCCGGATCGGCCAGGTTCTCGCCGCGCGCAAGCATCGCCTGCGGATCCTTGACGCGGTGCACAAGCGCTACGTACATGCTTCACCTCCTTGATCGCCGTCATGGCCAGTCAACGGATCGGCTCGCCGGGGAGCCAGAAAGCTGGTGTTTACGAGGGGTGTTCGCGAGACCTATGCTCCGCTCATGGCGAGGCTGACAAAGGAGCGGGCTCAGGACCGTATCGCCGAGTTGGCAAGCCGCGGCCACGACCTGGTGACGTTCTGGCGGGAGTGCACCGAGGTCCTCGAGGGGGCCGTCGCCCACTACGACAAGCCCTGCTGGTACACGCTCGACCCGGCCTCGCTTCTGATCACGAGCCACCACCACGACGGGTTGCCCCAGTTCCCTCCCGAGCTCCTCAACCACGAGTACTACGGCGACGACGTCAACAAGATCTCCGATGTGGTCCGCTCGAAGGCCGGGATCTCGACCCTACATGAGGCAACCGGCAGCGATCCGTCATCGAGTCCTGCGTGGCACATGAACATGGCGATGGGCGGGGATCAGGAAATGATCGCCGCGCTGCGAAGGGGCGGCGCGGTCTGGGGCGCCGTCGGTCTCTACCGCGCGCCGGGGGAGCCGATGTTCGACAACGAAGACAAGGCCTTCCTGAAGGCGATCGGACCCGACCTGGCGACGGGCGCGCGCACGGGACTCCTGGTCGGCGAGGCCCGCGATCCGCAATGGCCCGACTCGCCCGGGCTCGTGGTCCTCGCGGAGGACGGGGAGGTCGAGTCGACGACGCCCGGGGTCGAGCGCTGGCTGTCCGACCTCCCGGACGGAGACCTCGAGGCGGGCAGGTTGCCGTCGGCCGTCCATGCCGTGGCCGGCCGCGCGCTGCGAACGGCGCAGAGCCACGACGATCCGGGCGAGGTCGCACTAGCCCGGGTGCTCTCCCGCTCGGGGACCTGGATCGTCCTTCACGGCACCTCGCTCGTCCCCTCGGGCTCGCGGCGCGCGGCCGTGATCGTCGAGCCCGCGCACCCGGCGCGAATCACACCCCTTCTCATGTCGGCCTACGGCCTGACCGAGCGCGAGCAGGAAGTCACGCGGCTGGTCCTCCGCGGCGACTCGACCGCCCAGATCGCCGAGGGGCTGGTTGTCTCGCCCCACACCGTCCAGCAGCACCTCAAGAAGATCTTCGAGAAGACCGGCGTCCGTAGCCGGCGGGAGCTCGTCGGCAAGGTGTTCTTCGCCCACTACGAGCCCCGCTTTCGCGACAACGAAAACCGCACCCTCGACGGCGACCCGCTCCGCGGCGAGCCGTTCCCCAGCGAGCCCGACGGTCGCCGCTAGGCAAGAAAGCGGACGCTTCACCAGAGCCCGGGCGGCGCTGCCGCTCCGAACGAACCGCGAGCGTCGGGCGCTAGTGCTGGTCCTCGACGTGATCCGGCACTCCGCGGCCGAGCCTCTCAGCCGTCCCCTAGGTTCGCCGCTATCCAGCCTCGCCGGAGCCGACCGACGCCGGCGAACCCTTCCCGGTGGCGGCGTAGCTCCCGACGCGCGCGGAGTCCAATAGCTGGTGGACCTGTTCGATCACGACCGAGCCTTCCCCAACGGCAGAGGCGACTCGCTTCGTCGAGCCCTCGCGGGCGTCGCCCACCGCGAACACACCGGGCAGGCTCGTCTCGAGCATGAGCGGCGGGGGCTCCAGTGGCCAGCTGCCGGCGGGGAGATCCGGACCGGTCAATAGGTAGCCCCACGCGTCGCGGCGGATTTCCGGCGGCAGCCAGGCGGTGTATGGCTCGGCGCCGATCTGGATGAAGAGGGCCGCGGCGGGGACGGCCTCGGTGTGCCCCGAAACCGTGTTCCGGAGCGTGATGGTTTCAAGGACGCCGTCTCCCGAGCATGCGGTGAGCTCGGCGTTGGGTCGAACGTCGATGTTGCTGGCCGCCTCGATCTCATCGATCAGGTAGCTGGACATCGTTTCGACGAGCGAGCCGCGCCGGACGAGCAGGGTCACATGGCCCGCGTAGCGGCTTAGGTGGATGGCGGCCTGGCCGGCGGAGTTGCCGCCGCCGACCACATAGACCTCCTGGCCGACGTGAGCACGCGCCTCCGACACCGAGGCCCCATAGAAGACGCTGGTGCCGAGCAGGGCGTCGAGCCCCGGGACGCCAAGGCGGCGGTAAGAGATCCCGGTCGCGACGACCACCGCGCGGGCGGTCGCCTCGCTGCCGTCGGACAGCGTCAGGACGTGGCGGCCGCTGCCCGCTCGCAAGGCCGTCACCGCGCGCGCGTGGACAAAACGCGCGCCGAAGATCCAGGCCTGCTGGTAGGCGCGCTGCGCGAGCTCCGATCCGCTCACGCCCCGGGCGAAGCCGAGGTAATTGCGAATCAGCGAGCTCGAGCCGGCCTGGCCGCCTATGGATTCTCGCTCGACGACCAACGTATCGAGGCCCTCGGAGGAGGCATACACGGCCGCGGCGAGCCCGGCCGGTCCGGCGCCGACGACCACCACGTCGAAGTCCGAGCGGCCCTCCAAGGTGGTGCTGACGCCATAGGCGTCGGCGAGGTCGGCGTCCGTCGGGTTCACCAGGACGGCACCGCCCAGGGGCACGACCACTGGGTCGGAGGTCCCCGCCTGTCCCGCCTCGGACAGCAGCCGCCGCCCCTCCGGCGAGTCACTGTCATAAACGACGTGCGGCACACCGTTACGAGCCAGTAGGTCACGAAGCCGGTGCGCGCGCGGGGACCGGCGCTCGCAAATGAGGGCGACCTCCTGCGGTGATGCCGAACTGCTCCGCGCCCACTCGTGAAGGAACTCGGTCACCGTGCGGTGAAAGAACTCGTCTGCGCGCCGCCACGGCTTGAGCACGTAGTAGTCCATGCGGCCAGCAGCCATCGCCCGCAGCATGGCGTCGGCGGTTTGTCGATCACCCCATGCGCCGAAGCTGACGAGCAGGGCCCGCTTCGCGTCGGGAAACAGCGCCTTGGCGCGGGCCAAGAACTCCTCGCCGGTCAGGTCCGGCATCCACTGGTCCGCTAACACGAGCGCGACCGGCTCGGCGGCAGCGCGCCAGCGCTCGAGCTTGGCGAGCGCACCAAGCGCCGAGCGCTCGCAAGTAACCCGATAGTCGCTGCCGTACCGCCGCTCGAGCTCGCCCCGGATCCGCGCACGGGCGTCGCTCTCGTCCTCGACGACGAGCATGATCGGCCGTGTGCCCCGGGCGGCGGGCATGGGCTCAGCCTACGCGAATCCAGGCCGCGTCCCGCCCGCAGAGCCGTCGCGGCGCGCCGCCGTGTGCACCGCTCCGTTCAACTCGCTGACCGTCCCCCGCGCCAGGCCCGCTTGCCCGAAAGTAGCAGCCGCGCCCCGTCCCGCCTCCGGCGCGAAGGCCGTTCCGTGGCTGCAACGCACGCGACGCGCGAGGTAAGCCGGCTGACAAGGCTCCCTGCTCCTTCTCGACGATTGCCGTAGCTGCACAATGCTGGCGTTCGCGACGGTGGTCTTGCCGCCCCGGGTCCGCAGTGCGCTACGACAGCGCGTATTGCGTCGTCACGGATCCGGCCAAGAAGGCGAACCGCTCTTCGGCGCCGAGGTCGTCGAACATCGCTAGCAAGCATTTGACTAGGGGCAGACGCGCGTGACGCCGACGGCTGCAGCAGGGCATGCGGATGCTCGACGAACGCCCGGCGGACTGCTCGCGTCCGCAGCACCAGCACCTCCACGTCGTCGTGCGCCACCGCACTCACGGAGCGCGGCGCCTCGTCGATCAGATCCATGAGCCCCGGCGCCTCGCTGGGTAGCCACGTGCAGCGTAAGGTCGCGGCCGTCGCTTGACATGACCGCCGCTCGCACGCGGCCCGAGCAGAGCACGAACACCGATTCGCTCGCATCGCCACAGCGAAAGAGCGCCTGCCCGGCCTCATAGCGCCGGCGCCAGGCGACGCCGGCGAGCTCGCGCACCGCCTGATCGGGCAGCGTAGAGAACCACTGGCACGCCCCGAGTGACGAGAGTCGCGCCTCCTCCGGAAAGGCAGGATCGGCCGAGGCGAAGCTCAAGACGCCGCCCCCGCGTCAACGATTCTCGGTTTACACCCCGAGCGCAACCCGTCCATCCCGCCGGTGATGTCGCACGGTGTTCTGACTCTGCCAGGCTGACGCAGCCGCACCATTCTGACGGCGTATGCTCCGCCCGCCGCCATGGCGCTCGTCAAGACTCAGGTCACTCAAGAGGTCGCCGACTACCTGGCCCGCCACGCCCGGCAGGATGCGGTCCTTGAACGCGTGGCCCGCGAGACCGCCGAGATGCCGCACGCCGAGATGGCGACCACGCCCGACGAGGCGGCGCTGCTGACGATGCTGGCCCGGCTGATCGGTGCCCGTCGCGCGCTGGAGGTCGGTACCTTCACGGGCTACGGAGCGATTTCGATCGCCCGCGGGCTGGGCGATGGCGGCCGGCTGACGTGTCTGGAGCTCAACGAGGAGTACGCGGCGATCGCTCGCCGGAACCTTGAGGACGCCGGCGTCGCGGATCGGACGGAGATCGTCGTCGGCCCGGCGTTGCAGTCGCTGCGCGCGATGCCGGCCGAGCCGAGCTTCGACTACGTCTTTCTGGACGCCGACAAGACCGGCTACCCCGACTACTACGAGGAGCTGGTCCCGCGGCTGCTGCCGGGCGGCCTGCTGCTGATCGACAACGTGCTTCTCCGCGGCCGGGTTACCGACCCGCACGACGAGCGGGAGCGGCTCATCGACGAGCTCAACGACCGCGTGACCGCCGACGAGCGCGTCGACAGCGTGATGGTGCTCGTCGCAGACGGGCTCACGTTCGCGCGCCGGCGCTAATCAGCACGGCGACCATCAGGTTGAAGGTACGGCTGTTCCTCGGCATAGCGACCCGGTTACTAATCTCGATGTCGACGCCGCCCCGTTCCGTTCGTCGTTACGGCATGACAGACGATCCGACATTCGCCGGCTCGCCCGCACTCCCCGCGTGGGTGCCACGCGAGCTGTACCCCTTCGCCAGCCGCCACGTCGCGCTCGACCGCGCCCGCGTGCACTACGTAGACGAGGGCGGCGGGCCCCCGCTGCTCCTGCTCCATGGCAACCCGACGTGGTCGTTCGTCTACCGCGAGGTGATCGCCGGCCTGCACGATCGCTTCCGCTGCGTGGCGCCCGATCTCCCGGGCTTCGGGCTGTCGAGCGCGGCGCCCGGCTACGGCTTCGCCCCGGCCGAGCACGCCGACGTGCTCGAGCGCCTGGTCCTCGCGCTCGACATGCGGGACGTAACCATGATGGCCCAGGACTGGGGCGGACCGATTGGCTTCGCCGTCGCTACGCGTCACCCAGAGCGCTTCCGTGGCTTTGTCATCGCCAACACGTGGGCGTGGCCGAAGCGGGACCCGGGCACCCAGCTGTTCTCTCGGCTCCTCGGCGGCCCAGTCGGGCGGCGTCTCATCCAGCACCGCAACGTCTTCGTCGAGCGGATCCTGCCCGGCGGCGTGCGGCGCCGGACGCTCCCGGACGCGGTGATGGACGCCTATCGCGG
>JACVRW010000030.1 GCA_014534235.1 Thermoleophilaceae bacterium | reverse complement strand
TGCCCGCCTCGAAGAACGCGCGGACGAATCGCACGGCGTCCTCGTCCGCCCGCAGGAAGTCCGGGTTGGCCACGCCGCCCGGCAGGACCAATCCGTCGTAGTCGTCGGCGTCCGCGTCCGCGACCGTCCGGTCGACGCTGAAGGTATCGCCCTTGTCGAGATGCTGGAAGCCCTGGATCTCGCCGCCCTCGAGCGAGACGAGCTCGGGCTTCCCGCCCGCCTCCTCGACCTTCTTCCACGGCTCGGTCAGCTCTACCTGCTCGACGCCGTTCGTCGCCAGGAAGGCGACCGTCTTGCCTTCGAGTCTGTTCGCCATGATGGTCTCCTTCGTTTCAAGTCCTATGGTGGCGTTACCGGGGGCGATCGCGGCTAAACGGCGGGACGCGCCGGTGACGCGCCCGAGCTCGCGCGCCGAGCCGCTCGGCCAATCGCAGCGCGCACGAGCTCAGACCCGCCGACGAAGCGGTCCTGCTGGGCGCCACCCTCGGTGTCGAACAGCATGGCGGGGCGGCGTTCGAAGCCTCCCACGGCGCGTCGAGCGGAACCCGGCGCGCGAGCCTGTCGAGCCTTCGTCGTGCGCGCTCGACGTCGAGCGGGACCAGCGGATTCATCCTCGGGACCTTGCCGCTGTAGCGGTGGATTGGGCCGGAAGAGGTCGAATCACATGCTCGCCGTCCCGGTAGGTGGGAAGGTCTCCACCCCGAGCTCGTCCGCCAGCGCCGCGAGCCGGTCCTGGTCCGCTGCGTGCGTGGGCGAGCCGGCTATCCGGGCGGACCTACCGGCGCCCCTCGCCGCGACCGGCCGGCGGCCCGCGGCATCGGCGACGGCGCGCTATGGTGCCGACGATGGCTTCGTCCCCGCGCTCGGAGCGCGAGGAGGAGCGCCGCCTTAACCTGCGCACGCTCGTCATCGCGAGCACTGCTTCCGCTACGGCGGCGGCCGTCACCTCGCAGCTCTGGATCGCCGGCACCTGGATCGCCGCGGCGGTCACCCCTGTGCTCGTCACGGTGGTGAGCGAGTTGCTCGAGCGCCCGACCGACAAGCTCGCCCGGGCCTGGACGAGCGACCGTCCCGCGCTGGAGGATCCCGCGGCCCCCGGGGGTCCGGTGAGGGTCCCGCGTCCCGCCGAGGCCGCTCGCGAGCGGCGGGCGGAGCCGCCGCGGACCGCCCGCGCGAGGCCGGAGAGTCATGTCACGGACCGCCGCACGGAGCCCGTCTCCGAACCCGATCGCTCCGCTCCACGGCCGGGCACGGCAGGGCCCGTGCGGGTCTATCGCCAGCCGGGCGGGCGCCCACGGCGACGGCGGATCGCGTACGGCGCCGTCGCGGCCACGGCGGCGATCGCGTTCGTCATCGGGGTCGTCGCATTTACGGCGACCGAGCTGATCGCGGGCGAGCCGATCGGAAAGGCCGGTGGCCGCACCACGATCGGGATCGGCGGTGGAGGCGGGGGTGGCAAGAAGCAGCCGGACGCGGACGAGGAGCAGCGCGCGCCGGCCGACCAGCGCGAGCGCCCGAGTGACGAGGAGCGGCCGTCGACGACGCCCGAGGAGGAGGACGAGGAGACGCCGACCGTCACGGAGACGGTGCCGGCACCGACCACCCCCGAGGAGACGCCCGGCGAAGTTGCCCCGCGGCAGCAGCCGCCCTCCGAGGAGGCTCCCGCCGCGCCGCAGGGCGAGACCGCGCCCGCGCCTTAGCCGTGCGCGTTCCGGGTACGGGTACTCCGACCCCGATCGGAGGAGATAGCTATGGCGCAATGCGAGGTGTGTGGCAACGAGTACGACAAGACCATGGAGATCACGATGGGCGGCGAAACCCACGTGTTCGACAGCTTCGAGTGCGCCATCCATGGGATCGCCCCCACCTGCGCGCACTGCGGCTGCAAAGTCATCGGCCACGGGATCGAGTCGAACGGCTCCATGTACTGCTGCGCCCACTGCGCCGAGCAGGCCGGGGTGGAGGGCGCCCGCGATCGCGTAGACGCGTAGCCCAAACGCCCCACCGTGTCAACGAGGGGCCGCAGGACGACACCTAGTTGACGCAGCGGAGCGCTACTCGCTCGCCTAGCCCGTGCGCTTCCCGACCCCGCTCGCGAACTCGCGGATCCGGGCGGGTCCCGCGCCGCCCGGCTCGAGTGGCGGGGTATCCAGGCCCGCCCCCTCCCGCATGCCGGCGAGCAGGTCGAGGAGCGCGTCACCCGCGCTCCGCTTCGGCTCCCAACGGAGCTCCCGGCGCGCCCGAGCGGTGTCGAGCAGCGGCACGCCGAGGCCCATGTCCACCCAGCCCACCTCGGACGGCTGGAGCCGCAGCCTGAATGAGGCGGCGGCCCCGGCGCGAAGCACCGCTTGCGGCACCGGCACCGGCCTGGCGCCGAGAAGGCGGCCGAGCTCGGCGGGGTCGAGCACGGGCTCGGCCGCGATGTTGAAGGCCCCGCGGGCGTCGCTCACGAGCGCCAGCCGGTACGCCTCTCCCACGTCGTAGGAGTGAACCGCCTGGAAGACGAGCCGCGGCGTCGCCGGCACGATCGGGATCAGCTCCCGGCGAAGGACGAACCCCGGTAGGAGCGGGCCCGCGAACAGCCGGCGGATACCGGACGCCGCCTCGCGCTTGAAAATCAGCGCCGGCCGAAGGCGCACGACGCGGATGTCGGCGTGCTCGCGCTCGAAGCGGTCGAGGAGTCGCTCGACCTCCGCCTTGTGACGGGAATAGAAGGAGGTGGGGATCCCGGTGGTGGGCCAGCTCTCGTCGACCCGGCGGTCCTTCGGGCCGTGGGCGTAAGCGCCCACCGAAGAGGCGTACACGAGCGTCCCCACCCCGGCGTCGGCGGCCGCCCGGAAGACGCGCCCGCTGCCCTCGACATTCACCGCGCGGACGAGCTCCTGGTCGCGTGCCGGCTGGATCAGCCACGCAAGGTGGACGACCGCCTCGGCACCGTCGAAGTGCGGTCGAAGCGGCACACGGGTGATGTCGACGGCGCGCCACTCGACCTTCGGGAAGCTCGCCTCGGGGAGCCGGCGGCAGAGCCCGACGACGGAATCCACGGCGGGCTCCTCGGCGAGCGAGCGCAGCAGGCTGGTCCCGACGTTCCCGCTCGCGCCGACCACTACGACGCGCATGGGCTCCCCCTACCCCGGCGTGCGCGCGGCGAAAACGGTCCCGGTCTCGCCTGGCACCCCGGCGTGGCACCATCACACCCCATGGCTCACGCTCACGACGACCGTCACGCCGCCGCACGCGTGGCGGATTCGCGCCGCCTGTGGATCGCGCTCGCGCTGATCGTCGGGTTCATGGCGGTGGAGGTCCTGGTGGGCCTGCTGGCGTCCTCGCTCGCGCTGCTCTCGGATGCGGCTCACATGCTCACGGACGCCGGGGCGCTGGCGCTCGCCCTGCTGGCCGCCCGGCTCGCGCGGCGTCCGCCCGGCGGCGGCTTCACGTTCGGGCTGCGGCGCGCCGAGATCCTCTCCGCACAGCTGAACGGCGCGACGCTCGTGGCCCTCGCCGTGGTGGTCATCGCGGAGGGCGTGCGCCGCCTGGTCGAGCCGCCCGAGGTAGAGGGAGCCGCCGTCCTCGTGGTCGCCGTGGCGGGCATCGCGGTCAACCTCGGCGCGACCGGGATCCTCGCGGGGGCCGACCGCCGCAGCCTCAACGTCGAGGGCGCCTTCCAGCACGTGCTCACCGACTTGTTCGCGTTCGTCGCGACGGCGATCGCCGGACTCGTTGTGATCCTCACGGGGTTTTCGCGCGCGGACGGCATCGCCGCACTGCTCGTGGCCGCCCTGATGCTGCGATCCGGGTACGGCCTGCTGCGCGACTCGGGGCGCGTGCTGCTGGAGGCGGCTCCCCGCGACCTCGACCCGGACGCCATCGGACACGCGCTCGCGGCCGAGCCGCACGTTGTCGAGGTGCACGACCTCCACGTGTGGGAGGTCTCGTCGGGCTTCCCGGCCTTGTCTGCGCACGTGACGGTGCGATCGGGCTGCGACACGCAGTCGCACCGCCGCGGGCTCGCCGAGATGCTCAACCGGCGCTTCGGGATCGAGCACTCGACGCTCCAGGTCGAGGAGCGCCACGAGGGGCCACTCGCCATCGAGCCGCTCAGGCCGGGCAGGTAGATGCCCCGCTTCGTCATCCAGCAGCATGCCGCGACCAGCATGCACTTCGACTTCCGCCTGGAGGTGGCGGGGACGTTCAAGTCCTGGGCGGTGCCGAAGGGCCCCTCGACCGACCCACGCGACAAGCGCCTCGCCATGGCGGTGGACGACCACTCGCTCTCGTGGGGCGACTTCGAGGGCGTGATCGCCGAGGGCGAGTACGGCGCCGGGCCGGTGATCGTCTGGGACCGCGGGGAGTACCGCAACCTGCGCGAGGAGCCCATGGAGGAGTGCCTGGAGCGCGGCCACGTGTCCGTCTGGCTCGAGGGGCGGAAGTTGCGCGGCGGCTGGTCGCTGCGCCGCACCGGAGGCCGGAAGTGGCTGCTGGTGAAGCGCCGCGACGAGGAGGCCGACGCCGGCCGCAACCCGGTCGGCACGCAGCCGCGCTCGGTCGTGAGCGGACGGACGATCGAGGAGGTGCGGGAGTCGTAGCGGGCAGCACGGCGCCGCGTACCGGCCTGGAGGGCATCGAGCCGATGAAGGCGGTCCTCGCTGACCAGCCGTTCTCCGACCCCGACTGGATCTTCGAGCGCAAGCTCGACGGCGTGCGCTGCCTCGCGTTTCGACGGGGCGCCGCGGTTCGCCTCGTCTCCCGGACGGGGCACGACATGAACCGGACGTATCCGGAGCTCGTCGACGCGCTCGCGGCCGAACCCTGCGAGGACTTCATAGCGGACGGCGAAGTGGTGGCGTTCGACGGCGCAGTCACGAGCTTCTCTCGCCTTCAGGGCCGCATGCAACTGAGCGATCCGGAGGAGGCGCGCCGCACCCATATCCCCGTGTTCCTGTACCTGTTCGACCTTCTCGGGCACGAGGGCGAGGATCTGCGCCCGCTGCCGCTGCGCAGGCGCAAGGCGCGCCTGCGCGACGCGCTCTCGTTCCACCGGCCGGTCCGCTTCACGCCCCACCGCAACGAGTGTGGCGAGGAGATGTTTCGCGACGCCTGCGACAGGGGCCTCGAGGGCGTGATCGCGAAGCGCGCGGGCAGCCCCTACCGCTCGGGTCGCTCGCGCGACTGGCTCAAGTTCAAGTGTCACGCCGAGCAGGAGCTCGTGATCGGCGGCTTCACCGCTCCAAAGGGGTCACGCACGGAGTTCGGCGCACTGGTCGTCGGCTACTACGAGGACGGGCAGCTGCGCTACGCGGGCAAGGTCGGAACCGGGTTCGGCCGCGCCACGCTCGCCGACCTGGGCCGGCGGATGCGAGAGCTGGAGCAGGACCAGCCCCCGTTCGCGGACTTGCACCCGGTGCCACGCGGCACCCGCTGGGTGCGCCCGGAGCTCTTGGCCCAGATCGCGTTCAGCGAATGGACGCGCGACGGGCGCCTTCGACATCCACGCTATCTCGGCCTGCGCGACGACAAGCCCGCTCGCGAGGTCATGCGCGAGCGACCCCGATGAGCGTCGAGATCACCCATCCGGACAAGGTGCTGTTCCCGGCCGACGGGATCACGAAGGCTGACCTCGCCGCGTACTACGAGCGCGTGTCGGAGTGGATGCTCCCCCACATCAGGGACCGCCCCGTCAGCATGCAGCGCTTCCCCGACGGCATCGAGGGGCAGGGGTTCTTCCACAAGGACGTCCCCGACTACTTCCCCGACTGGTTGCGGCGGGTGGAGGTGCCGAAGGAGAAGGGGACGGTGACCCACGCGACCACGCACAATGCCGACACCCTCGTGTACCTGGTCGGGCAGAACACGATCACGCCCCACGTCTGGCTCTCGCGGGCGGACCGCGTGTGGCAGCCGGACCGCTTGGTCTTCGACCTCGACCCGGCGGGACACGACTTCGCCGCCGTACGCCGCGCCGCCAGGTGGACCGGCGACCTACTGCGCCAGCTCGGCCTCGGTCCGTTCGCGCAGGTCACCGGCTCGAGGGGAATCCACGTGTGGGCGCCGCTCCGCCGGCGGGCGGGCTTCGACGAGGTGCGCGCGTTCGCCCTCGACGCCGCCGCCGTGCTGGCGAAGCGACACCCCGACGACCTGACGGTCGAGTTCCGCAAGGCCAAGCGGGGAGGAAGGATCCTCGTCGACGCGCTGCGCAACGGCTACGCGCAGACCGCGGTGCCGCCATACGCCGTCCGGCCCCGCCCGGGCGCCCCGGTCGCCACTCCGCTCGAGTGGGAGGAGCTGTCCGACTCTAGGCTGCGCCCGGACCGCTGGACGGTGAAGACCGTGCTGCGCCGGCTGGCCGCGAAGGGCGACCCGTGGGCGAGCATCCAGTCCCACGCCCGCGGGCTGTCTCGGCCGCGGCGCAGGCTCGAGGCGCTGCGCTGATCGCGGCCGGTCAGCGCCGCTGACAGCGCGGGCACCACACGGTCGTCCGGCCCGCCACCGTCGCGCGCCGTAGCCGCGAGCCGCACCGCGGGCAGGCCGCGTCTCGTCCGTCGCGCACGGCGGTCAACCAGCCCTCGACCGGCGGCACCCGGCCGGTCGGAAGCGACTTGCGCACCACGCCGTGCATGGCGTCCCACAGGCGGTCGATGCGCCGCCGGGAGAGGCGGTCCACCTGCGCCCGGGGATGGACCCGGGCGCGCCAGGTGATCTCGTCGACCATGAGGTTCCCGAGACCGGCGATCAGCCGCTGATCCATGAGGGCCGCCTTGACGCCCCCGCGGCGACGACCGAGCAAGTCGTGGAAGCGCTCGCGATCGACCTCCGCGGCGTCCGGTCCGAGCACGCCCGTCACGCGCTTCCTCCCCCGCTTCGAGATCCACACGCCGCCGAACTTGCGCATGTTCCGGTAACGGAGCTCGCCACCCTGGCAGACGAAGACGATCCTGTCGTGGCGGTGGCGGCGAGACCCGCGCCGAGCCCAGGCGAGCCCGCCGGTCATCCCGAAGTGCAGGAGGACCTCGGCGTCGCCCGCCGGGAGGATCAGCCACTTGCCGTGGCGCGCGGGATGGCCGAAGCTGGCCCCCTCGATGATGTTCGCGCGACCGCCGCGGAGGAGGCCCTTGTCGAGCACCTCGACCGCCTCGATCCGCCTGCCGGCCGCCGCCCGGGCCACGCGCCGGAATCCCTCCACGTCCGGCAGCTCGGGCAACCGTCAGTGGATCGCCGTGGCCGCCCGCGCCGCGCCGCTCAGCTCGAAGACCCAGAAGTCCTGGCCCATGACCGGGACCGAGACGTTGTATACGGGAACGCCCTCCAGCTCGGCCTGCAGGCGTCCTGCGTGGGCGTGGCCGTGCAGAACCAGGTCTGGCCTGTGCTCCAGGATCGGCGCGGCCAGGCGATCGCTCCCGAGCCAGGTCCAGATCTCGGGCGGCTCGCCGTGCAGCGTCTCGGCCACGGGCGCGTAGTGGAGGAGCGCCACGCGGTACGGGCAGACCGCGATCTCGCGCAGCCCGAGCGAGAGCGCCTCCACCTCCTCCCCGGTCTCCGTGTAGAGCCGGCGCAGCGAGGCCTCGCCGAAGTCGGCCAGCCCAAGCCCCCGGAAGCCTCCGACGAACCCCTTCGTCCCCGCCACGCCCAGCCGGCAGCTCCCGACCCCGACGGTGGTGTGCGAGCGGTCCAGGACGTCGATTCCGGCGTCCACGAGCACCCGCACCACCTCGTCGCCGCGGTCGGAGTGCAGGTCGTGGTTCCCGAGCACGGCCACGACCGGCGTCTCCATACCCCGGCAGGCGTCGGCGAGCACCGCCGCCTGGTCGGGCTCTCCGTGGGTCGTGAGGTCGCCGGCGAGAAGCACGACATCGACCTCGCCGTCGATGGCGTCGAAAGCGGTGAGCACCGCATCGCGGTTGTCCTCCGAACAGTGGACGTCGCCCGCCGCGGCGATCCTTAGGCGGCCGTCACCGCGCAGGTTTGCGGCGAGCACGCTGGTCGGCGCCTTCATCGGCTTCCTGCATACCCCCCAGCCCGGTGGGTACACGCTTCGGTGGTGTCCGCGCCGGAGCCCGAGCACCCCTTCGAGTCCCTCGAAGCGACCTTGAAGAAGGCCGTCGCGGCCCTGCGCGAATCGGGCATCCCCTTCCTGTTGGGTGGCAGCCTCGCGGTCTGGGCGCGGGGTGGTCCGGAGACGCGCCACGATCTCGACTTCGTCGTCAAGCCGGAGGACGCGGAGCGGGCGCTCACGGTGCTGGAGGAGGCGGGGATGCGAGCGGAGAAGCCGCCCGAGGAGTGGCTCTTCAAGGCCTGGGACGGCGACGTGCTGATCGACGTGATCTTCCACCCCCGCGGCCTCGAGGTGACCGATGAGCTGATGGAGCGCCGCGAAATGCTGCACGTGCTCGGCATTTCGATCCCGGTCATGTCGCTCGACGACGTCCTCGCCACCAAGCTGCTCGCGCTGCACGAACACGAGCTCGACTACACCCCGCTCGTCGGGATCGCGCGCGCCGTGCGGGAGCAAATCGACTGGCGCTACCTGCGCGAGCGAACCGAGGGATCGCCCTACGCCGCCGCCTTCTTCGCCCTCTGCGAGGAGCTGGGCATCGCCTCCGACACGCACGCCCAGCGCGGCGCGGACGTGCGCGTACTCACCCCGCGGGATCGGCGCGGGTAACCGGAGCCGCTCGTTCCCGCCGGGCGCAACTCACATAGTTCCGACAAGTGCCTCCTCCTCCTCGAGCGCCATGATCACTATCGCTCCGTATACACCGCGTCCCGGCGCCGCAGCGGCAAGAGGCGTACGCGACACTGGACCGGCTTGCCGGTGCGGGCAACCGCGTCGAGTCGGTCGTCGACGACGGCGGCATCGTCGTGGGGATCCGGCGGATCGGTTCCTTGAGCCGCTCCACGGGCTCGGGATGCAGCGCGTCGTCTGGATCCTGCAGCAGCACCACGCCATCGTGCTCCTTCGCGACCCGGGCGCCGGCCGCCCCGTCGTCGAGGTTGCCCGATAGGACGATCGCGACGACCCGCGGGCCACGGGACTCGCCGCGCTTCGGAACAGGGGTCGACCGCGGGGCGGTGTCCGTTCTCGCGCGGCCCGCCGGTAACCCGTATCCGCCCGCCGACCAGCAGCAGGTGACGGTCAGGCGGCGCCACGTTGATGTGACCCCGCTCCGGCCGAGCGCGGTCCTGGGGCGCAATCGCGGGGCAGCTCACCCGCCCGCGCGAGGATCGCGGGCAGGAGCTGCGGCCCCCCGGCGCCAGGTGCAAGACCACGAACATGGCTGCGGGCAGCTCCGCGAGGCGGCCGACGTCCTCTCCGAGTACACGGCCGTAACCGGCCGGAGCGCCATGCCCCGCTGTGGTCGTTCGGGCTCTGGATGGGCCGAGAGACCTACGAGTCGGCGGACGAGGTCCGCGAGGTCGCCCGCCGGCTTCGGCACGAGCGGATCCCGTGTGACGTCGTGCACGTGGACACCGGCTGGACCGAGCGCAAGTACGGCGCGGACTTCAGGTTCTCGCGCTCGCGCTTCCCGGATCCCGCCGGGCTCTCGGAGGAGCTGCGGGCGCAGGGGTTCCGGCTCAGCCTCTGGGTGTTCCCGTACTTCCACCCGAACGACCCGCCCCGCACCGAGGGGATCGACAAGCAGCTCGTCGTCACCTCGAGCAACGGCAAGCCTCCCGTGGACGACGCCGCCCGCCGGAGCGCCCGTAGCGGGCGGCCTCACCGCAGCTCGTCCAGCTCGCGCGCCAGCTGCCGCGCCTGTGCCTCGGCCGCCTCGAGCGCCGTCGCCGCCGCCTCCTCCTCCCGCCGCGCCGCGTCGAGGCGCTCGGCCGCCTCAGCGGCGCGGTCCCGGGCGCGGGCGCTCGCGCGCTCGGCGGTCTCCTTGCGCCGGCGCGCCTCTCGCTCTGCGGTGCGTGCCGCCTTCAGCCGGCGCTCGAGCTCACGGAACTCGCGCGCCGGCCGCCGCACCGCCTTGCGGGGACGCTCGGCGGGCGGCTCCGGCACTGACGCCGCGCTGAGGCCGAGGACGCCCACTGCCTCCCTCTCGCGCAGCAGCCGCCCGGCGGCGAGCTCCCCCGCCACCTCCTCGTCTGCGGCCGCCGCGTGGAGCGTCGCACGGAGCTTCTCGACGAGCGCCTCAGACGAACCGGCGCCGGCCTCGGCGGCGATCGCCGCCGCGTCTCCGGCCAACGTGCCGACCAGCTCGCGCTCCTCCGCCGCGGCGGAGTTGAGCTCCGCCCGTTCGCCCCCGCCGAGGAGGTCGGCCTGAGCCCGCCGGAGTCGCTCGCCCGCCTCGAGTAGGCGCGCCACGTCCTTCCGGCGCCGGCGCGCCAGCTGGTTCAGCGCCCAGGCCGCCGTCGTCGGCTTCCGCAACCGCTTGATGGCGTCGGCTTCCTCGCGGCGGCCGTCCTTCCGCAGCCGCCGGGCGAGCTCGTCGCGCGCCCGCGTGAACTCATCGAGCGGCAGCGCGTAGAGGTCGTCCGCGGCCCCCGTGTCGTCGTTCGACCCGCCGATCCAGGGAAGTTACAGCGGGAACGCCCGCTCGTGCGTCCGCAGCTGCGGGTACAAACTCGGCGATGCCGCGTTCTCTCCCGGCTGTGGCCATCCTCGCAGTCGCCTCCCTGGCCGCGCGCGGAACCGGCGAGCGGGAGCGCGTACATCGTCTACCTCGTGCTGATCACGTGGCATCGTCTACTTCTCGGTGATCGGGCTCACGCACCACTAGCGGTGCGGAGCTTCCGCAAGCACAACGGCCTGTCGCTCGCCTTCCTCGCGCTATTCCTGGCGGCGAGCGGAGTCCAGGCGGTGGCCGGGCTGGCCGAGTTCAACGAGGAGCAGGAGAGGCACGGCAACCCGCACGTCTCGTTCTGGCGCGACGTCACCTCCTCGGCGTACGGCTCCGCGGTGATGGAGAACTGGTAGTCCGAGTTGCTCGCCGTCGGCTCCATGGCGATCCTCGCCGTGTACCTGCCGCCAGCGTGGGTCGGCCGAGTCGAAGCCCGTCGGCGCCGCCCACGGGTCGACCGGCGTGGAGGGATAGGAACGGCTCAGCTCTACTGGTCGAGCTTGTCCCGCTTGGGTCCCTCCCAGGGCTCCGCCTCCGGGTCCTGGGACGGATGCGGCTCGCTGGTGCTCGGGCCGGCCCCTGGGCCGCCTCGCTCCCGCGGATCCTCGCGCTTCTCGTAGGGGTCCGGCCACTCGGTCTCGTCCGGGTCGTCGATCGGGTTGTTCAGGGGGTGATGCGGATCGCGCTCCATGTGGCACCGTCTACCCGGTCTAGGCGTAGCAACTCGGCGAATGGGGGGTTTAGGAACCGCCGAGGTAGGACATCATTCACTTGGTGATGCACGCCGGTCACGAGCTTGGCCGGCTGCGAGCCCAGGGTCATAGAAGGGGGACGACGCGCGGTCGTGTGGACGGCCGTGTAGCGGACCTCACGTCAATCGAGACGGAGGTCTACCAAATGTCCGCGGTACCGCTTGCAGGACGTAGGGGGAGGCGCGGGCAGCGCCGGCCCGAGTGCGAGCGCGCCCATGAGCGCGAGCTCCTCATCCGGTACCACGCGGAGGGCGACCTCGCCGCGCGGGAGGAGCTCGTGGAGCGCTTCCTCCCGCTGGCGCGGGACCTGGCGCTTCGCTACACGTACACCGACGAGCCCTACGACGACCTGTTGCAGGTCGCGTGCCTCGGGCTGATCAAGGCCATCGATCGCTTCGAGCCCGGGCGCGGCACGAAGTTCACGAGCTATGCGGCGCCCACCATCCTCGGGGAGCTGAAGCGCCACTTCCGCGACAAGGGCTGGGCGCTGCACGTGCCGCGCGACCTGCAGGAGAGAGCGATGGCCGTCAACCGGCAGTCTGAGTCGCTGTCGAAGAGGCTCGGCCGCTCACCGAAGGTGCGGGAGGTGGCCACCGCCCTGGGCTGCTCGGCCGAGGAGGTGCTCGAGGCGAGCGAGGCGGCCGCGAGCTACGAGACCACGTCCCTCAACGCGCCGGCCGCGCGGGACGACGAGGAGTCGGCCACGCTCGTGGATCTGCTGGGCGACGAGGACTCCGCCTACGAGCTGGTGGAGAGCCGCGACGCTATCGCCAGCACCTGGCGCGCCCTGCCGGGGGTCGAGCGCCAGGTCCTCGAGCTGCGCTTCATGCACGACCTGACCCAGCGCGAGATCGGCGAGCAGATCGGCTACTCCCAGATGCACGTATCCCGCCTCCTGCGACGGGCGCTGACCCGGCTCGAGACGGCTGCAGCCGCCGCTTGAGCGATCGAGCGTTGTCGACGGCGAACCCCTCCCAGTCGTTGTTGAAGTAGACGAGGACCTCGGCGCGGCGCCGCCACTGCGCGATCCGCCGCGCCCACTCGTCGAGCTCGCGCTCCGAGTAGTTGCCGCGCCGGCCCCGCCGCCCGTGGTGCAGACGGACGAGCGTCCAGTCGCAGGTCAGCTTGCGCGCCTGAAACGGCCACTTCGGGTGGTCGCCGATCACGAGCGCCGCTCCGCTCCCACGGAGCAGCTCGTAGACGTGCGGCTTGAACCAGCTCTCGTGACGAAACTCGAAGCAGTGGCGCCCGGGCGGCAGCACTGCCAGCGCACCGGCCAGCACCTCGTCGTCGCGCCGGAAGTTCGCCGGGAGCTGCCACACGATCGGTCCGAGCTTGCCCGAGCGCACCAGCGGCTCGATCCGCTCGTAGTAGCGCTCGATCCCCTGCTCGAGGTCGCGTAGGCGGCGAATGTGGGTCAGGTACCGGCTGGCCTTGGCGGCGAAGAGGAAGTCGGGCGGGGTCTGCTCGACCCAGCGCTGGACCGCGTTGCGCGAGGCCAGCCGGTAGAAGGTCGAGTTGACCTCCACGGTGTCGAATACCTCCGCGTAGCGGCCAAGCCAGCGCGCCTTGCCGAGCCCCTCCGGATAGAGTCGCCCGCGCCAGTCGTCGTAGTTCCAGCCCGAGCAGCCGATCCGCACCGGCCGCATGGGGAGCTACTCAGAGACGAGCGTGCGCTGGTCGTCCTCCGTGAACTCGACCTGCTCGGTCTTCGCCTGCTCGCGGTGGTCGTGGATGCGCTGCGCCTGCTTGCGCCGGCGATTCATGTCGATGAACCCGGTCGCGGCGAGCGCCACGAGGACGACGGGAATTACCACGATGACGGCGCCGCCCGCGAACGCGAACGACATGGCGATAAGGGCGAGCCCAAAGGCGCCGACGATGGAAGAAATGCCCCACATGCCTACGACTCTACCCGCCGGCAGGATGTGCAAACGGCCGACGCGGGATGAGCCCTCAGGCGGACGCGGACGGCCCGAAGCGGCTCGTCTCGCCCTCGGGCAGCCTGCCGTCGCGGCCGACGTAGCCGCCCTTGCCGCCCACGACCAGGTAGACGGCCCGCTCGTCGGCGACGTTCTTGACCTTGCGGACGGTGGCGGGATCCACCCGCGCGGCGCCGCCGGGGCCGAGCACGTGGGTGGATTCGTCGTTGAACGTCATCTCGATCCGCCCGCGATGGACGAAGTAGAGCTCCTCCTGCCGATCGTGATAGTGGCGGCCGGTCTCGTAGCCCGGCGGAAGCTCGATCGCGTTGACGCCGAAGGCGGTGACCCCGAGCGCCCGGCGGATCTTCCGGAAGCCGGGGCCTTCCGCAAGGGCGTCGATGTTGGCGACCGCGTAGCCGACGCCCTCGACGACCTCGTTGACCTCGTCCGGCACAGCCGCAGCCTATAGCGCGTCCGCGCCCGCGGGGCGGGTCAGCCGGCGCGCTCCGCGCTCCGCAGGCCGCCGCGCGCCCAGAGCACCGTGAGCGCGGCGAGAGCGAGCGTGACGGCGAAGGCGGGCAGCACCTTCACCGGGTCGCCCGCTATGAACCCCCGCCCAGCCTCGAGCACGAGCGTGATCGGGTTGACGGTGGCGGCGGCGTGCACCCAGCCGACGAGCAGGTCGTACGGCACCCAGACCGGCGCGAGGAACAGCGCGAGGAAGGCCGGGACCTGCATGGCGGGGCCCGCCTGCATGGTGCGAAGGCGCATGGCCACGCCGCTCCCGAACAGCATCGCGGCGGCGTTTACGAGCAGGGCGAGGGTGTACAGCCCGAGGAGGTCAAGACCGCCGCCCAGGATTTCGAGTCCCGCGGCGAGCGCGATCACCGTGATCATCGCGACGTTGAACGCGGCGCGGGTGAGCGCGGGGATCCAGTAGCCCGCGACTATCGCGCTGCGCCGCGGGGCGGCCAGCATCATCCGGCGCGAGAAGCCCGACTCGAAGTCGCGCGCGATCGCGAAGCCCGTGAAGATGCCGCCGAACGCCGAGGCCTGCAGCAGCACGAAGCCGTAGACGAACGCCGTGTACCCCGCCTCGTAGTCGAAGCCAGGCACCGAGTCGACCCGCGACAGGCCTCCCGCGAAGGCCGTGAAGAAGAACAGCGGGAACATCAGCCCGGGGACGAACATCGCCGGGTTCCTGAAGTAGTTGTGCACGCTGCGCCAGCCGACCGCCAGCGCCACCGACCCGAAGCTCGCGCGGCTCACGCCCGCGCCATCCTCGTCCGCAGCGCCGACGACGTCGCCGCGAGCGCTAGCGCAGCCAGCCCGCCCGCGCAGGCGAAGCCGAGCGCGAGCGCCTCGCCGTCCCAGCCCGTGATCACGAGCGAGCGGATCCCCTCGAGCATGTAGGACACCGGGTTCCAGTCGGCTACCGTGCGGAACCAGTCGGTCTCGATCAGGTCGCGCGGCAGCGCCATCGAGGACAGGAAGAGAGCGGCGAAGAGCAGCGGAAAAGCGCCCTGGACCGCCTCGCCGGAGCCCGTGCGGAGCGCTACGAACGCCCCGATGCAGCCGAAGCCGAGCGAGATGAGGAGCGAGAGGGAGACGATCACGAGCGCGCCCGCGACGCCCGCCGCGATGCCCGCGCCGAAGAGGATCCCCACCCCGAGGAACGTGAGCGCCTGGATCAGCCCGAGCGCGAGGATGCCCGCGAGCTGGCCGAGCAGCAGGGCTACCCGCCGCAGCGGCGTCAAGGAGAGGCGGGCGAGGAAGCCGCTCTCGATGTCGCTCGAGACGTTCGTGCCGGCGCTGTTGGCCGAGAACAGCGCACCCTGGACGAACGCGATCGCAAGGGCGAACTCGAAGTACGAGTCGGTGGGGAAGCCGGGGAGCTCGGTCGCCGAGTCGAGCCCGCTGCTGTTGATCGACAGCAGCATCAGCGGGAACAAGAGCGCCGGAACGACCATGGCCGGCTGGCGGAGAGTCCTCACCACCGAGCGTCGGGCCACCACCCCGACCTGGAGCGCGAGCGCGGAGCGGCTCATGCCTCCTGGCGCACCAACCGGGGGGAGGTCGCCTCGGACGGCGCCGCCTCGGCCGCATGCTCCGGTGCCCCGTCGCCGGCCCCTTCGAGCGAGCGGCCCGTCTTCGCGAGGAAGACGTCGTCGAGAGTCGGAGCGTGCAGTTGGAGGTGCTCCACGGCGATCTCCTGCGCGTCGAGCGCGCGCACGACCTCCGCGAGCTGTGCCTCGCCGCGGGAGAGCCGAACCGCGGCCCCCTTCGGCGAGGCGGCCACCGCCTCGCCGAAGCGCGCGAGCACCTCCTTCGTCCGCGGCAGGTTGGCGGGGTCCGCCGGGATCGCCTCCACGCTCGGGCGGCCGATCTCGGCCTTGAGCGCGTCGGGCGTGCCTTCGGCGACGATCCGCCCGTGGTCGATGATCCCGACCCGGTCCGCCAGCACGTCGGCCTCCTCGAGGTACTGCGTCGTGAGGAAAACCGTCACGCCTCGATCGGACGCGAGGCGCTGCACCTCGGCCCAGAGGGCGCTGCGGCTCTGCGGGTCGAGGCCGGTGGTGGGCTCGTCGAGGAACAGAATGCGGGGCCGGTGCACGAGGGCGAGCGCGAGGTCCAGCCGGCGCTTCATCCCGCCCGAGTAGCCGCGCACCTTGCGATCGGCGGCGTCGGTCAGGCCGACCCGCTCGAGCAGCGAGTCGCCGCGTCGACGTCCGTCCTCACCGCGCATGCCGTGGAGCGCGGTCTGGAGCTTCATGTGCTCGCGGCCCGTCAGGAAGGGGTCGAGCGCCGCCTCCTGCAGGGCAGCCCCGATGGCGGCGCGAACCGCGGCCCCCTCCTTCACCACGTCGTGACCCGCGACCCGGGCCGTCCCCGAAGTGGGCGGTAGCAGCGTGGTGAGCATGTGCACGGTGGTCGACTTGCCGGCGCCGTTCGGCCCCAGGAACCCGTAGACCTCTCCCGACTCCACGCGCAGGTCGATCCCGTCGACCGCGCGTGGGCCCTTCTTGAACTCTCGGACTAGGTCGTGGATCTCGATCGCGGCGGTGCTCATCCCCGGGCACCGTAGCAAATGTTTGAGGTTGGCAACAATCGAGCGGCTCGACTATTATGCGGCTCGATCATGGCGTCGCCCAAGGACCCCGCGCAGGAGGCATGGGAGCTCCTGTGGCGGATCATGCAAGCGCACAAGCCGCGGTTCCTGGCGTTGGCGCAGGAGCTAGGCCTGTCCCCGGCGCAGCTCCACGCGCTGCGCCTGCTGGAGCCGGGCGTGGAACTGCCGATGAGCTCGCTCGCCGGCCGGCTGTTCTGCGACGCCTCGAACGTGACCGGGATCGTGGACCGGCTCGAGTCGCGGGGGCTGATCGAGCGGCGTCCCGCCGCACAGGACCGCCGCGTAAAGCTCCTCTCGCTCACCGATGAGGGCGCTCGATTGCGCGAGATCGCCTGGCGGCAGATGAGCCGGCCGCCGGCGGAGATCGCCGCCCTGCCGCTCGAGCACAAGCGCGCGCTTCGGGACGCCCTGCGTTCCGCGTTCGATCAGGTGGCCGACGCGGGCGACGCTCAGGCGCCCACGCCTACCGGACGCGGTTAGAGCGGGATCAGCTGCCGACCGACCCGGCGCCCTGCGGGCTCTCCTGCTTCATCGGAGCCGGCTCGCCCGGCGTGTGGAGGAGGTTATCGACGCCGCGGACCCCCTCGACCTTCCCGGCCGCCTCGCCGAGACGTACGATCTCCGCCCGGTCCTCGAGCTCGCCACGGAGGTAGACGACGCCGTTCTCGACGTTGACGGACACCTTGTCCTTCGGGGCGTCGGGCTCGCGGAAGATCTCCGTCTCGACCTTGGCCCGGAGCGCGGGGTCGTTCAGCCGCTCGCCGGCGTCCTCGCGACCGCCGACGGGGGCCGCCTCGCGTGCCGCGCCCTTGAGCCGCCCGGCGGCGTAGTCGGCCCTGCGGACGGCCTGGTCCTTGCCCTGGCGCGCGTACTTGAGGGCCTTGTCGCGCGCGACGCCCCGGCGGCGCGCGCCGTCGTTCGGGTCGAGGAACCACGCCGCGGCGAAGCCGGCCGCGGCGCCGAGGATCAGCTTCAGCATCGGACGCTCCTTTCCATCCGCCGTCCTGGCCGCGCCAGGGGCGGCGATCTCTATCGCCTCCGTGTGGTGCTTCCCGGTATCCGCGCCCTTAGAACCTCAGTACGGCCGCGATCCCGCCGTAGCCACGCAGTGCATCCCTGTCATGACGCACCGCGAGCAGGCCGGCCGACTGCTGAACGGCGACCTCGATCGCGGCGTCGGTCAGGTCCTCGAGCAGGATGAGCTCCGTCCCATCCACCGGGCAGCGGCCTTCCTCCGCCGGACCGAGCCAGCCGCACTCCGGACACTGCCTCCCGGGCGCCGAGAACTGCTCGTCGAGCAGGAGCGTCTCCACCCGCCGCTCGTTGAGAGCCCACAGCACCTCCGCCGGTCCGCACGCGCCGCGCTCGCCCAGGCGCTCGAGCGCCTCGGACTCTCGCTCCCGCTCGAGCTCGTCGAACCGCGGCTGGGCTGCCTGAAGCACCTGATCCGGCGTGGCCGTGTCCACGTCGACCTCGATGCGCCCGACCAGGCGCTCTTTGAGGTAGCCATGCAGCTTCGACTCGAAGTCCGCGACGACCTCTCGCGGACCACCCGTGACGAGCCTCTGGAACGGGCGTCGCTTGTAGTGCCGTAGCAGCGCGTCGGCCGTGTGCTTGAGGTGGTCCGCCTTTTCCTTCTCGATCCCGCGCTGGTAGCGGGCCTGGGACCAGCCACCCTGATCGTGCTGACCGAAGACCGTGTCGTGGATCTGCCCGATCTCGCGCAGCCCGTCGGGCGAGCCGCGGAAGATCCGCGCGTCGCGGCGGCTCACGAGCGCGACGCACCAGCGCTCGGTCCGCTCCAGCCGAGCCAGCGGCCCGACCAGCGGCGAGCGCGCGATCGCGACCCGATTGCGTACAGAGCGCGGAAGCTTGAGCGCCGCGAACAGGTCGACTGGCTCACTCGCGAATACGGCCACCGCATGCGCGGCGTCCGTGGGAAGCCGGCGCTCGAGGAACGACCGAGCCCGCCGGAGCGACGCCTCGAGGGCCATACGATCGCCGTGGGGAAGCGTGTGCCGCTCCTTCACCTTCCGCTCGGCGTCGTCGAGGAGCGAGCGGACGGCGGTGGCCCGCGCCGGTGGCGTCGCGAACTCGGTCGGATTCAGGTCGAGGTAGAGGCTGAGCACCACCGGCCGGTCGAGTCGCAGCTCGGAGAGCTTGCGCACCGTGTCGCGGTCCGGAGCGGTCGCCTCCATCGCGTGGCCTCCTTCGCCGAGAGATCTCCTGCGGGTTCCTACCCTAACGCCACGCGTGCCACACCGTGGGGCGGCGGCGACCGTCGCCAGGCGTCGCTCTGCGCTCCCTGGCCGCCGTCGGCGCCTTGCCACTCTTACGATTGGTAAGCAAGGATCCGGGCACAAGAGAGTGAGTCGATCCGACCGGCCCCGCCCGACGAGCGATGCTCGTGGCGCCCTGCCCTCAAGCGGTCAGCGGGCGTAACCGGCAAAACCGGATCATGTATACTTTCGATGGACGTCGAACTATCAAACGAAGGAGCAACCACGCTTCAGGACACGCTGATTCGTCCGGCGCAGGCGCCGGAAAGCCGAAACGACACCGCGCCGGAGCTCGAGGATTCCCTCCAGCTCTTCTTCAACGAGGCGCGGCGTCACCCCCTGCTCACGGCCGAGGAGGAGGTCGAGCTCGCGAAGCGCATCGAGCGCGGCGACCTCGCGGCCAAGGAGCGCATGATCAATGCCAACTTGCGTCTCGTGATCTCGGTCGCGCGCAAGTACCAGGGCCAGGGCCTCCCGCTCTCCGACCTGATCCAGGAGGGCATGCTCGGCCTGATCCGCGCGGTTGAGAAGTTCGACTGGCGCAAGGGCTTCAAGTTCTCCACGTACGGGACGCTCTGGATCCGCCAGGCCATCGGCCGCGGGCTCGCGAACTCGGGACGCACGGTGCGCCTGCCGGTCCACATCGTCGCCCGGGCGCGGAAGATCCAGGACGCCGAGCGCAAGCTCGCTGTCGAGCTCGGCCGCCAGCCGACCGAGGAGGAGATCGCGGCGGCCGTCGAGCTGCCGCTCGACGAGGTGGCCGACATCCGGCGCGCCGATCGCGGCCCGACGAGCCTCAACCAGGGCGTGGGCGAGGACGGCGAGACCGAGCTCGGTGACCTGATCGCCCGCGAAGGACCTTCCGTCGAGGACGAGGTCGCCTCGGATCTGGATGGGGAGAGGCTCCGGAGCGCCGTGGGCACCCTGCCGGAGGCCGAGCGAAGCGTCATCACGCTGCGCTTCGGGCTCGACCGCGAGGAGCCGCATGCGCTGCGCGAGACCGGCCGCCGCCTCGGGCTCTCGAGCGAGCGCGTGCGCCAGCTCGAGGACCGCGCCCTGCGGCGGCTCGCGAACGACGAGGCGGTCGCCGCCCTGCGCGACGCGGCGTAGCCTCGTCGCGCCCGCGCGGGCCGGGCCCTAGCGCCCCGGGACTCGTGCGGTCTCTTCGACCAGGAAGTCGAGCAGGCCCGGCATGTCGCCGCTTGCATAAGCGGCGCGCTGCCGGGCCGCACCCCCGCCCTCCGCGATGATCCGCTCGATCTCCTCGAGGGCCGGATCCTCGCCGCCGAGCTCCGCCAGCGTGGCCCGCGCCGCCTCTCGTAGCGGCGTCAGCCGGCCGCGGTGGAGGATCTCCGCGTCGAGGCCGTCCCGGGCGGCGCGGAAGCTCGACCAGTGGAGGGCCTGCTCCGGGGCGAGCTCGCGTGGCCGCGACTCGACGCTGCGGTGCGCCAGCGCCCTGGTCAGCGACGCGATTCCGGCCGCCGAATCGAGCCTCGACTGGACGTCGACCTCACGGAGCTCCACCGTGCCGAGCCGCGGCTGGAGGCGGGCGTCCCACCAGACCATCGTGGGGTCGCCCGGACCGCCGCCCACGCGGATCGCCTCGAGCGCCTCGAGGTAGTGGTCCCAGCTCGAAAGCGGCGGCGGCACTCCCCGGCCGGGGTACGCGCGGATCACCGCGGCGCGCGCGCTCGAGAGGCCCGAGTCGATGCCGAACCAGAACGGCGAGCTCGCACCCAATCCGTGGAGGAGCGGCAGCGCCTCGCGCAGTCCCATTAGGACGGCCACCGCCGTCTCCGGGTCGGGAACCCCCACGTGCACGTGGAGCGCCGCCTCGGGCGTGCGCCGGATGAGCCCGCGCATCTGATCCTCAACCCGCGCGTAGCGCTCGGAACGCACGAGCTCAACGTCCCCGTAGTCGGCGTCGGGGTGGAGGCCGGTCGCCATCAGCGTCGCGCCGGCGGCCCGCGCCGCTCGGCGTCCCTCGCCGAGCTGCGCGACGGCCTCGGCGGCGGAGCCGCACGGCTCGGAGCGGAGCTCGAGCTGGGCGAGGAACGCCTCGTGGTCCGCCCTGCCGGAGGGAAGCCCGATGCGCGGCAAGATGCGGTCCGCCACGTGGGCGAGCCGGAGCGTGTCGGGATCTACCAGGAGCACCTCCTCCTCGAGCCCGACGGAGAGCGGTTCCCCGCGGCCGAACGAGTGGCGATCCGGGGCGGGGGCCGCGTCCGTCACGGCGCCTCGCCCAACGCCGCCCGCGCCGCGATCCGACCGAACGCGAGCGCCGCCGCGAGGCCGCTGGCGTAGCCGCCGGTCGCAATGCCGCCGGCATCCGCACCGCAGGCGAAGATGCCCGGCGCCGCGCGCGCGTGCTCGTCCACCAGCAGACCGCCGAGCGTCGTGGTGATGCCGGCCACGGTCTCCACGGTGACATGCTCGGGCTCGCGGCGGACGGGCGCGCCGGCCGCGGCGGCCGCCTCGATCATCTCACCGACGGTCCGGCCGCGTACGCGCTCGCGGAGCCGTGCCACCGGCACGCGCATCCAGGCCCGCGCGCGCGGCTGCCGCGCGGCCCACTGCGCCACGTCGATCTCGGACCAGGTCGCGGTCCGGAACCGCGCGCCAAGCTCGTTTTCGACCTCCGCGTGGCGCGCGTAGAGCTGCGACAGCCGCACGAAGTCCTCGGGGGCCACGCGGGCGGGCGGCGCGGGCATCGCGCGCCCGTAGACCTCGTCGAGACCGGCGCTCGTGGAGCCCCCGGCGTCGAGGGCGAGCCGCAGGCCGTCGCCCGTGCTGCCGCGGGCGGTGCGCAGCAGAACGTGCTCCGCCTCCGGAGTGACGTGCTCTCGCAGCAGGGTGCGGCTGGCGGCGAAGCCGCCGGTCGCCAGGATGAGTGGCGCGTCGCCGGGCGGCTCCGGGACGGCGCTCCCGCAGACGACACCCGCCCGGCCGGGAGCGGCCAGCCCACCCGCGGCCACGGTGAGCGCCTCGGTCAGGGCGGCCGGGTCAAACCGCATCCCGGTCGTCAGGGGGTTGCCCGTCTCCTGCGCCGTCACCGGCGCGCCCAGGTCGGCGAGCCAGCGCAGGTCGGCGTCGAGGCGCTCGAAGACCCTGCGCTGGAGCCGCTCATCTCCGTCCGGGCACTCGGCGCGGAAGCGGTCGAACTCGCGATGGCGCCAGATGACCCCGCTCGACAGGCGCATCGACCCGCCGGGGAGACGCCGCTTCTCGAAGACGAGCGGCGCCGCGCCCAGCCGGCGTGCCTCAGCTGCCGCGACGAGGCCGGCCATCCCGGCCCCAGCGACGACGACATCCGGCACGGCGTTAGACGAGAGCGAAGCCCGGCTTGTGCTCGACGTACTCGACCCGCACCCCGCCCGGGCCGCGCACGAAGACCGCGAGCGTGTTCGGCGCGTCCTTGGTCTCCTCGATCTCGAGCCCGCGCGCCTCCGCCTGCTCCTGGGCCTCGCGCGCGGAGTCCACGAGCAGCGCGAGATGGTTGAGCAGCGGTCGGCTCCCGTCGTCCCGCCGGCCCTCGACGAGGCACACGTACCTGTCCGCCACCACAACCCGTCCCTCGCGGCGATCGAACCCCATCTCGGAGAACTCGCGGGCGGCGCCCTCCGCGTCGGGCAGCCGCAGCACGACGTGGTCGAGATCGAAGTCAACGCCCTGCGCCTCGACCAGGCCCAGCCGCAGGCCCTCGGGCGCGGTGAAGACGACGCCGCCGGCCTCGCGCTCGACGTCGACTGGAAGCGTCCCGGCGACGGCCTCGACGTCACCGACCCGGAGGACCACCCGCTCGAGCACACCCGGGCCGCGGGGCCCGTCCGCCTCGAACAGCGTGAGCTTGCCGAGCTTCGCGTCGACCCCCACGAGCGTGAACGACGCCGTCTCCTCGATCACATGCATGCCGAGGTGGTCGCAGAGGAAGGCGCTGAGCGGCGCGCGGTCCTCCACCCAGAGCGCCACGTGATCGAGGCTCGTAGGGCGAAGAGGTGTCGTCATGCGCGGCTCTTACCCCATGCGGCCTCGCCAATCAGGTCGACCTCATCGTCCGAGAGACGCAGATCCGCCGCCGCGACGTCCTCCTCGAGGTGCTCGATCGACGAGGTGCCCGGGATGGGCAGCATCACCGGCGAGCGCGCCAAGAGCCAGGCGAGCGCGACCTGG
The DNA here is from genome assembly GCA_014534235.1 of Thermoleophilaceae bacterium. Taxonomy (GTDB): domain Bacteria; phylum Actinomycetota; class Thermoleophilia; order Solirubrobacterales; family Thermoleophilaceae; genus JACVRW01. The sequence continues at coordinate 4,416 of JACVRW010000030.1, read as the reverse complement.
CCGGGACTAGCATCGTGGGCGCGGGCCACCTCGTCGAGCGGCCCCCCGGGCCTGGCCAGATCGCCCGTGGCCAGCGGGAACCAGGGGATGAACCCGATCCCGTCGCGCTCGCAGGCCTCGAGCACGTCCTCTGAATGCCGGTCGGCGACGTTGTAGCGGTTCTGGACCGTCACTACCTCCACGACTTGGCGCGCGCGCTCGAACTCGCCGAGCGAGACGTTCGAGACGCCGATGTGGCGGACCCTGCCCTCGTCCTGTAGCTCCTTCAGAGCGCCGAGCGAGTCCTCGAGCGGCACGTTCGGGTCGGGCGAGTGCAGCTGATAGAGGTCGATGCGGTCGAGCCTCAGCCGCCGCAGGCTGCCCTCACAACATTCCTTTAGCCGCTCCGGCCGGGCGTCGCGCGGCCAGCGCCCCGGGCCGGTGCGGCGGAGGCCGCCCTTCGTGGCGATGACAAGGCCGTCGGGATACGGATACAGGGCCTCGGCGATCAGGTTCTCGCTCACCTCGGGTCCGTAGGAATCTGCGGTGTCGACCAGGTTCACGCCGAGCTCGACGACCCGGCGCAGGACCGCTCGTGCCGCCTGCGGATCGCTGGGTGGACCCCAGATGCCGGGCCCCGTCAGGCGCATGGCCCCGAACCCCAGCCGGCGCACCTCGAGATCGCCGCCGATGGTGAAGGTGTCGCTCATCGCTCCCAGGCTACGCAAGGGGCTCGGGCAGCTCGGCCGAGGATGTCGTTTCCGGTCGCTGGCGACGGGCAAGAACGTCGCGGAATGGGCGGTCCCCAGGGCCCAGCCGACGAGCTAGACGCCGCTCGGAGCGGGATAGCCACCCTCGCGCGCCCGCTCGTCGAGCTGCGCGACGTCCGGAAGAGCTTCGGCGACAACGTCGTGCTCACCGGCATCAACCTCGAGATCGAACGGGGCGCAGCGCTCGTGATCGCCGGGCCGTCCGGCTCAGGCAAGTCGACGCTCCTGCGGTGCATCAACGGCCTCGAGCCGATCGACTCCGGAGAGATCCGATTCGAGGGACGGCCGATCGACTACTCGGGCAAGGCCCTCGCAAGCCTCCGTACGGAGATTGTGATGGTCTTCCAGCAGTTCAACCTGTTTCCCCACATGACCGTGCTGGACAACATCGTGCTCGGACCGGTCAAGGCCAAGGGGGTGCCGCGGGAGGAGGCCGACCGGCGGGCGCGGGCGCTGCTCGAGCGGGTGGGCATCCCCGAGAAGACGGACGACTACCCGGCCGACCTCTCCGGCGGGCAGCAGCAGCGCGTCGCGATCGCTCGCGCGCTTGCGATGGAGCCGAAGCTGATGCTGTTCGACGAGCCAACCTCAGCGCTCGACCCCGAGATGATTCGGGAAGTACTCGACGTCATGCGCGACCTGGCCCGCGAGGGCATGACGATGGTCGTTGTCACGCACGAGATGGGCTTCGCCCGCGAGGTCTGCGACCGCATCGTCTTCATCGACAACGGCGAGATCGTGGAACAGGGACCGCCCGACGAGTTCTTCCGGGCGGCGCAGAGCCCGCGGGCCAGGGAGTTCGTCGACAAGATCATCCACCACTGACACCAGGAGAAGAGGAATGAAACGGACCAGGCTCATACGGCTGCTGACCGCGCTTGCACTCGTCCTCGGCGCACTGGTCGTCACGGGGTGTGGGGACGACGACGAGGAGGCGGAGGACGGTGCCCAGCCCGCCGGCGAGGCGAGACAGTTCCCCGCCGACAGCACGCTCGGCAAGATCCAAAGGCGTGGGGAGATCACGATCGGGGTGAAGTACGACGTCCCGCCGTTCGGCTTCAAGAACCCCCAGACTGGGGAGGTCGAGGGCTTCGACGTCGACATGGGCAGGTACATCGCCGAGGGGTTGGGCGTCGAGCCGAAGTTCATCGAGGCCATCTCCGACAACCGCATCCCGTTCCTCGAGAAGGGCACGGTCGACCTGATCCTCTCGACGATGACGATCAACGCCGAGCGCGACCAGGAGATCGACTTCTCGGAGCCGTACTACATCGCGCGGGGCCGCATCCTCGTGCCGAAGGGCTCGGACATCAAAGGGCTCCAGGACCTGAACGGGAAGAGCGTGTGTACCGCGCTCGGCTCCACGTACGAGGAGACGATCCGCGAGCGCGCCCCGGACGCCGACCTCAAGCTGGTCGACACCTACTCCGAGTGCCTCGAGCTGCTCCAGAACGAGGCCATAGACGCGATCTCCACGGATGACGTGATCCTCACCGGGATGATCATCCAGGACGACAGCCTCACGATGGTCGGCAAGCCGCTGACGATCGAGCCCTACGGCGTGGGCATCAAGCAGGGCGAGAAGCAGGTCCAGCGCTTCGTCAACAGCGTGTTGAAGCAGGCCGAGGAGGACGGCCGCTGGGAGAGCACCTACCACAAGTGGGTCGGCCGTCACCTCGGAAAGCGGGAGCAACCCCCGACGATGACGCTGCAGCAGGCGCTCGAGCTCGGCGCCTAGCCGGGCTCCGGAGGGGTCCCAGCCGTGGCTGAGCTCTGGGAGGTACTCAGCGAGCACCTACCGGAGTTCAGCTCCGGCCTCTGGGTGACCATCCGTCTCGTCGCGTTCTCGTTCGTGATCGCGATGGTCGTCGGCACGCTCGTGGCGGCGCTCAGGGTCGCGCCGCTGGGGCCGCTGAACTGGATCGGCGGCGTGTTCGTGGAGACGTTCCGCAACACCCCGCTGCTCGTGCTGCTTTTCGTCTCATTCGCCGGGCTGCGGCGTGCAGGTGTGCCCATCGACCCATGGGTGGCAGGGACGGCCAGCCTCGGCCTCTACACCGCCGCCTACGTAGCGGAGGCGCTTCGCTCCGGCGTCTTCGCGGTGGGCCGCGGCCAGATCGAGGCCTCGCTCTCGCTGGGGCTCGACTACCCGCGGACGCTCCGCTACGTGGTGCTGCCGCAGGCCTTCAGGACGGTGATCCCGCACCTGGGGAGCCTCACGATCGCGATGATCAAGAACTCCGCCATCATCGGCGTGTCGCTGCTGGCGTTGCCGGATCTCCTCCACCAGGCGAGGCTCGTCAACTCGCGGACTTTCGCCACGAACGAGAGCTTCTTCTGGGCGGCGGCGGGCTATCTGCTCCTGACGGGGCTCGCCACGCTGGCCGTGCGCCGCCTCGAGGCCCGCTACGCGATCCGCAGGTGAGGTAGGCGTGGGCTACCTCTTCGACCCGAGCAACTGGGAGTGGCTGACCTCCGGCAACAACCTTCGCTTCCTGCTCGAGGGCTTCCTGGTCAACGTCGAGATAGCCGCCATCGCGATCGTCTTCTCGCTGGCCTGCGGGCTGGTGCTGGCGCTCGCCCGGCTGTCGAAGCTGCGGCCGCTAGGCGTGGCGGCCGGCGTCTGGGTCGACGTCTGGCGCAACCTCCCCCTGATCTTCATCATCCTGTACCTCGCTCTTGCTCTCCCGGAGCCGTGGAAGGACGCCTACGAGAGCGTCGTCCCGAGCTTCTTCCCCGAGGCGCTGCAGTCCGGCCGGGTGTTCGCGGGGATCCTCGGTCTCGTGCTCTACAACTCGGCGGTTATCGCCGAGATCATGCGCGCGGGCATTCTCTCGCTCGACCGCGGACAGGGCGAGGCGGCCGCATCACTGGGACTCTCGTATCCCCAGCAGCTCCGCTACGTCATCCTGCCGCAAGGGCTTCGGCGGATGGTGCCGGCGACCGTCTCCCAGCTCATAACGCTTAACAAGGACACGACCCTCGTCAGCATCATCGCGATCGAGGAGGTCATGCGCCACGGCCGCACCCTCTCGAGCGGCTTCACCGCCTTCGTCGGAGGGGTGCCCGCCCCGCTGCTCCAGGTGTTCGTCTTCATCGGCCTCCTGTTCGTCATCACGAACCTGGCGCTGTCAAGGCTGTCGCGCCGGCTGGAGATCCGCGAGCGCGAGCGCACGGCGGGCACGGCGGGCCCGGTCTCGGGCCTGGAGGACCAGGTCGCGCTGGCGACCGAGGCGCGCTAGCGCGGGGGCGGTTCAGCCGGCTCGGCGCAAGAGCGCACCGAGGTCGGCGACGGGGCCGAGGTGCTGCAGCTTGTCGGGGTTGACGATCGATCTCACGGCGTGGATCTGGCCGGCGGCGATGTCGAGCCCCATGACGCTGATCAGGTTCCCGTCCGGATCGAGGAACATGGCGCCCGGCTGTCCGTTCACCTCGATGAGCCTGACCGTGACTCCGCCGACCCGGCTCGCCTGGCGGGCCCAGTTCACGAGCGTGCGAGCCACCCGGCGGCGGCCGAAGAGGGGCTGCGCGAGTGCCGGCACCTTGCCGCCACCGTCGCCGTGGAGCACGACGTCCTCCGCCAGCAGGGCCTCGAGGCCTTCGAGGTCGCCGTCGCGCGTCGCCGCCAGGAAGCGGCGCGCCAGCTCCTCGCGCCGCTCGCCCGAAG
>JACVRW010000141.1 GCA_014534235.1 Thermoleophilaceae bacterium | reverse complement strand
TCGAGCGCGACGTGCGCGAGCGGCGGGAAGCTCTTCATCAGCTCGATCGCGTCGCCTGCCTCCCCGGGGCTTCGAATCGTCCGGGAGAGGTCGCGCACGGTGGGCTCGGCGTCGGCGATGAAGCCGCGGGCCGCCTCGAGGAACGGGCCGAGGCGCCGGGCCGCGGGGATCGCGGCGTCGACCAGCGGGGCGACGTCGTCGAGCGCCCGGCGCAGGTTCACGAACGTGGTGTTGGCGCGCCGCATGAACGGCGGCAGAAGCTCGACGGCCTCCGCCAGCGCCTGCTGCTGCGCCCCCAGCGCGCGGAAGGTCGTGTTGGCCCCGGCTACGAGTCCCCGCAGGTCATCGCGCCGCTGGGCCAGCGCGCTTACGAAGCGCGCCGAGTCGACCAGGAATCGCTCGAGCAGCGGCTCGTCCCGCGAGAGCTCGCGGAACAGCCGGGCGCCGGTCGATAGCGCCGGGTTCAGGTATCTCACCGCCCGATTGATCTCGCGCCCGCGGCCGCGCAGCATCTGCGCCGAGCCCTTGATGGTGTCTTGCAGCGCCCGCCGCGTCTTCGGGTCGAAGATGCCGAAGACCTCGTCGATCTCCACCGCGGTCTCCGTCTCGTCGACCCCGAGGCGGCCACCGTCCTCGATCTCCTCCCCGTTCGCCGGGCCGAGGTGGAGGTCGATGAAGCGGTTGGCGATGCCGGACAGCGAGTTCTGCTTGATCATCGCCCGGGTCCCGCGCCGCAGCGGCGCGTAGTCGTCGTCGACGGTGAAGCGGACGAGCGCGTTGCCGTCCTCGGAGATCCGCACCTCCTCGACCGTGCCGATGTTGGCCCCGGCGACCCTGACCTGGTTACCCTCGACCAGCTGTCCGCCGCTCAGGAACTCGCCCGTCACCGTGTAGCTCCCGCCCCGCAAGAGCAAGACAGCGACGAGGACGACGGCCGCGACTACGAACCCGATGGCCGCGACACGCACGGGCCACGGGGTGCCCGCCCGTCTCCTCCCGGCACGCGTCGCCATGTGGCGCGGAATCCTCTCACAGGGCCAACGCCCTAAAAAGCGGGAACCGTCGGCGCTCCGAGCCGACTTTCGGAGCCCGCGCGGCCCTACAGCAGAAGCGCCAGCAGCGCCTGGAGCTTCACCTCCGTTTCGGCGAGCTCCTCGGCGGCCAGCGAGTCGCGCACTATCCCACAGCCCGCGTAGAGGTGAGCGACCGGTCCCCGCAGGAGAGCGCACCGGAGCGCCACGCAGAACTCGCCGTCCTCCGAGAGGTCGGTCCAGCCGATGGCGCCCGCGTACCAGCCGCGGTCGAGGCCCTCGAGCGCCGGGATCAGCGGCAGCGCGGCGTCTCGCGGCTCGCCCCCGACAGCCGGGGTTGGGTGCAGTAGCCCGGCGAGCTCGACCGCCGGCAGCGGCTCGGCGAGCTGGGCCCTGATCGGGGTGGCCAGGTGCTGCACGGTTTGGACCTTGATCAGCACCGGCTCCTCGCCCGCCGCCACCCAGAGGCTGACCGGCTCGAGCGCCCGCTCGATCCGCCGGGCGACGATCGCCTGCTCCTCGCGCTCCTTCGCGCTGTGCAGGAGCCGCTCGCCGAGGTGGTCGTCCACCGCCGGATCGGCGCTCCGCCGCGTCGTCCCGGCCAGGGCGACGGTCTGGGCCCGGTGCCCGTCCCGTCGCACGAGCAGCTCGGGGCTCGCGCCGACGAACGCGAGCTCCGGTGTCCCGACGCACCAGCAGTAGCAGGCCGGGAACCCGTCCCGCAGCGCGCCGACGACGGCCGCCGGCTCGTGGGGCCGGGCCGCGTGGGCACGGACCTCCCGGGCGAGCACCACCTTCTCGAGCTCGCCGGCGCGGATCCGCTCCACGGCCCGCTCCACGGCATGCTCGTAGTGGGTGGGCGGCGCGGCGCTCCAGAGCCGCGTCGGCCGGGCGGGATCGGGGTCGAGCAGGGGCATCCGGGCCGGCCGGATCTCCTCGACGCGACGGAGCGCCCGGTCGGCGAGCGCCTGCGCCGTCTCGTCGCCGTCGGCGGCGACGCAGAGCGTCATGCGCGCCTCTCCGCCCTGCCGCGCGAGCGCGACCTCGGGCAGCACGAGCGAGGCCGGGGCGAGCGAGGACCACTCCGGCGAGCCGCCGCCGTCGCCCGCGAAGGCAAACCCGCCCGCGAACACGGGACCGGCCGCGGGCGGTCTGAGCGGGTCGTCCGCCGGATCGTCGGCGAGCGTGCCTCGGCCCAGTTCCCGCACCGCCTCGACCGCCTCCGAGAACCGGCCCGGCCCGCCCGCCTCGATCACCGCAGTGGCGCCGAGCGTCGCAAGCACGAAACCGCCCCGGTCGGGCTGCTCGAGACAGAAGAACCGGTCGTCCGCCCGCCTGGCGGCCAGTACGGCCGCGGACAGGTCGAGCTCCGCGGGGACCGCCGCTGTGACTGAGGCAACCGCACGGCCCGTCCGCCGGGCCAGCGCCACCGCCCGCGCCACACGTTCCTCGAGCCGCGCAACGCTGACTCCGTCGAGCGCGAACGGGTTCGGAGGGTGGGCGAGGCGGGCGCGCATGCGTCAAAGCATGATGGCGATCAGGGCGGCAGGGTCAACGCTCCACGATGGCGGGGCGCAGGGCCGTGAAGTCCCCGATCGGGGGTCGCGAGTCTCGGCGCGGCCGCTCAGGTGGCCCCGCGTCCGCGGGCGACCGCCACCTCGCCGGTCCTCACCATTTCGATCAGGCCGAACGGGCGGACCATGTCCTCGAAGGCCTCGACCTTGTCGTCGGTCCCGGTTATCTCGACGGTCACGCTGCGCTTCGAGACGTCCACCACGCTGCCCCGAAAGATCTCGGTGAACTGCATCACCTGGGCGCGCGACTCGCCGTCCTGGCATGAGACCTTGAAAAGGGCCAGCTCCCGCGCCACCCGCTCGTCCGGCTCGAGGTCGCGGATCTTGATCACGTGAATCAGCTTGTGGAGCTGCTTCGTCACCTGGTCGATCGGATGCGTGGCGCCGTCGACCGTGAGCGTGATGCGAGACATCGACGCTTCGTCGGTGGGACCGACCGCCAGCGAGTCGATGTTGAAGCCGCGGCGGGCGAAGAGCCCCGCGATGCGGGCGAGCACACCGGGCTTGTTCTCCACCAGGATCGACAGCACGTGCCGTCGCCCGGTGCGGACCCCGCCGCTCGCCTGGAGCTCCTCGAGGTTCAGGACCTCCTTGGTTCCGGGCTCGCCCATGGTCAGCCCACCATGTCCCGCGCGGCCTGGCCCGCGGGAATCATCGGGTAGCAGTTCTCCTCCTTCGTGACGTGCACGTCCACGAGGACCGGGCCGTCCTCGGAGAGCGCCGTCTTGAGGGCCTCGCCCAGCTCGCCCTTGTCGGTCACCCGCATGCCGAGCGCGCCGAAGGCGTCGGCCAGCTTGACCCAGTCAGGGCTCGCCCCCATCTCGACGTGCGAGTACCGCCGATCCCAGAAGAGCTCCTGCCACTGGCGGACCATGCCTAGATACCCGTTGTTCATCAGGAACACCTTGACCGGGATCTGCTCCGTCACGCAGGTGGCGAGCTCCTGCACGGTCATGATCAGCGAGCCGTCCCCGGCGAGGCAGACCACGTCCTCGTCGGGGCGGGCCACCTTCGCCCCCATCGCCGACGGCAGGCCGAACCCCATGGTGCCTAGCCCGCCGGAGTTGATCCACTGGCGCGGGCGGGTGAAGCCGTAGTACTGGGCGGCCCACATCTGATGCTGACCCACGTCGGAGCTCACGATCGCCCGGCCGTCCGTGGCTTCGTACATCGCCTGGATCATGTACTGCGGCTTGATCTCGCCGTCGTCGGCGTCGTCGTAGCGCAACGGGTACTTCTCCTGCCAGCCCCTGATGCGCTGCCACCAGGCGTCCAGCCGCGACCGGTCGGCGCCGAGCGCCCGGTACTCGGCCGTCAGCTTGGGGAGGATCCTCTTCGCGTCGCCCACGATCGGGATGTGGGCCGGCACGTTCTTCGAGATCTCGGCAGGGTCGATGTCGATGTGGATGAACTTCGCCCGCGGCGCGAACTCGGTCAGCTTGCCGGTGACGCGATCGTCGAAGCGCGCGCCGATAGCGACGATGAGATCGGCCTCGTCCATCGCGTAGTTCGCCGTGCGCGTGCCGTGCATGCCGAGCATGCCGAGCCACTGGACGTCGTCTGCGGGGAAGGCTCCGAGCCCCATCAGCGTGCAGGTGACCGGAAACACGTCCGATACGCAGAGCTCCCGGAACTCCTTGGCCGCGTCGGCGTTGATGACCCCGCCGCCGCCGTAGATCACCGGCCGGCGCGAGTTGGCGAGCGCCTTTGCGGCCAGCCGGATCTGCTTGGCGTTGCCCTCCGTCGTCGGTTGGTACCCGGGCAGGCGAACGCTCGCGACCGGCTCGTATGGGATGTCGGCACGGGAGAGGTCCTGCGGAATGTCCACCAGGACCGGACCGGGGCGGCCGGTCCGCGCGATGTGGAAGGCCTCGTGGATCGCCCTCGGAATGTCCCGCGGAGCCTGGATCAGGATCGAGTGCTTGACGATCGGCATCGTGATCCCCGAGATGTCGGCCTCCTGAAAGCCGTCGGTGCCGATCAGCTCGGTGCGCACCTGCCCCGTCAGGAACACGGTCGGGACGCTGTCCATCACCGCGTCGGCGATGCAGGTGACGAGGTTCGTCGCGCCCGGGCCGCTTGTCGCAAGCGCGACTCCCACCTTGCCCGACGCCTTGGCGTAGCCCTCGGCGGCGTGTCCCGCGCCCTGCTCGTGGCGGCACTGGACGTGCCGGATGCCCGCGTCGTAGAGCGCGTCGTAGGTCGGCAGGTTGGCCCCCCCGGGGATGCCGAATACGTGCTCGACGCCCTCGGCCTTGAGGCATTCCATGATGGCGTCGACGGCTCGCATCGCGCGGGTGCTCCTTCCGGGGTCGAAGAGAGACGGCCGGGGGGCCGGGGGAACGGCAGTCTACCAGCGGGTTTGCGGCCGCCGGGCGGGCGCGACGAGGCCCCGTCCGGACTATCCTCGCCCCGTGGCCACCGCGGATCTCACCGTGCTGGCATTGGGTCGCCCCGAGGTCGGCGCCAGCGAGTACATCGCGGAGATCCAGCGCCGCCTCCGCCGCCAGCAGCGGGTCAGGTTCCGGATGCACGCCATGGGCACCTCCCTCGAGGGCTCCACAGAGGACATCCTCGGGGTCGTGGCCGACCTACACGCCGTGCCGTTCGAGCGGGGGGTACCGCGCGTCTACACCGTCCTCAAGCTCGACGAGCGGCGCGACCGCCCCGGGCAGACCCTCGACGACAAGGTGCGCTCCGTCGAGGACCGGCTGGGCGGCGATATCTGACCGATCGCCCGACGTCAGCGGGCGGCGGCCACCTCGTCGGGGAAGTCGAGGTCATGCCCGCAGCGCATGCATACCTGGTCGCTCAGCGGCAGGACGTTGCCGCACTCCGGACAGGTCCGCCGTGGCTCCTCCCTCTCCCTGCGCATGAAGAGCGCGGCGATGATGCCCACGCCCGGGAGCGCCAGCCCGACGAGGAACCAGATGGGGAACGAGCTCCCCTTCATCGCGCCGATCGCCCCGGTCGCGAGGCCGAACACGATCGCGATGAGAACGAACTCCAAACCGCTACAGCGTGCGTATCGCCCAGATCACCCCGACGACGGCGAGCACCACGACGGCGATCCACGCGATCGCCGTCACGAAGCCGAGGACGACCTTGAAAAGGACATAGGCCGCTGCCAAGAGGATGGCGACGGCGAGCACCTTGCGGGCGGCGTTCGAGAGGGCGTCTCGCATGCATTCCATTCTGGCAGAGCGGATCGCGGTCGCTAAGCGGGCCGTGCCGCGGACGCCCGGCGGATCAGCGCATCGAGCGTCGCCGCGAGCGCGGGGCGGCTCGCAGCTCCGCGCCGGACGAGGACGCTCAGGTGGCGGCGCGGGGGCGGCGGGATCGCCTCGGCGAAGCGCACCTCCGCCGATCCTGAGCAGGCGAGCGCCGGCAGCAGGGCCACCCCCAGCCCAGCGCCGACGAGCGTCTGCAGAAGGTCGGCGTCGTCGGCGCGATGGACGATGCGCGGGGAGAACCCGGCCGAGCGGCACGCCTGCTCGAGGGCCGCGGCGAACTGCGTCCCGGCGAGGCCGGCGATCCACGGCGCCTCGCTCAGGGTCTCGAGCGCCACCGGCTCGCGCGACGGATCGCCTGCGGGCAGCACGAGCAGGAGCGGCTCGGAGGTGAGCGAGTGCGTCTCGAGCCCGCCGGTCGGGCCGGGATCGACGTGGTCGTAGCGCTCGGACACGAGCAGGTCGAGCTCGCCGGAGCGAAGCAGCGGAATCCCGTCCTCGGGCTCGTGCTCGCGGATCGAGAAGGAGAGGTGTGGGTGCCGCTCGGAGAGCTCGGCCACCGCGGGAACGACGAGAGCCGCGGCGGCGCTGGGGAACGTACCGATAACGACGCTGCCCCGGACGGTCTCGTGCTCGGCCGCCAGCTCGGCCTCGGCGGCGTCGAGCTCGGCGAGCACGCGGGCGGTACGCGCCACGAGACCGTGCGCGGCGGGCGTGAGCCGGACCCGCCTCCCGTCGCGCTCGAGGAGCGCGACGCCCACCTCGCGCTCGAGCTGCGCGAGCGACTGCGAGACCGCCGAGGGCGTGTACCCAACGACGCTGGCGACCTCGGCGATGGTGCCGCGCCGAGCGAGCTCGCTAAGAAGCCGTAGCCGTCGCAGGTCGAGCATCGTTCAGCTCAGCTTACGCTCACCGCAAGGAATCGGTGCTTGTACTTGCCCTCCTCCGGCCGGATACTCCGGGGCGTCGGTCGTCAGCAGCCAGAGCGTTACGAGCCCCTTCCCGGCCTGGCCGAATGGCCCGGCTGGATCTGGGGCAAGATGGGCCGCCGGTCGCGGATCGCGCTAGCCCTCGTTTTGATCACCGCTGTCGGACTCGCGGTCGCGCTCGGGCCGGGAATCGTCGAGACAAAGCGCGAGGCCGCCGAAGCGGAGCGGCGGGAGCGGGCGGGGGCCGAGGCCCGGCGGATCCGGGAGCTCCGGGCGGAGCTGCGGCCGCGGTTCGGGCGCACGGATTCCGCCGCGCCCGCGGGCGCCGGACCCGAGCAGCTGCTGGCGGCCCGCGCCGACGTGATGGACGGGCTAGTCGCGGCGATACTGAGAGACGCG
>JACVRW010000167.1 GCA_014534235.1 Thermoleophilaceae bacterium | reverse complement strand
GCTCAACACCCACGCTCGGGCTGGGAATGACCCAGCCATCCAGGTGGGCGACAAGAGCTATCCGTACCTAGCCACCGGCGTCGGCCTAGTCGTGCTCGACCGCTGCTCCCTGACGCCGCTCGAGGCGACGTGGTTCGTTCCTGGAGCGCTTGGCCAGGTCGCCTACAGTTCGACAACCACGGCAGGGGAGATCGGCGGGCAAACGACACCTACCGATTCGCGCTCGCGGCGCACCCGGGCTAGTCGCAGGGGCGGCCAGTTACACCAGCGGGCTCTCGGCCCATAGGACAAGGCTCGGCCTGCCCGACCTACGTTCTCCCGAAGCCCCTGTCCCGGAACGCCCCGAACCTAGGACCGGCCCCGGACGGACCGAGCAAGAGGCCCGGGTCAATTCTCATGCCGGTACACCACGTCCCGGGACTTGACTCTTCTCCCAATGAACTCGCGCCACCGAAGTCTTACGGGAAGGGGGCCCCGCCACACGCGCTGCGCGCTGACTAATCCCTTGTCGCAACTAGCTGCACCATGCTTCCTTCTCTTGGCACACTTAGAGCAATGGGAAAACTCGTACGTCGAACGCTGAACGGGCACCAACCGCTCGCCGAATGGGCGGCGTCGGACCGCCGGTCGTATGACGCTGCCGTGGCGGTGTTCGAGCGGGAGCTGGGTACCGGCTACACTGCCGTCCGCGCCGATGGGCCGAGGCATGAAGGCGTCACGGAGCTGCCTCGCGACGCCGAACTCGTGATCCTCACCACCGCGATGGGCGGCGGCTGAGCGCGACCTGCGTCCGATGCGCCGCGGCGCCCGCAAGCGCTAGCCCCAGTCCGCCGCGCCCGGGGACGCGACGTGGCCGGGGCGGGCTCCGATGCGCCCGCAAGCCGTCCGCCCCTACCGCACGTCCCGAATCAGGACGAGCCCCCGTGTACAGCATCACCCCCGTCCGCCCACGCGGACGACCCCGACGCGCGCTGCTCGCCGGCGTCCTGGCTGCCGCCGCAGCCGCCTGTGCGCTGCCGGCTGCCGCCGACGCGGCCGTGGTCACCCAGCCCGCTGGCACGAATCAACTCAACGTGACGGCCGCCGCCGGCGAGGTCAACCAGCTCCGGATATCCGACCAGGGCCCGACCTTTGTGCGGATCCGCGACGCCCTGCCGCTGAGCGAGAGCACGAGCGCCTGGAAGCGCTCTCGAGCACCGAGGTGGGCTGCGCGGTCGACCAGAACACCGCGATCGCGGTGCAGCTGGGCGACAGGAACGACCGGGCAGAGGTGGCCTCGACCCTGCGGGTCGTGATCGAGGGCGCCCAGGGCAACGACACCTACTCCGGCGGGCTCTTCGGCCCCAGCAGGGTGCTGTTCGTCGGCGGGGCCGACTCCGACACGGCCTCCTACGCCGACTCCACGGCGTTCGTGACCGTCCGGGTGGGCGACGGCCCAGGCGACGGCCGCACAGGCGACCAGGACGAGATCCGCGACGCCGAGCGCGTGGTCGGCTCGCGCTTCGGCGACGAGCTCGACACCTCGCCCCTACGACTGGCCATCGACACGTCGCTCGAGGGCGGGAGCGGCAGCGACATCCTGATCGGCGGCGCCGGGCGAGACGTGATCGTCGGCGGCCTGGGGATCGATTTCATGTCGGGCCGGGCCGGTGTCGACCGCCTCGTGGCCTCCGACGCCGACCGCGACACGCTCGACTGCGGCGCCGACACCCCCGACGAGGCGATCGTCAACGCCGCCGGCGAGAGCTCGACCACCGGCTGCGAGCGGATCATCCTGTTCCGTCCCCCGGCCAGCAGCACCGGGCCGGTCGGCAGCCTGACCCTCACGCCGAGGGCGCTCCGCGCCCAGGCCGGCGAGGTCGCCCGCCTGCGGCTGTCCTGGCGCCACCCGCGCAGCTGGCGCCGGCTCCGCCGGGTCGAGCTGCGGCTCGTCCACGGGGACCGAAGGCTCGGAGCCGTGGCGATCAGGCCGCGCGGCCGGCGCATCAACGCCCGGGGCGCCGTGCAGCTCGTGCGGCGGGCCAGCAGGATCAAGCGCAACGGCAAGACCGTCGGCGCGCGGCTCGGGCTGCGGCTCGACCGCTCGCTCGCCGGCCGGCGCCTCCGCATCGAAGTCGAGGCCGTCGACACGCGCGGGCGCCGGCAGATCGAGCGCAACGCTGGCTCGATCCGCATCGTCGGCTAGCCACCAGAGACCGACAAACCAAGAACAACAACATGACCACCACTGTTCCGCTCCCCGGTCGAGTTCTGGCGCTGGCTGGCCGAGGTGGCGCCCAGCGAGCGCGCCCTCTGCGAGGCGTTCTTCACCTGGCTCTACACCCCGCGCGCGCACGCGGCCGGCACCGTGGACTAGATTATCGAGGAGGCGCTGGCCTTCCCCTACCGGCAGTCCGTCGAGGCCTTGCAGGCGCAGGTCGACGCCTGCCTCGCGCATGACACGCAGTCCTCGGGTGCGACGTTGCCCTCGATGTCGACGAAGCTGAGGACACGATCCCGGTCCTGGTGGGCCAGCAGGAGGGCGGTCAGACCCCCCATCGAATGGCCAACGAGGTGGAACCGCTCGATCCCCGCTTTTCGCAGGAGCGCCTTGGCGGTGTCCACGAGGAACGGGATCGAGAGCTTGGACAGGTCCTCGCATGAGCTCTCGCCGCAGCCGGGTGCGTCGTAGGCGAGGAACGGGCGCTCGCGGAAGCCGGGGTGATAGGCGAGGTCGACGTAGTCCTACTTTGTCGAGCCGAAACCGTGGAGGAACACGATCGGGGCACCTTCGCCGCCGCGACGGGCCGTGGCGATCTCAAGGCTGACGCCATCGACGTGGAGATCCGGCCGTTCGTAGGCGATGTCGGTCATCGGGATCATCGTCGGAGCCCCAGAAGATCCAGCGTCGGCTCGCCGGCCGCCAGCCGCTCCCGCATCGCAGCCTCGTTGTGGTGGCGCTGCTGTGCCGCCTCGACAACGTCAGCGACACGATCCTTCGCGACGGCGACGGCGCCATCGGCGTTCATCACGACGTAGTCGCCGGGAGCGATGCGCTGGCCGCCGACGACGACGGTCGTGTCCAGCTTGCCGGGGAATTGCTTGTCCGCTCCGGCCGCTCGGATCCACCGCGCCCAGATCGGGAGGCCCAGGCCGGCGAGCTCGTCGCGGTCGCGCACGGCCGCGTCGATCAGCATCGCGGCGATGCCCCGGACGTTCGCCTGCAGGGCAAGGAGGTCGCCTACCAGCGCGACGGGCGTCGGCTGCGGCATCGTGACGACCAGCACCTCGCCGGTTGCGGCGTGCGCGAGCGCCTGCTGGACGCCGAGGTTGTCGTTCTGCCCGCAGAGCACGGTGCGGGCTGGCCCCGCGACGCGGCTGCCGGGCACGACCTGCACCAGTTCGGCGTCGACCAGGCCGTCGCGGCCGCTCGCCTCGTAGACGGTGGCGACGCCGAGCGCTGCCATGGCGGTGGCGCTCACAGCAGCTCCCGGAGCTCGGGCGTCAGGCGCTGAAAGACCTCGACCTACCGCGTGCCGGGGTCGGTGCCGGCGTAGCGCGACTGCACCGCGCGCTGGCGGTTGCGCTCGGCGTAATGCTCGGCGAGGTAGCGCTGTGAGCCCATCGCCGCCATCGCCGCCTGCTTGCGCTCCCAGACGGCCGTGACGTCGACGAACGTGTCCGGCGCGAACCCGCACGCCTCTGGCTGGTGAGGCTCGAAGACGAACAACGCTGGCGGGCGTATCGTCGAGAAGGCGGCGGCCACGCCGCCTGCACCCATCGCGAGCAGCCGCGCCCGCGCCACGGCCCGGTGGGCGACCGGGTGGTCCGGGTTGAACGGGTCGACGGCGGTATGCGTCAGCACGGTCGCCGGCGCGAGCTCGACCATCAGGTCCGCCAACCGCCGCTCCACGGCGGCCGGTACCTCGAGCGGGTAGTCGCCGAGGTCGTACGGAACGAACGACGCGCCCACCGCCTCGGCGGCCGCGCGGGCCTCAGCATCGCGGATCCGCTTGACCCGCTCGACGGTCTGGCCTTCCTCTCGCCACAGCTCGCCGGACTCACCACACTCGCCATACGAGAGCGCGACCACTGTCGCCTCCCAACCCGCTGCCGTGTGCTTGGCGATCACGCCGCCGGCACGCCAGACGAAATCCGCGGCGTGCGCGCCGACCACGAGCAGCCGCCTTCGCCCGACGCTGGTCGTCATCACGTCGTCTCCTCTCTCTTGCTCGACGGCCCCGGCGCCCTCGGGCGGAGTCAGCATACGGATCGCTAGTCGCTCGCCGGTAGCAGCAGGAGAGCCGCTGGATCGTCTCGGCAGGAGCGCCGCATCGAGGAAAAGCAGTCGCGCACACGACGATCAGCCGTCCTCTCGCGACGGACGACCAGCGGGAGCAAACCTCAGCAGTTCTGCTTCTCGACGGAACCGGGAGCGGCGCTGGCGCCGATCGCGCGCTCACGCACGCCTGCTTCTCGGGGCATGAAAATCATGCTCGGAGGGCTGCTGTCCGGTTCTGGCCCTACGGTCGGGCGATCCGGGACGGGGGCTTTCTGGGAGAACGCGGCCGGGCAGGGTGTGCCACGAACGCAATGAGGAGGTCGATGTAGAAGATCGGAGTTTTGTTGCGGCGCTGCATCGGAGATGGAGGGGCCAGCCGTTTGGCTGGTGGTCCTCCGCGGTCGCCCTGCAGGGGGAGACCGCAAACCACCCCGAGCTGCTGCGGTCAAGAGCCGTGGTGGTGAGCGTCGGGGGAGTAAGGCGCGCCGCGAGCGCGTCAGGTGTGGGCCAAGAAGGCGAGCGTGAGCGATCCACTGATGACGTGTCGAAAGCTGCGTTAGACGACATCGAAACCGGGCGGCCTGCCCAGCCCGGGAGTGAGCCTGGCGGGTGCCTGCTTATTGGCCAGGCGGTGTCCGGCATGGAGGTGGCGCGAGCTTGGTCCGGGCTCCGGTGTGGAACGTGGGAACCTGTCGTCCCGCGCCCACGGGCGGCCAGTGGTGCGGTTGTGGCCCGCGGTCGCCGGTGGACGGGAGAGCCCCAAGCGG
>JACVRW010000193.1 GCA_014534235.1 Thermoleophilaceae bacterium | reverse complement strand
GCCCGCACTGCTCCGTCCGCGCTTTGGGAGAAGCGTGCCGAGCACGGCTCTCCGCTCCTCCCTTCGTGACAACGCAGCAGCGGAGCGCTCACTGCTCCGTTCCATGCGAGGGGAACTGTGGCGAGCCTCTGGGCGGACCCGTGCCGAGTGCTGCTGTCGCCGGTGAGCGGGTCATCTGACTGCTGGCCGGCGAGGTCCACCGGGCAGCTCGTTCGTCGTCCTGAGCGGGCGTCGCGGGCACCGCTTGGCGTTAGCTCTGCTGCGACGCCCAGGTCCGCCCAATCCGCCTTAGGGATGCCGACCCTAATCGCCGAAGAGACGAAACGAGCCGATCTCACGCAGCTACGCGAGCTCGACCGTTGCTACGCGTTCGCCGAACTCACGCTCCGCCGGCTCGACGTCCCCGTTCTCGTCGCACGCGACGAGCTCGGCAGGCAAGTCGGCGCCGGGTCGCGGCAGCCGCCATCGACTTGTTCTACGCGCGGTTCACTATGTGCGCGAGGCCGCCGCCTGTTCGGCGGTGCCGGGGGCGTGGGAGAATGATCGTGATGACGGTCACCGACGCGCTGGCGCGGCCGCTGCGCGATCTGCGGATCTCGGTCACCGATCGTTGCAATTTCCGCTGCGTCTATTGCATGCCCCGCGAGGTCTTCGGGCGCGACTACGAGTTCCTCGAGCGCGCCGAGCTTTTGACGTTTGAGGAGATCGAGCGCCTCGCGCGGATCTTTGTTGGTGACCATGGAGTGAGCAAGATCCGCCTGACCGGCGGCGAGCCGCTCGTGCGCCGCGAGGTGGAGCGGCTTGTCGAGATGCTCGCGCGGATCCCCGGGCTCGGGGACCTGGCGATGACCACCAACGGCTCGGCGCTGGCGCGCAAGGCGCGGGCGCTCGGGGACGCCGGGCTGCGCCGGATCACGGTCAGCCTCGACAGCCTCGACAACGAGGTGTTCGCCGCCGTCAACGACGTCGGCTTCCCGGTCGAGCGCGTGCTGGCGGGGATCGAGGCCGCCGCCGCGGCGGGGCTCGGGCCGATCAAGATCAACATGGTCGTCAAGCGTGGCGTCAACGAGGACAGCGTGGTGTCGATGGCCCGCTACTTCCGTGGCAGCGGCCACATCGTGCGCTTCATCGAGTACATGGACGTCGGCCACAGCAACGGCTGGCGGATGGACGAGGTGGTGCCGGCGGCGGAGATCGTCGCGATGATCGGCGCCGAGATGCCGCTCGAGCCGGTCGCGCCGAATTACCCCGGTGAGGTGGTCGAGCGCTGGCGCTACGGGGATGGCATCGGCGAGATCGGCGTGATCGCCTCGGTGACGCGGCCGTTCTGCGGCGGCTGCACGCGCGCCCGGCTGTCGGCCGAGGGCAAGCTGTTCACCTGCCTGTTCGCCGTCGCAGGCCACGACCTGCGCGCGCTGCTGCGCAGCGGTGCCTCCGATGCGGAGATTTCCGCGGCGATCGGCGGGATCTGGCGGATGCGCGAGGACCGCTACTCGGAGCTGCGCACGGCCGCGACAGCCGGCCTGCCCAAGGTCGAGATGTCCTACATCGGCGGGTAGGCCACTCGGCCGGGTCCTGCGCCGACTCCGGCATGCGCGACGCATCGCCGCGAAGTCCTCCCAGGTATCGACGTCGCGCGGAAGCGCGCGCTGGACCCGCTCGGTACGGACCCGCTCCGGCCCGCGGTCCTACTTCTTCGCGGCCTCGAAGTAGGGGTTCGTGCCGCTCTGATGGTCGGTCACATCCACCACGCTCGTGATCTCCGCCACGGCCTGGATGATGGCCGTCTCGATCCCCTGGCTGAGCGTGACGGTGGCCATCGCGCAGCCCTGACAGCCGCCACCCAGCTTGAGGTAGGCGGTTCCCTGCTCGACCGCCACGAGCTCGGCGCGGCCGCCGTGCGCGGCGATCGTCGGGTTCACCTGCCGGTCAAGCACCTGGATCACGCGCTGGGCCACGTCGCCGCTCAGGTCGGCGAGCGGTGGCGCGCCGATCGCTGGGCTCGGTGTGTTGGGGTTGTCTACGCGCAGGCCACTGGTGCCGAACGGGTCGTCCAGCCAGTCGATCGTCGCGCCGCGGACCTTGTCGAAGTCGCACTCGGGGATCACGATCGCGAGGTCCCGGTGGCGGACGATGGCGTCGTGGGGCGCCGCCGCCTCGAGCGGCTTGAGCGAGATGCTGCAGGTCCACTGGTTGGCGGAGGTGCCGGTCACCTCGATCCACATCGCCTGGCGCTCGGGCTCCGCAACCTGGAGCAGGAAGCCCGTGACCTTGTCGTAGGCGGCGTTGGTCATGTCGAGCCACCGCTCGCCGGAGGTCTGGTCGTCGACGCTCATCGGCCCCGACCTATGCTACTCGCGTGGCTCGTGTGCTCCTCCTGCTGCCGACGGCCACCTACCGGGCGGCCGACTTCCTCACCGCCGCCCGCGCGCTCGGCGCCGAGGTCGTGGTGGCGTCCGAGCGGCGGCTCGTCTCGATGGGCGACGCCCAGTTGACGCTCGACCTGTGCCGGCCGGAGGCGGCCGCGGAGGCGATCGCGGCGCTTGCGGAGGACAGTCCGCTCGACG
>JACVRW010000171.1 GCA_014534235.1 Thermoleophilaceae bacterium | reverse complement strand
TGACCGGCGCGTGCTGGCTGACGGTTTTGTCCTCACTCAACACGTCGGCGCAGCGGGTCGCGCCAGGCTGGGTTCGGGCGCGTACGCTGGCCGTCTTCCAGCTCGTGATGCAGGGCGGACTGGCGGCCGGCAGCCTGGCTTGGGGCCTCGTCACGGGTGCCGCGGACGTCGAGACCGCGCTCACGATCGCGGCGGCAGGCCTGGTCGCCGGTGTGGCGCTCGCGCGCCGCTGGCCGCTCGCTCAGTCCGAGCGCAGCGACCTCACGCCGGCGGGCGTGTGGTCCGGCCCCAACGTGGACGTCGAGCCGGGGCCCGACGACGGGCCGGTCCTGATCACCGTGGAGTACCGGATCGACCCGGAGGACGCCGAGCGCTTCGTGGCCGCGATGGACGAGCTCGGCCGCATACGCCGCCGCGACGGCGCGTACCGCTGGGACCTGTACGCGGACCTCGAGCGGCCCGGGCTCTACCTCGAGACGTTCGTGGTCGACTCGTGGTCGGAGCATCTCCGCCAGCACGGCCGGCTCACCGTGGCCGACCTCGAGCTGACCAAGCTGACGAGGTCCTTTCACCGCGGGGAGCGGCCGCCTGTCGTGAGGCACATGCTCTGGGCGCGCGCGGCGCTCGAGACGGCGCGGGAGGAGCGGGGGAGCTCCGAGGCGCACTGAGACCACGCTTTGCGCGCGCGGTCACGGGGTACCGGCTACACATGACTGCCGGACCACGCCGACCAGCATCGGGCGGTGACTCCGCGGGGGTCCTGGCTGTCCGTTACGGCATCCCAGCGGCACTCATCCTCGCCGGCCAGGTCATCCTGTTCGTGACGGGAGACGCAGTCAGCTGGGCGGGCTTCACCGGCGCGGGCGTCGCGATCCTGCTGATCGGCCTCCTCGTCCGCATCGGGAATGTCGGAGACCGCGAGAGAGACCGCGAGGATGCGGCGCGCGCCTACTTCGCCGAGCACGGGCGCTGGCCCGACGAGGATCGCACGAGCGGGCGCCGGTGGAAGCTGCCGATGAACGTCGCGAC
Organism: Thermoleophilaceae bacterium; assembly: GCA_014534235.1. Taxonomy (GTDB): domain Bacteria; phylum Actinomycetota; class Thermoleophilia; order Solirubrobacterales; family Thermoleophilaceae; genus JACVRW01. The sequence continues at coordinate 3,552 of JACVRW010000171.1, read as the reverse complement.
GCCCGAGTCCGAGGCGGCCGAGCGCGAGCGCAGCCGCGCAGAGCGGCCGGAACGCGGAGGCTGACCGCTCTACCCCTTCGCCGGCAGCGAGCGCGCGTAGGCGACGCCCCGACGCACCCACGCCTCGAGCTGGCGCTTCGTGCGCAGTCCCTCGGGGTCGACGCGGAGCCAGCCCTGCATCTCGCGGCCCCGCATCTCGAACGGGCGCGCGTGCGGCTTGGCCAGTAGCCCGTCGGTTTCGGCCGGCTCGACCCGGACCAGCAACCCACCCTGGCCACTGACCGCCACGGACATGTTGCCGTTGCTCAGGAACGCCAGTCCGCCGAACATCTTCCGCTCCATGAGCCCCGTCTCGCCGCCGACCAGCTCGCGCACGCGGTTGGCCAGGTCCTCGTCGTATGCCACGCAGGGATGATCGCGGATGCGGTCGAGGATGCCGCGCCGCCGGATCGCCCCCGTGCTCGGCGGTGTCTTCCACGTGCGTAAACGCGACTTGGGCGGCGGCCCTACCGCCTCCAGGACGATCGCGGCCCGCCGTCCCGACGGCACGCCCGACGTAACCTTTCATTTCCGTCGTTTGGGGGTTGCCGCCGGGGCTCCGGGTATGGGGGCCGCTACGACCGCAGGCGGTGATGCATGGCGCGCAATGAGATCTTCATCAGAGCCCGCCCTGAGGCGGTGTTCGAAGTCCTGGCCGACGCACGGACTTACGGTGAGTGGGTGGTCGGGTCGCGCAAGGTCCGAGCGGCGGACGAGCACTGGCCCGCTCCTGGCTCGGCGTTCGACCACAGCGTCGGAAAGGCGCCGGTGATAATAAGGGACGACACCACCGTCGTGGACGCGCGGCCACCGGAGATGCTCGAGCTGCGCGCCCGGGCGCGTCCTTTCCCGACCGGGCGGATCACGCTGTGTCTGCGGCCGGACGGGGACGGGACGCGCGTAACGATGATCGAGGAGCCCACGAGCCCGGTGGTAGGCCGCTTGGGTGGTCGGCTGCTCGACGCCGCGATCCGCCTCCGCAACCGCGGGTCGCTCAGGCGCCTCAAGGCGCTCGCGGAGGGAACCGCCCCACGTCCAGAAGAAGCCCTTCCGAGGCGGCAGGGCTCGCGGGCGGCGTAGCCGGTGCCCGACGCGGTCGTGATCGGCGCCGGCCACAACGGGCTCGTCGCGGCGAACCTGCTCGCCGATCGCGGCTGGGACGTGCTCGTACTCGAGGAGGCCGCCCAGCCGGGCGGGGCCGTGCGCTCCGGCGAGCTGGTCGAGCCGGGGTTCACGAACGACCTCTTCAGCGGCTTCTATCCGTTCACCCTCGCCTCTCCACACATCCGGAAGCTGCAACTCGAACGCTGGGGCCTTCGCTGGTTGGCCAGCGACGTCGTCGTCGCGCATCCGGGCCGCGACGGAAGCTGCGCCGCCCTAGCGCTCGACATCGACGACACGGCTGCTTCGCTTGACGAGTTCGCTGCGGGCGACGGCGACGCGTGGCGACGGCTCTACGCGCTGTGGGAGCGGGCGCGCGCGGGCGCGCTCGGCGCGTTCTTCTCGCCGTTCCCGCCGGTACGCCCGGTGCTGCGCCTCGTGCGCGAGCTGGGCCCGGACGAGCTGCTGCGTCTCGCACGCTTCTCGCTGCTTCCGGTGCGGCGCCTCGGCGAGGAGAACTTCGCCGGCGCGGGCGGCCCGCGGCTGCTGGCGGGGAACGCGTTACACGCGGACGTCAGCCCCGAGATGCCCCTGAGCGGTGTCTTCGGCTGGGTGCTCTGCTCGCTCGGCCAGCAGCACGGCTACCCGGTCCCCGAGGGAGGCGCCGGCCAGATCACGTCCGCCCTCGTGCTTCGACTCCAGGCGGCCGGCGGCCGAGTGGTCTGCGGCGAGCGCGTGGAGGCCATCGAATGCCGCGCCGGGCGCGCCGTTGCGGCGCGCACCGCCGCCAGCCGGTACGAAGCAGCGCGCGCGGTCATCGCGGACGTCGGTCCGCCGCAGCTCTACCGCGAGCTGCTCCGCCGCGAGCACCTTCCGGGCCGCCTGCTCGAGGAGATCGACAGGTTCCAGTACGACAACGGCACGGTGAAGGTGGACTGGACGCTCGACGGGCCGATTCCCTGGCGTGCCGAGCGGGCGCGCGCAGCGGGCACCATCCACGTCGCGGAGGGCGTGGACGCGCTGACGGTCCAGGCCGCCGAGCTCGCCCGCAAGCTGATCCCGGCGACGCCGTACCTGGTCGTGGGCCAGTACGGCCATTTCGACTCGTCGCGCGCGCCGGCCGGCAAGGACACCGCCTGGGCGTACACCCACGTGCCACAGCGAATCACGGGCGACGCGGGCGGCGAGCTGACCGGCAGCTGGGACGAGCGCGAGACGGCGATCTTCGCGGATCGCGTGGAGGAGCAGGTCGAGGCGCTCGCGCCCGGCTTCCGATCGCTCGTCCGCGGACGCCACGTCTTCACGCCGCGCACATTCGAGCGGGAGAACCGCAATCTCGTCGGCGGGGCCCTGAACGGCGGCACGGCGCAGATCCAGCAGCAGTTCGTCTTTCGTCCGACGCCCACGCTCGGACGTCCCGAGACCCCAGTCGAGGGCCTCTTTCTCGGCTCGTCCTCGGCGCACCCGGGCGGGGGAGTGCACGGCGGGCCCGGGGCGAACGCGGCGGCGTCGGCGCTCGCCGCCGGCGGGCGGCTCGGAGGCGGAGCGGTCGCGCGCCTCAGCCGCGCACTGCAGCGATGACGATGGCCGGGCGCCTGGACGGAAAACGCGTCCTCATAACCGGCGCCAGCTCCGGCATCGGCCTGGAGGCGGCCAGGCTGTTCGCCGGCGAGGGGGCTCGGCTCGCGCTGCTCGCGCGCGGGCGAGAGGCGCTGGAGCAGTCGGCACGCGAGATGGGGATCGAAGCGGTCGTGCTCCCGGTCGACGTCACCGACCGCAGGGCCGTCGAGGACGCCGTGCGCGAGGCGGTCGCGAGGCTCGGCGGGCTCGACGTCGTCGTGACGAACGCTGCCGTCGGCGCGTTCGGGCACTTCCTCGAAGTGGATCCCGACGAGTTCGACCGCGTCGTGGACATCACGTTTCGCGGTGCGGTGAACGTCGTCCGGGCGGCGCTGCCTCACCTGCGCGACTCCCACGGGACGATCGTCGCGACCGCGTCGGTCTTGAGCCGCGTGCCGATGCCGAGCTGGTCGTCGTACTCGGCGGCCAAGCACGCGCTCAGGGGCTTCCTGAACTCGCTCCGGGTGGAGGAGCGCGAGCAGCGGACCGGCGTACGCGTCGCGATGGTGCACCCCGGTGTGGTCGACACCCCGTTCTGGGCCTACGCGTCGAGTGCCACAGGGCGCAAGCCTCGCGTCCCTCCCTACGCGTACTCCGCCGGCGTCGTGGCGAGGGCGCTCGTGGAGAGCGCGGTGAAACCAAGGCCCGAGGTCGTCCTCGGCGGTGCGACGGTCCTACTCGACAGGACGTTCGCGATCGGGCGGGGCGTCGCCGAGCGGCTCCTCGTCGTATTCGACCGCTGGCTCCGAAGCGGCGGCGAGCAGGCGCCGCATCCCGGTTCGCTGTGGCAAC
>JACVRW010000161.1 GCA_014534235.1 Thermoleophilaceae bacterium | reverse complement strand
GACGTCGCGCGCAGGCGCGGGCACCCGGGCGAGGATCTCGTAGCCGCCGCCGGCGCGCGGGCCGGCGTGCAACGTGCCGCTGTGCAGCGCGACGCGCTCGCGCATCCCGGCCAGGCCATAGCCCTGGCCGTCGCCGGCGGCGATCCCGCGGCCGTCGTCGCGGACGGTGAGTTCGACCTCCGCATCGAGGTAGCGCAGCACCACCTCCACGCGCCGCGGTGAGTCCGCGTGCTTGAGCACATTGGTGAGCGCCTCCTGCGCGACCCGGTGGATCGACAACCGCACCTCGGCCGGCAGCTCGCGCGCCGGGCCCTCGACCTCGAGCTCGACCGGCAGGCCCGCGCCGGCGAGGCGGCGGACCAGGCCCGCCAGGTTGGCGCCCTCCTCGCCCGCCCGCAGTACACCGAGCAGCCGCCGCATCTGCGCCAGCGCGTCCCGCCCGGTCTCGGCGATCTGCGCCAGCGCTCGGCTCGCCGCGTCGGGATCCTCGGGCGCGGCGTAGCGGCCGCCGTCGGCCTGGGTGACCATCACCGCCAGCGAGTGCGCCACCACGTCGTGCAGCTCGCGCGCGATCCGCGCCCGCTCCTGCGCCGCCCCGATCTCCGCCTGCTGGTCGCGCTCGAGCTCGAGCGCCGCCAGCCGGGCGCGGCGGCTGACCCGCCGGTCGGCGAGCAGCGCCGCCAGCAGAACGTAGGTGGTGACGACGGCGGTCCCGAGCACGAACCCGTCAAGAACGCCGGGGAACGACGCTCGCAGTGACATCATGACGCCGTCCACGAGCGCCACACCCAGCCCGATCGGCTTGAGCCGGCTCGGCCCGTGCGCGATCAGGTAGTAGAGGGCGACGAGCGGCGCCAGGTCGGCCACCAGCACGTGCTCGGTGAGCGCGAGCTGGACGAGGCAGGTCGCCATCACGGTCGCGAAGACGGCGACCGGCGCGCGCGGCCCGAATGGCAGCGGCGCGACCAGCGCCAGCGACACGACAACCTCCTCGGTGGTAGGCGCGACCGACGTGTCGTACGACAACAGTCGGCCCGAGATCAGCTCGCCCACCACAACCAGCACCGTGACCGCGGCGACCAGGCGATCGCCTGCAAACGGGTGACGATCGAACCAGCGGTGGAGGCGAGAGAGCAGAGAGCCAAGCAGACGAAGGCGCCTTCAGCGGGCCGCCGACCGCGTGCCGCGCGCAGGCTCGCGACCGCTTCCAGCGCAACGCGATCACGCAGCCGTTTGCGGGCGTCGGCGTCGGCGTCGGCAGCGCGACCATGCTGAACGGTGATGCGAACGGGCGAAGCGAGCCGCGCGTAGCCTGCGGGCGAGCCGTCGACGACGATCGCTCCGTATCCGACGTTCGCGAGCGCTCCTACGACGCCCGTTCAGATCGACGGGACGGACTGTGCTGGCCGCTAACGCCCGGCCGCGGCTGCGGCCACGAACTGCGAGAACGCCCCCAGGAAGCGGCGGTCGACCCGCCACTCCTCCTGGAGCTCCCACTGAACGGCGAGCACGTAGCCGTCGCCGTCCAGCTCGACCGCCTCCACGACGCCGTCGGGCGCCCGCGCGACGACGTTGAGGCCCGGCGCCACCTTGTCGAGCGCCTGGTGGTGAAAGCTGTCCACCTCGATCTCGTCGACGCCCAGCGCCGCGTGCAAGCGGCTCCCCGCCTCGACAACGACCGGGTGACGCGGGTGCGGCGGTACCACCTCATCGCCGGCGAGCGAGGCACGTTCCACCTCCTTCCACGCCCGCCAGCCGCGGTCCGAGGGGTGCTCCGCCCACTCCCGCCTGACGCTGACGTCCTGGACGAGCGTGCCGCCGAGTGCGACGTTGAGTATCTGAATCCCCCGGCACGCGCCCAGGATCGGCAGCTTCCGGTCGAGCGCACGGCGCACGAGCTCGACCTCGAAGGCGTCGCGCAGCGGCTCCGTCGCGGCGAGATGCTCCGTCGGCTCCTGGCCGAAGAGCCGCGGCTCAATGTCCCGGCCGCCGCCGAGCAGAATCCCCTCGCAGGCGTCGAGCGCGTCGTCGAGAAAGGAGCCGTCCAGCCGCGCGAGCACGAATGGGACTCCGCCGGCAAGAGCCACAGGGCGCTGGAACCCGACGCCCCCGTAGTCGCCGAAGTCGTGCAGGCCGATGGAGAGCCCGATGATCGGTTTCCGCCCCGTCTTCGCCACCGGACTACTTATACCGAGGGCCCGCCGCGGCACAGCTAACCCGCGGTTCCCGTCGGGTAGAGTCGCCCCACCGCACCGCAGGAGAGAGAGAGCGATGGCGTGAGAGAGGCTTCAGGCGCACCGAGGGACGCGGCTCCGACGGAGCAGCTTATGGCGGAGTGGCGGAACGCCGCCTACGACTGCTACAGGTCGAGTCCAAAAGTCCTGCCACGAAGTCGGTCCGGTCACTCAGGTCACCCGCGGCGAGGCCCAGACCCCGACCCCCTTCGACGCGAACGTCGTCGCGATGGTCCGCGGCCATCTCAGGATCGAGGAGGTCGCCCCCGCCGCGCAGAAGCCGTCGGAGGTGAGGCGGGTACCAGAAGAGGGCAGCATCACGACGACATCCACGAGGTCGAGGGGCTAATGCCCGAGGGCACGCGCCGGCGGTTCCCTGCTTGCGAGACCCTTCGCATCGTGGACGGCCGCTGGGACCACGTGGCCTCGATGCACGACCACCTCGCCGAGAGCCTGCCGTCGGGGGAGGAGCTGCTCGAGGAGATCGACGCCGAGGAGGCCGAGAAGGCATGAAGTTCAGCTACGTGACCCTGCCGGACTATCCGATCCAGGACTCGATCGACATCATCCGGACGGCCGACGAGCTGGGCTACCACGCCGTCTACTCGGTCGACGAGACCTGGCACAAGGACCTATGGGTCCTGTTCGCGGCGGCTGCCGACAAGACGAAGAACATTCGCTTCGGCCCCGACCTGACACCGGTCGGGCTGCGCGAGCCGACGCTCGTCGTGCAGGCGCTCGCGACTCTGGACGAGGTCACGGGCGGCCGCACGGAGTGCGTCTTCTCGATCGGGAACTTCGGACTCCTCAGCCAGTACGGGATGGACTGGCGGAAGATGAAGCCGCTCTCCCGCGTCAAGGAGGCGCACCACGTGATGCGCACCTTCCTCGACGAGGGCACGATCACTTTCGACGGCGAGTTCTACAAGTACGACGGTTTGTTTACCTTCGCCCGCCCGGTGCAGGAGCGCATCCCGCTGATCTTCGGGGCAATGCGCGGGCCGAAGTCGTTTCAGGCGGCGGGCGAGCTCGCCGACGGCTGCCACCACGCGCTCAGCTACTCGAAGGAGGCGTACGACTACCTGGTGGACAACATCAAGGTAGGGGCCGAGCGTGCCGGCCGCGACTGGCAGGAGCTCGACATCGGTGCCTGGTGCGTGATCGTATGTGCCCCCGACGCCGAGGAGGCCAAGCGGACGGCGCGGACGATGGTGGCCTTCTACATCTCCTCCATGCCGGAAGAGCAGCTCCAGCGGCACGGGATCGACCCGGCCGACATGGCCCCGATTGTGGAGGCTCTCGGCAAGGGCGAGCTGGACAAGGCGTTCGAGCTGACCTCGCCGGAGGTGGCCGAGAAGCTCTCGATCGCGGGCAGCCCCCAGGAGTGCACGGCAAGGATCGAGGAGATCGCGTCCACCGGCGTCAACCACATGATCCTCTGCGTAACGGACCCGGCGATCGTCAAGGCCTTCACCCAGAAGGATGTCGACGTGCCGGACGCGAAGGCCCAGCTCAAACTGATCCACGACGAGGTGATGTCGGCGTTCGCCGACTGAGCACCGCCTCCGGGGGGCGCGCTGCGTCGGGAGGTGGGTGCCGGTCGCCGTGCGCCCGCGTCCGACTGAGGACCTTGAGGACGTCGTGCCGACGTCCTTCCAGGCGAACCGAGTCAGCCGGCGCGCGAGGCCGGTGATGACAGCCTCGCCCTGGGCGGTGTCAACCGGCGAGTCGAAGAAGTCGGCTCCACCACGCCGTTGATCGACGCGCGCTGGAACTCCTCCCCGGATACGAGTGCCCTGGCCCGGTCTCCCGGACCGCAGGTCGAGCCCACCACCGCGTGCGCGACTTCTGCGGTCAACACGAGGTAGGTGTGCTCGATGAGCAGCCAGCTTGCGGAAACGCTCCAGCTCGTCATCGAGTACGACCCACAGCCTCCGTTCGACACGGGCGCCGACCAAGGCAGACGCGAGCAGGCTGCGCCTGGCGCTACGGATCCTGTTGGGCGACCGCCCCTTCCAGGCAGCGGCGCGGCTCAACCGTCAGTGTGCGGCGGCGCGGTTCAAGCGTGCTCGTGGCGCGCTGTCGAGGAGGTAGCCCCGCCGCGAAAGCGCACAACTAGGGCGCCGCGCGAGACGACCACGAGGAGGGACCGCTCTGTGTGCTACCTCACAGACGCTACATACCCCCCAGGGGTTAAGTCTGTCCGGTCCCAACTACTGGAGCAGAGATGAATAACGAAGCAACACTCAACATCAACGCTGGACCTCACAGCGGCGGCAACAAGCGCGCCTTCGCTCGCCACTTCGCCGAGATGGTCCTCGCGATGCTTCTCGGCATGGTCGTGCTTTGGAGGATTGGCGGAGCTGGCGTTCGCCGCAGCTGGCAGCAGCCTGTCCGATCAGTCGGGCGGCGCTCAGGTCATGCTCATGGGGTTCAACATGACCGTCCCCATGGTGATCTGGATGAGCTACCGCGGTCATGCCGCAGCGCGCAACGTCGAGATGGCGCTCTCCATGGTCGTACCGTCCATCTTCGCGGCCGTCGTCGCTTGGGCTGGGGTGCTCGAGTCCGCGGCGGCGCTCGGCGTCCAGCATGCCGTGAGGGTCCCCGCGATGCTCGGCGTGATGCTCACGCGCTACGAGGGACTACTCACACGCCCACTCGTAGTGTGTCGCCCGAGTGCCGCTCTAATCTCGCGCCGCAGCAGCAAGCCCTATGCTGAAGGACCGTTGCAGATCGCCATCCCTCTGTTCGAGCGCTGACCGCGCTGGATGCGATTGATCCTTAAGAGGTGCTTAGTCGGGGTGCCGGGCGCCGAAGTCGCAGAGCCCGGGCCAAAGCGCTGGTGACCGCCGCGGGCGTGTCTTAAGCCATCGACATGGCGCTGCGCCTCGTGCAGCTGATCGCCGGGGACGACCTGGCGCAGGCGGTCCGGCTCTCGATCGAGTACGACCCCCAGCCGCCGTTCGACGCCGGCTCGCCAGCAAAGGCTCCCGACCCGATCGTCCAGCTCGTCCGGGAGCACGGTGCGACGGCGGGGTGAGCTGCGCGCACACGATGTGACGCGGATCCCGGAAGCCCCCCGCGGCCCTCCTCGCGGCAGGGCAGGGGCCGGACATGGGGCCTAGAGCGGGTGCCCGCTGCGCCGTAGTCGCCGAGCGACCGTACTAGCCGCGGCGCGTGAGGCGCCCGACGGCCGCCATCAGCTCGTCGGTCAGCTCTTCGGGTGTCCCCTCGGCGCGGCCGTCGATCACGCAGTGGCGGGCGTGATCGTCGAGCAGGCCCAGCGCG
>JACVRW010000042.1 GCA_014534235.1 Thermoleophilaceae bacterium | reverse complement strand
TGCCGGCGCCGATCGTCGCGCTATGGCGCGCCGGACTACCCATCGGGGAGGTGCTCACGATCGCCGAGCATGAGCTAGCGGCGCGGCTCGCTGCCCTGCAGCCGCGCTTGCGACCCGGCACCGTCTGCCCCCAGGAGACGAAACGAGGGCAGGAGTCCGGAAACGGGGTGCCGGCCACTGTGCTTGGGACGCGGCGACCGTCGCCGCGCTCATTCCTCGCTCCAGCCGGCCTGAGCAGCCACCCGCATCACCCCCCGACGACGTGGGCACGAATCTCTTACCGGATGAATCAAGCTCGGCTTGCCTGTTGCAACCTCCGTTGCGACGGTGCGGGCGGCTGCGGGCGACCTACGAGCTAAAACGCAGGCCGCTTACGGATGCGGCTCGCAGCCCACCCGGCTGGTCGCAGGGGCGCAAGGCGGTTGCCAAACTGAGGCGCGTGGCCGGTGCTCGCTTTCCGTCGCCTATTCCGGTGCCGGTCCTGCGGGCGCGGGGTGTCCGCAAGTCCTATGGAAGCGGGCGCGGCGCCCGGTTGATTCTCGACGGCGTCGACCTGGAGCTTGCGCGCGGTGAGCTGGTGGCCGTGGTGGGGCGCTCCGGTAGTGGCAAGTCGACGTTGCTGCATCTGCTCGGCGGCCTCGACCGTGCCGATGGCGGCAGCGTCGAAGTGGCCGGCCGCCCCGTCACGGGCGCATCTGAGCGGAAACTGAGCGCGCTGCGCCGCGATGAGATCGGCTTCGTCTTCCAGTTCTTCCATCTCGTCCCCGAGCTCGACGGCGAGGCCAACGTCCTGCTGCCGACGCGCCTGCCCGGGGCCTCCAGGAGAGCCGCCGCGCGCGGTCGCGCCCTGATTGAGCGCCTGGGGCTCGGCGAGGTGGCGCGGCTTCGCCCGCACCAGCTCTCGGGTGGGGAGCAGCAGCGCTTCGCGCTCGCACGGGCGCTGGTGGCCGACCCGGCGCTGGTACTGGCCGATGAGCCGATTGGCAACCTCGACGCCGCGTCGGGCGCCGTGGTGCTCGACCTGCTTCGCGCGATCGCCGACGACGGCCGCGCCGTGCTGATGGTGACTCACCAGGCGGAGGCGACCGCGCGGGCCGACCGCGTCCTGCATCTGGCGGATGGGCGGCTTGTGCCGTTCGACGAGTCCGGCCGCGCCACCGTCGACCACACCGAGGGTGCGCCGGCGTCACGCGCGGGACCTCGCACACGCCGCGCCACGCGGTGAGGGCGACTCTTGGCGACGCTCTGGCCGGGCTGCGCGCGCGCCGCGGTCGCACCGCCTTGACCGGCGGCGGCGTGTTCGCCGCTTCGCTGGTGCTCGGGGTGGTGGCCACGGCCGCCTATGCCCTCGCCACCGGCTTCGACCGTTCCGCCGATCGCTCCGACCTGGCGTCCGTGATCACGCGCTTCGATGGCGAAGACCGCGACGCGGTCGACGAGCGGGTGCGCGTGCTGCCCAACCTGGCCGCGCGCGCCTACCGCACCGAGATCACGCAAGTGCGCCTCAGGGCGGGAGGTCGGCAGGTCCACGAGGGTGTTGTCCACATCGTCGGCGATGGTCGTCGCGGGTACGCGATCGTTGAGGGTCGGGACGTCCGGGCGCGCGGCGACGAGGCCGTTATCGAGGCTGGACTCGCGCGCGAGTGGGGGCTCGGTGCGGGCGACCGCATCGACGTCGGACGCCTGGGTTCGGTGCGTGTGGTGGGGGTGGCCCTCTCGCCCGACAACGTCGCCTTCCCACTGGTGCGAACGGCGCGGGTGTACCTCTCGCGGAGCGGCCTCGTGCGCCGGTTCGGTGGCGGCGACCCGGCGGTGAACGTCGCGCTGCTCTGGGCCCGCGATGAGTCGCGGACCGATGTGCTGTTGTCGCAGGCGCGGGCGTCGGCGGGGGGCCTGCGCTCGCTGCGTTTCACCACCCGGGCCGGAGTGCGCGCGCTCGTGGAGCAGGGCGCGGGGCTGGTGGTTGCCCTGCTCGTCGCGTTCGCGGTCGTCGCCGCGGGACTGGCCGGCGTGTTGCTTGTCGCGGGCGGGCGCTCCGACGTACAGCGCCGGCTGCCCGCGATCGGGGTCCGGCGCGCGCTCGGCGCGCCGCCGAGCGCCGTCGTGGCGCTCCATGCCGCGGAGGGCGCGCTCGTCGCGGCGCCGGCGGCCGCGGCGGGCATTGCGCTCGGAGGCCTGCTGGCGGCCGGCCCGGTGAGTCGCGTTCTGGAGGCGCTCAACGAGCTCGCGCCGGGAGCCGGCGCATATCTTGCGCTGCTCGCGGTGTTGTGGGTCGCGGTCGTCGGGCTGGTCGCGGCCGGCACCGCCTGGCCGGCGTGGCGGGCGACGCGCGAATCGCCCGCCCGGCTCATGCGCCGCGGAGACATTCGCGTGCCGGGCGGCCGAGCCGCGGGGGCGGGCGGCCGACCCGGGGTGCCGGGCGGCCGAGCCGCGGGGGCGGGCGGCCTCGGCCTGCTCGGCGCGCGCTTGGTGACCGCCCACCGAGCGCGCTTCGTGGCGCTCGTCGCCGTCCTCGGCGCGGCCGCCGCGGTGATGCTCCTGCTGCTGGCCCTCGCCTCGTTGCTCACGAGCCTGCGCGACGACCCCGCGACGCTGGGCAAGCGCTACCACCTCACTGCGAGCCTGGATCCCCGGCGCGCGGCGGCCGTCGAGGCGATTCCAGGTGTGAGCGACGCCGCACCCCGCTACGAGGTGAACGCCGTCAGCGCCACGGCTCTCGGCTCGCCGCTCCGGCTGATCGCCTACCCCGGCGACCACGCCCGCTTCGAGGCGGCCGCTCTGGCCGAGGGCCGGCGGGTGGCTCGAGCGGGCGAGGCCGAGGTCGGTGCGGGGCTCGCCGACGCGGTTGGCCTGCGCGTGGGCTCGATACTCGCGGTTCAGCCCGGGGCCGCACGCGAGCTGCGCTTCCGTGTCGTCGGGATCGTGCGTGCGCTTCAGGACGAGGGCCGTGTGGCCTACGTGCGGCCCGCGCGCCTCACGGCGGCGCTCCCGTTCCTCGACGCCCCGCTGGCGGTACGTCTCGAGCCGGGCGCCGACCGTGAGGCGGTCCGCCGCGGCCTCGTGGCCCTCGGCGCCGAGCCGCTTTTCGTGAGCGGTGCAACCGGCGACGACCGCGGCCTGCTGGACGTGCTCGCCGGCCTGCTGCGGCTCGTGGCCCTCACCGTCGCCCTCGTCTGCCTCACCTCGCTGGTCCAGGCGCTGGCGCTCACCGCGGCCGAGCGGCGGGGAGCCGTCGCCACGCTGCGCGCCGCGGGCGCCGATGCTCGAGCCCTGCGCCGGCTGCTGGTCGGCGCCGCGCTGGCCGTCGTGGCCCCGGCGGCGCTGCTGGCGCTTGCCCTAGAGGGGTTGGTTCTGGCGCCCGCCGTCGAGCGCCTGGCGGCCGGATACGCAGACCTGCCGCTGCGTACCGGGCGGGACCAGATCGCGCTCGTGACGATCGGCCTCCTCGTCCTTTCCGCCTCGGCGAGCGCCTGGACCGTGCGCCGGCTGCTGCGTGAGCCGGTGGTCGCCGGGCTCCGGGAGGGGGCGTGAGGCGCCCGCGGGGCCGCGGCCGGACACGGCGCGAGGCGCTCGCGCTGATGGGCGGCGCGCTGGCGTGGAGCCTCGCGGGGTGCCGGTCCGATCCACGGCCGGGCTCGACGCTGGCCCACTCGCTCGTGGACCCCGATGGCGACGGGCTGCTCGCAGCCGGGCCTGGCGTGCCCCTGCGCGACAGGACCGAGCTCGGGGGCGGCGGCCGCCCCCGCCGCGTGCTGGCCCGCCTCGCGCAGGTCAGTGACGTCCACGTGCGCGATGCCCAGTCGCCGGCGCGGGTGCCGTTCCTCGACCGGCTCGGGCCGCGCCTGGGGAGCGCGTTCCGGCCTCAGGAGGCGCTCACGGCTCAGGTGCTGGCGGCGACGGTCGCCTCGGTGAACGATTGGGACGAGGCGGACGCTGTGCTCTTGACCGGCGACCTGATCGACTCGGCGCAGCGCAACGAGCTCGACTGGGCGCTGGCACTGCTGCGCGGCGGCTCCGCGAAGCCCGATTCGGGTTCCGACGGGTATACGGGCGTGCAGTCCGCCTCCAATCCCGATCCGCTCTACTACCGCCCGCTTGTCGACGCACCGCGCCACCCCGGCCTGCTGAATCGCGCGCTCGAGCCGGTCAGGTCGCCGGGGCTGCGGCCGCCCTGGTGGCCCGTGCTCGGCAACCACGACATCCTGGTCCAGGGCGAGGTTGCGCCGAGCGAGGCGATCGCCGCGGTTGCAACGGGCGATCGGCTCGTCGTGGCGCCCGAGGTGGGACTGGGGCAATTCGCGGAGCGTACGAGGCTGTCCCAGAGCGAGGTCGACAAGCTGCTGCGGGGCGGTGTGCCGGGGGACGCCATGCGTGTGCCGGCCGACGCTCGCCGCGCCCATCTGTCGCCCGGCGAGGCGGTGACGCGCCTCCGTTCGGAGGCACCCGGGCGGCCCCACGCGAATCGTGATCGTCTCAACTACGCAGTCGGAGTCGGCTCGGACCTGAACCTGATCGTGCTCGACCTCGTCCGCCGCGACGCCGGCGCCGACGGCCTCGTGACCGAGTCCACGCTGGCCTTCCTGGCTCGCGCCCTGGCCGACACCGGCGAGCGCCACGTAATCGTTGCGTGCCACCAGCCACTCGACGCCAGCGCCGGCGGCGACGCCGTGCTCGCACTACTCGACGCCGATCCACGGGTAGCGGCGGTCCTGGCCGGACACACCCATCGCAACGCGATCGCGCCTCGTCGCGGAGCCGCCGGCGGCTACTGGCTCATCACAACCGCCTCGATCGTGGACTTTCCCCAGCAGTGGCGGGCCCTGCGGCTGATTGCCACGGAACGGGGCGGCGTTGCCCTCGAAACCTGGATGGTCGACCATGCCGGACAACCGAACGACGAGGACGACCTGGCGGGTATCGCCCGCGACCTTGCCTTCCTCGATCCCCACGGCGGCCGGCCTGCGCGCGCGGCGGGCCCGCCCAGCGCCCGCAATGTTCGCCTGCACCTGCCGACGCGGCAGTTGCGGCAACCGCGAAGGCGTCGGCGCCTGCCGGCGCTGCCACCGCCGTCGGCGACGCCCGCGACGGCGGGCGCGGGAGACGCGCTCGGCTGAGATCCCTCGACGCGTTCGCACGGGCGCCGGCCGCGCGGGCCCTCGGGCGAGCCGCCGGCTCCAAGGAAAGCGGGCAACAGCCAAGCTGACGACCCGCCCGAGCAGCCTGGTCGCGGGTCCCCGGCCGGTGCGTGGGTCAGCCACCTTGGCTCGCGCGACGAGGCAAATCGGCGCCTGACGACGCGTTGATGCCGAGCGCGCACACGACGGAGGGCGTCAGCTTCAGCGTCTCAAGCCGCACCCCGGCGAAACCTGCGTCGGCAAGCGCGGCGGCGATCTCGCGACCTCTCCTCGTCGCCACCTCGTCCGTCGCCCCGGGGCCGCGCGGCTGAAAGGCGACCGCGATCCGACCGCCGCTCCTCAGCACGCGGCGTAGCTCCCGGAGCGGCTCGACGGGTTGGTACCAGAACTGCAGCGCGTTGACGGCCAGGATCTTGTCGAACGGCGCCTCGAACGCCGGCAGGCGCTCGACGCAGCCAAGCCTCAGCTCGACCCGCCCGCGCCGCAAGCCCTCCGCGTTGCGCTTCCTGGCCTGACGCAACATCACCTCGGAATGGTCGAGTCCGCAGACATAGCCGTCTGCGGCGAGGCGGGCCAGCTCGCGAATCGCGACCCCCGGCCCAAACCCGATCTCGAGCACGCGGTCATCGCGCTGCACATCGAGCAGTGAGACCGCCCAGGCGTTGCGCCGGCGGTTCGAGGAGCGGTGGGCCATGACCCAGCCCGCCATCCCGCCCGGCAGGCCGATCGGTCGGCCGAACTGCGCGCGGACGCGCTTTATCAGCTTCTGCTTCAACTGCACCTGGATTGCCTCCTGCGCGGTCGGCTCGCCTATCGTGCACGTTGAAGCGCACTTCAAGTCAAGGGGAAACCGATGTCCGACAACAACGCCCCGCTGGCCATCGGCGAGCTCGCCCGCCGCGCCGGAACGGCGCCCTCGGCGCTGCGCTACTACGAGCGGATCGGTCTGCTCCCGCCCGCCGAGCGCGCCGGCGGGAAACGCCACTACCCGCCGTCGAGCGCCGAACGCCTCGCCCTCGTCCGCCTCTACCAGGACGCCGGCTTCACGCTCAAAGAGATCCGTCAGCTGCTGGCCGCAGGCAGCCGCCGGCGCGCGAGCTCGACCCCGCTCGCCGAACGCAAGATCGCTGAGCTCGACGCTCGCATCGCCGAAGCGCAGCGCGCAAAGAACCTGCTCAGACACGCCCTCGGCTGCCCACACCGCGACCTCCTCACCTGCCCCAACTTCCGCGCCGCGCTCCAAGCCCGGCTCGAAGCGGGCTCACGGGGCGGTCAGTGACCCGGGCTTACGGCGCGTCGTCAGGCCATCACCGAAGGCCGGTCGCGCGTTGTCCGACGACGAGCATGAGCTCGACGCCCGATGGCGCCAGTGCGCGCTGCTCCCGCCACTCGCTGGCCATCCCGCCTCCCGCTCGAGCTCGTCCCCGGCGACCAGGGTGCCGCCGTGGCCGCCGAAGTCGACCTCGACGAGCCCTTGGTGACCCGGCGCCGCGGACCACGCACCCCGGCCGCGAACTCCCGTCGGCTCTGTGGTGGGTTACGCGCTCGCCGGCAGGGAGGTGCTGTGGCTCAGGCTCGTGCGGCTGCTCGTACGGCGACGGGCCGCGACCGAGCCGGTGCCGTGCCGCCGCCCGCGCTAGCGGGTGGCCCGGCGCCAGCGATGCTTGGTCTGCGATGCGGTCGGCGAGCTCAAGCACACGGCGCGCGCGGCGCCTCCAGCCGTTTCGATGGTCGGCGCCCCGATTTAGGCTGAGACGCGGATGACTCATGCTGCACCAGCTGCCCGCTTCGCGGAGCCGGATACGCCCCTACTCGAGCGTGAGCGCGAACTGAGCGCCTTCGAGCGGCTTGTTGGCGCGCGGGAGCGCGACGGCTCTGGCGTGGTGGTCGTACAGGGGCCGCCCGGGATCGGCAAGAGCCGGCTGTTGGCGGCTTTGCGAGACCGCGCAGCCTCTTCGGGCCCGCGGACGCTTGCCGCCAGCGGGAGCGATCTGGAGCGGGAGTTTCCGTTCGGCGTCGTCCGACAGCTATTTGACCCAGCGCTTGCCTCGCCGGGCGAGCGGGAGGCTCTGCTCAGCGATGCCGCCGCTCCGGCGCGCACGGTCTTCGCCGCTACGGCGGATTCAGCGCACGGGGACGACGACCCCTCCTTCTCCGCGCTTCACGGCTTGTACTGGCTGGTCGTGAACCTCTCGGCGGAGTCGTCCCTGCTGCTGGTCGTTGATGACCTGCACTGGTGCGACCGCGCATCGCTGCGCTTCCTCGCCTACTTGGCCCGCAGGCTGGAAGGGGTTCCGGTGCTGATCATGGTCGCCCTGCGTGACGCGGATCCTGTTGCCGATCCGCTGCTCGTGGCGGAGGTCACCGAGGCGCCCGGCGCCGTCCGGCTGACACCGAAGCCGCTCACTGAGACCGCAGTGGCGGAGCTGGTCGGGCGCGCACTCGGTGGGGGGCCTGACGCGGAGTTCACGCGTGCCTGTGCGCAGGCGACCGCCGGCAATCCGCTGCTCCTGCGCGAGCTGCTCCTCTCGCTTGCGGACCGCGGAACCGCGCCGCACGCGGCGAACGCCGGTGTGGTGCGCGAGATCGGGCCGCGGGCGGTCTCGCGGACGGTGCTGTTACGTCTGCGCCGACTCGGGGAGGCGGCGGTCGCCGTGGCGCGCGCGGTGGCCGTGCTCGGCGACCAGGCGGCGCTCGCGTCGGTAGCGGCGCTCGCGGAGCTGCCCGAAGAGACCGCGGCGGACGCCACGGCGGCGCTGGCCGGGGCGGAGATCCTGCGGCCCGGTGCGCGTCTGGGCTTCGTCCACGCGCTAGTCCGCGACGCGGTCTACCACGACCTGCCGCTGGCGGAGCGCGAGCTGCAGCACGACCGTGCCGCCCGCCTCCTGCTCGCGCGCGGCGCCCCCGCGGAGGAGGTGGCCACCCATCTGCTGATGGCCGCCCGTCGGGGGGAGCCCTGGGTCGTGGATACGCTGCGCGAGGCCGCGGCGTCGGCCCGCCGGCGGGCCGCGGCCGAAAGTGCGGTCGCGTACCTGCGCCGTGCGCTCGAGGAGCCGCCGCCGGCCGACCGGCGCCCCGCGCTGCTGCGCGAGCTCGGAGTCGCCGAGACACTGACCTTCGCGCCCACGGCCGCCGAACAC
The DNA here is from genome assembly GCA_014534235.1 of Thermoleophilaceae bacterium. GTDB lineage: Bacteria > Actinomycetota > Thermoleophilia > Solirubrobacterales > Thermoleophilaceae > JACVRW01. The sequence continues at coordinate 12,703 of JACVRW010000042.1, read as the reverse complement.
CTGCGCCAGGCCTGCGATGCGCTCAGCGATCCCCGCGAGCGCGCGCAGATCGCGGCGACGCTCGCGCGCGTGCTCGTCTTCACCGCGACGGCCGAGGAGGCGGTCGCGGTCGCACGCCGAGCACTCGCCGAGACACCAACGGAGCTGGCCGACGAGCGGGCGGCGCTGCGGGCGCTCGAGCTGGTGGGGGCTTTCTTCGGTGTCGGCCCTCAGGAGGCGCTCACGAGACTGGCGGAGATCTGGATCGAGGGAGACGGTCCCGGCGCGCGGATGCTCGCCGCCACTGCCGCCTTCGGCCGCGCGCTGACCGGCGCGCCCGCCGGTCCGTGCGTCGAGCTGGCGAGGCAGGCGCTCGCCGGCGGAACGCTCGCTCGGGCCGACCCGGCGATCTTCCCCATCCTCGCGATCTGGGTGCTCGTGATGGCCGATCGCAATGAGGCGCTCGACGCGCTGGAGGTCTTGCGTGCGCTCGCTCACCGACGAGGCTCCCTTCTTGCGCTGCAGGCCGTCGACCTGTGGAGCGGCGCCGCACTCATGTGGCGCGGCGATCTGCGCGAGGCCGAGGCGCCGCTGGCCGCCGCACACGAGCACCTGGCCGCGTGGGGGATTCCGCGCTCGAGCGAGAGCTACGGGCCGCTGGCCGCGATCACAGGGGTGGTCCGACTGCAGCGTGGGGACATCGCCGGGGCGCGCGAGCTGCTCGAGCCGAAGGGGAGTCAGCCCGTGCCGACCGACAGCTACCGGACCTTGCTCACCGGCTGGGCGCAGGTGCTGCTCGCGGAGAGCCGCCACGACGAGGCGCTCACCGTCACGGATGACCTGGCCGCGCGGTTTGGCCCGATCACGAACCCCGCCTGGGCACCCTGGCGGTCGCTGAAGGCGCGCGCGCTCGCGGGGCTTGGGCGGACCGAGGAAGCGAAAGTGCTAGCGCGAGAGGAGCTCCAGCTGGCGCAAGCTTTCGGCTCGCCGAGCCTGGTGGGCCGCTCGCTCCGGCTGCTCGGCGCGCTCGAGCGCGACACGGATCGCCTCCGGGACGCGGTGGCAATCCTCGAGCGCTCCACCGCGAAGCTCGAGCTCGCCCACGCGCTGCTCGAGGTGGGTGCGGCACTACGCCGCGAGCGCAGGCCCACCGACGCCCGCGAGCCGCTGCGGCGGGCGTTGGACGTCGCCGACCGCTGCGGTGCGGACGAGCTGGCGCGGCAGGCACGCACGGAGCTCTACGCAGCCGGGGGACGGCCGCGCCGGGCGGCGCTCACCGGCGCCGAGTCGCTCACTGCGAGCGAGCGCAGGATTGCCAAGCTCGCAGCGTCAGGACGGAGTAACAAGCAGATCGCGCAGGAGCTCTACGTGACGCTGAAGACGGTCGAGGTCCACCTCTCGAACAGCTACCGCAAGCTCGGGATCCGCTCCCGGCACGAGCTGGCGCGGGCGCTCGGCGCCTGACCGCCCGGCGAAACATTGGGGTCGACGTTTCGGGTTGGCCTCGATGTGCGCGGCGCCGGATTGGCAAATCCTTGGCCGGACACCGCAATCCGGCCGAAGGGAGACCGAGATGAACAACGTGGAACTCGTACGCCACCTCTACGACGCCTTCGCAGGCGGCGACGTTGGAACCGTCCTGGAAGCGCTGGACGAGGGCGTGGAGTGGACCGAGGCGGATGGCTTCCCGCACGGAGGCACCTACGTGGGCCTCAAGGCGGTGATCGACGGCGTGTTCGCCCGCATCGGGAGCGACTGGGATCCCTTCGTCGCCGACATGACGGAGTTCCTCGACGCGGGCGAGCACGTGGTGGCGATCGGCCGATACCGGGGCAAGCTGCGGGCCACGGACACGCCGTTCGACGCGGAGGCCGCGGTCGTCTGGACGCTGCGCGACGGCAAGGTCGTCCGCTTCCGCCAGTACGTCGACACCGCGTCGCTGCGGCCGGCGCTCGCCGCGTAGCGCTTCCGGGCACCAAAGGAGACGACATGCTCACCACGGACCCGCATGTGGGCCAGGGTGGTCGTCGTCAACAGGACGATCCGGGAATGGCCAGAACTTCCTTGCGCGTGATGCGCGGGGACAAACCGGCATGGAGAGGGAGATGAGGGCTCTACGGCGACGGACTACCGCTCCACGCCGGCCCCGAGTCATGCGTTCTGCCGACGCCGTCACATGGCGCGGCGGCACACCGGCAGCCGCGTTGGGTCACAGCGTCGTCCGGCTCAGGCTGCCGGCCGGAACCAGGTGGGCGCGCCGGGCGGCGCGGGCAGGAACGGGCGACGGTCGGGATTCGCCAGCCAGGCGCGGCGCGCGAACGTGGGCACCAGCGCGACGACGCGTCCCTCCATCCCGCGACGACGCGTCTCGGCCTCGGTCAGCGACGCGCTGAACGGAAGCCACCCGGCCTCGGGGAGGAGTCGCCCTTCGGCGATGTCGGCTGCGAGCTCGGGATTGATGCGCCGCGTGACGATGCAGTTGTGCTCGTCACGGGCGTGGATGGTCCCGGTCTGCGCGAGCGCCCGAGACAGGCAGCCGCCTGCGCACGTGTCGACCATGTAGCACGTCCGGCAGTGCGGCAACGAGTCGCCGGTACGACCGCGGAGCGACTCGACTTTGTCGTCCCACAGCTCGAGGCGGCGCCCGATCCGGTCGATACGTCCGACCATGAACGGGTTTCGGGCGGCGTCCTCGCCACGGGTCGCCTCGACGCAGCTCGAGACGTAGCCGTCCGGCGTGACGCCCCGCAGCGAGCGGACAGCGCCGCAGTAGCTGCCGTCGCCGACGCGGATGATGTTGAAGGCAGCAGTGGTGACGCGGACGCCGAGCCGCAAGCCAAGGCGGAAGGCGTCCAGGTACGCCTCGGCGAACGCCAGCGGCTCGGGCGGACCGTCGACGGTCGTCGCTCCCCTGCCGACGATGCTCGCCGGCTCGACCTGAACGTCGGCGATCTTCAGCTCGGCAGCGTCCTCGACGAGCGCCCGGAACGACGCGACGCCCTCGCGAGTGAGCGTCGCGCGCGCGCGCGTCGGCTTGCCGGCGGCAGCGAGCGCACGCATGTTCTCGACGACGCGGGCGCGGCTGTCGCGGCCGCCGGCGGTCGGGCGCTGCGCCGCCTGACGCGGCCCGTCGAAGCTGAACATGACGTCGATCCCCGGCTCGGACAGGAACGCGCGTGCCTCGCTGCCGAAGACACCGTTCGTGATCGTGGACCCGCGCGCGCGAAGCCCCTTGCGCTCGGCGTGCGCCTGGAAGCGCCGCCAAGCGGAGCGCATGACTGCGAGCGCGACGGTTGGCTCGCCGCCGCCGTGAAAGACCAGCGACACCTGCTCGACCTCGCGGTCGAGCCCTTCGAAGAAGCGGTCGATCGCGAGCGCCGCGTCATCGTCGGAGAGCCGCGGGCCCGCCGCGGGGCCCGAGGACGCGTAGCAGTAGACGCAGCCGAGGTTGCATCGGTTCGTCGGGAAGAGGTAAAGGCTTGCCCCGCGCCGCTCGTCGGGTCGCAGGCCATGAATCGGATCAGGTCGCTCAGAGTCCAGCAGGATGCCGGCTTGCTCGAGTGCGACCGCGAAGCGGGCGAAGGCCGCGCGCGGCGCGCCGGGCGGCAGGCCGGCGTCGTCCGCGACCGCGTCGACCGCTCGTCCGCCGTCAAACGAGCGCAGCGCCTCGGTGAGACCGTCGCCGAGCGAGAGGTACGGGAGCGGCACGGCGGAGACGTGCGCCTGCGTCCTCCCCCTCCATGAGAAGACGCGCAGGCCGGGCGCAGGAGTGAGCCGGCGGTGTCCCTCGCGCCCGCCTGCGTCGACGGCAGCTGCCCGGTCGGGCTCGCTACACAGTCTCATCGGGCTCCTTCGGCCTGCGCCCCGACGGCGCCGTGCGGTCGATCGGCTCCGGCGTGTGCCGCGAGCGCCTCGTGTGCGCCGTCGACGCCGAGATAGAGCTTCGCGGGGAGCCGCCGAGCGGCGTCGGCGGCGACCTTCACGTGACTGATCCCGACCGCCGGCCGGCGCGGCCGTCTCGGCATCGGGAGAGTCGCGGCAGCGCTCGCACGACCACGTTCTGCCAGGCCCCGTTGAGCGAGCACGTCAAGGACTGGCGCCCAGCCGTCGGCGCTCCCCTCGGTCCAGTAGCGACCCGCGTGGACCTCGAGTCCTACGCACCCAGTCCCCGCCGGCCCGATGTCGAGGTCGAGGATGAACCGGGCACCGAGGTCTCCGAGCTCTTGGGCCAAGGGGACGAGCACCTCAGCCGTCCGCCGGCGGTCGAGCGCGGTCAGGAGCGTCCCGATTCCCTCGGGACGAAGCCGGCGCACCGCGATTCGGGGCGATCCGACCGAAGCGCGGGAGAGCATCGCGCCCGCGGCGAAGATCTCGGCGAACAACGGCAGAGCGGCGAGCATGCGATCGAGCTCTGCGGCCGCTGTCGTGTCCGGCGGCGTGCCGGAGAGCCTGGCGAGTGCCCTAACCAGACCTTCCGGGTCGGTGTGGAACGCGTTGTCGGAGACCTCGACCGGGACATCATTGGCGGCTCGCTTCGGCGCGAGGTAGACGCACGGGGGGGCATGAGGGTCGGTCGCTGCGTCGAACTCCAGCAGCAGGTATTCCGCGTTCCACGCGAGCCAGCCGATGCCGCTTCGCCACTCCTCGAGCGCGGATACGAGCAGTGGCGCGTTGGCGCGTCTTGCCCAGGCGAGCACCGCTCGCCCGTCCGGCGCTCGCGGCCTAACACCGACGAACAGGTCGGCGCGAGCGGGGCCCGCGAGCCGCAGCTCGAGTCCGACGGGTCGCCGGGCAAGCACCGGCGGCAGCCTGCGAGCAACCTCGAGCAGGCGCAGCTCCCCCGGGCGATCGAGGAGCGAGAGCGGGATACTAAGCCGGATCGCCGCGACCGCCTCCGCGAGCGAGCCGTCGTTCACGGCGCACACGCTTCGCTTTCTAGGGACCGATGTCGTTGGGGCACTCGGTCCAGCAGACGCCGCCCGAGACCATCTCGAGCTCAGCGTCCGTCAGCTCTTCCTCCGCGGCCGGCAGGACCAGATGGAGCTCGGTCAGCGACTCCTCGTGCACCTGTACCGTGACCTCGCTGGGTATGGGCACTCCCAGCTCCGACTCGAGCGCGGCCCTCGGATCCTCCTTCAGCTCCGAGCGGAAGGCCGGATCGGAGACCGCCCGCTCGCGGATTCGCCGCTCAGCCTCACCCCGGCTGACCATCTCCATCGCGCGTCCTCCTGTCGTCGATGGTCGCGGAACCTACACCAGTGGCGCGCGGCGTTCCAGCCTCCCGCTATCTGGGCGAGCGCGGGCCGACAGGATGCGGAGTGCCCGAGTGCAGAGGGCGGTGGTCACGGTCTGCGACGAGAACCAGAAGATCGGCGGCGCGGGCGGTTCGGCTCCCACGTAGAGCAGTCCCGCGGGCCACGACCCGTCCCATAGCTGGCAGGCGAGGAGTCGGGCCCGCGCGTGTGCGAGGGCGGCGGGGTCGCAGGCGGACGGGTCCCAGGACGCGGCGATGATCGCCTGGCTGAGCCGGTGCGGCGAGAGCGCCGCCGCGTCGCCTTCGACGCGCGCCGCTGCGCGCACAGCGCACACGTGGGCGGCGCCGCGGAGGCCGCCCACGTCGGCGTCGGCCGCCCTCTGGATCGCGAGCGTGAGGTCGAGGCTGTCGCGGTAGTACCAGGAGGACTCTTGCGCTCGCCTCCGCTCGGCTACATCGGCGACCCAGCGCACTGCGATGACCGTCTCGCGTCGCTCGCCGAGCAGCGCGACGGCGTTCGCGTTCACGACGACGTCGATCTCGCCCGCGTTCGGCCTCCCTGGCAGGAGCCATGTCCGAAAGCGACCGTCCTCCGTACGCCCTGCGAGGAGCGGCGGGACGTTCCGGCCCTCGCGGAGCCACGGATGCCGACGCTCGAGCGCGAGCGCGGCAATGGATGACGTATCCAGGTCAAAGGGGAGGTCGCGGTAGTACCGCCAGAGACCAGGCGAGTGCATGGTCGCGACGAGGTGCGTCGCGGAGCGGCGCCGGATTGCCTCCGCAACCGAGTCGTCCACGCCGGCGAGCGCTAGCACTCCGAGCGCGGTGACGAACGGCGAGGTCTCGTGCCGCCCCTCGTCCCTGCGGTCCGCACGTTCGTGGCGGCGCGACGGCCACTGGCCGGCCGAGCCGAGCCGACCCGCGACAGCGCGCAGACCGCGGGCGATGCCGGCCTCGAGTGCGGCGGCGGCCGACCCCGGACTCGTTTTCACGCTCACCGCCGCCCTGGTGGTGCCGCCGCCAGGAGCAGGAGCGCCCCGGCGCCGCTCCGCGCTCCCGCACGCCCGCGGTGAGCGAGAACCTCGAATCCCGCGCCGTGCAGCAGACCGGGTAGCGCACCGGCGGTGGGCCGGAAGCGCATCGGTTCACCAGCAGCGGCCGTCGCGGCGGCGAGGTGGTCCTCGGCGGCGTCGCCGAAGCGCGCCGTACATACCACTCGGCTCCGGGGCGCCGCCAGGTCGGCAAGCTCCGCGAGCACGGCGAGCGCGGAGTCCGGGGCGAGGTACTCAAGCACGACCTCGGCGACGAAGAGCGTCGGAGCCGACAGGCGCCAGCCACTTGCAACGAGAGCGTCGGGGAGCGCAGGCGCGTCATTGAGATCGGCGGCGGCGAACCGCGGCCACGGACGCGGGATCGTCGCGCTGGCGAGTGCGCGCGCCTTGGCGGCAAGCGTCGCCGGACGGTCGAGCTCCACGACGACCAAGTCGGGGTCGACTTTTAGGAGCCGAACGCCGAGCGTGTCGAAGCCGGCCCCGAGCACGACGACCTGGGGCACGCCCTCGGCAATCGCCTGCTCTGCCGCCTGAGCAATCCAGCGCTTGCGCGCTGCCACGCGGGTGACGCGCCCAGGACCGGGAAGGGCTCCAGCCCGGACGGCGGCCCGGTAGATAGCGGCATCGGCGGCCGCCTCCAAGTGCTCGTGCCCACGCTCCGCCGCCGCGACGTAGAGCGGCAGCGCGATGCCGTCTGCTCTGGAGGGCGATGCGAGCACCGCGAGCGCGTGCGCCTGGAGCGCCGCGAGCGCAGTCCGGCTCACGCCCGGCCACCTCGGCGCCGGGAGCGCGGGCTCGACGAGGATCGTCGCGCTATGGGCCACGGGCCGCCCAGGCTAGGCGAGCTGCCTCCGGGCGATGTCGGCGAACGGGCCTTCCCTACCGGCCAGTTCCGCGTACGTCCCGCACTGCACGACGCGGCCGCCCTGGAGCACCACGATCCGGTCGGCGCCGCGGATCGTCGACAGCCGGTGCGCGATGACGACTCGTGTTGCTCTGAGCCGTTCTAAGCTCGCCGTCACGGACGCCTGCGTCCTGTTGTCGAGCGCGCTCGTCGCCTCGTCGAAGAGGAGGATCCGTGGCTTGCCTACGACGGCGCGGGCGATCAGGATTCGCTGGCGCTGCCCGCCCGAGAACGTCGAGGCGCCCTCGGAGACGAATGTCTGCATCCCCATCGGCATCGCACGGATGTCCTCGTCCAGCCCAGCGATCCGCGCCGCCTCCCACGCGTCGTCGAGGGTGAGGTCGATCGAGCTCCCGACGATGTTCTGGAAGATACTGCCCGGCAGTAGCCGCGCGTTCTGGACCACGACACCCATTTGGTGGCGGACGGTGCGAACGTCGAGGTCGCCAAGACTCTTGCCGTCGTACTCGACCGTGCCCGTCTCGGGCTGCTCGAAGCCGAGCAGGAGGCGCAGGAGGCTCGACTTGCCGGCGCCCGAGGGGCCGACGAGGGCGACGAACTCGCCGGGGTCAGCCCGGAGGGACACGTCGTCGAGCACCAGCGGTCCGTCCGGCGCGTAGCGGAAGGACACGTGGCTGACGTCGATGGCGCCTTGGAGCTGTCCGGGGTCGATATGCGCGGCCTCCGTCTCGGGGAGCGCCTGGAAGATCGGTCTCGTCCGCTCCCAAACCGGCAGCGCGCCCGCCAGGGCAACGACTGCCGTGGCCAGGAGCGCGATCCCGGCGACGGCCTGCTGGAACGCGGTGTTGAAGGCGAGGAACTCACCCGGCGAGATCGTGGCCCCGGGGAGGCGCGCAGCCGCGAGGAAGACGAGGGCGGTTCCGAGCAGCGGCCAGGCCGCCGAGAACGTCGTGAGCGCCACGTAGCGTCGCTGCGCACGGTAGAAGGCTCGCTTCATGCGCGCGAACCAGTGTCCCCAAACCGCAAAGGCCCGCGTCTCCGCATTTGCGACACGCAGCTTCGCGATGCCGCCGAAGAGCTGCACCCCAGTGCCGAACACGTGCCCGCGTGCCTCCTGCAGCCGACGCTGCTGCGGGACCATCGACCGACAGAGCAGCAGGAGGACGCCGACGGCGACGAGGACGGCCGCAAGGGCGACGAGGGCGAGCAGTGCGTTGAAGGCGAACAGCAGCACCACATTCGAGAGTGCGAGAAAGCCGGCGAGGACGGCCGTGGTGGTCGCCGTCGAGATCGTCTCCCGGATCGCCTCGACGCCCAGCCCGCGCGTCGCGAGGTCGCCGGACGTGTACCGGCGATAGAACGGCACCGGCAGACCGAGCAAGCGGTCCCAGATTGCCGCCTGGAGCGGGGTCGAGACACGTCCCTCGAGCCGCAGGGATGCGAGTCCCTGCACGATCGCGAACGACGCGGCGGCGACGGCGGCGGCAACGAGAAGCACCGAGAGGCCCGCGAGCCGTCGTTCCTGTCCGGCGGGAACGACGTGCTCGAAGAGCACGCCAGCGACGATCGGGGGGAGCAGGGAGAGGAGCCCCGCGGCGAACCCGAGCGCGAGCAGGCGCACTCCGTCGCGTCGCGCGTCGCGCATGGCGAAGCGCAGGAGCTCGCGGCCGCCGAGCCGCCGCGCCGGCAGCGGGCGGTAGAAAGCATGCGCCCGAGGCGTCAGCGTCACGGTGGCCGCGTGGCCGACTCGCACACGTGACCCCTTCTGCGGGTCGAAGAGCTCGTAGCGCCCGGGACGGCGCGGGATCAGCGCGACCGGACGCCCGTCTTCGGCGATGCTCCCAAGCAGTGGGCCCGCATCACGCCGCCACCATCCCGTGTCGAGCGCGACCTCGCGCGTCCGCAGCCCGGACGACCGTGCGATCGCGGCGAGGGGCTCGCGCGCCGCCAGCGCCCCGCTGCGGGTCGGCTCGACCACCTCGAAGCCCGCCGCCCGGCCGACGAGTCGGCAGGCGGCGAGCAAGGAGCCGTCGCCGGGGGCCGCCGGCACGGGTGGATGCCGTTCGCGCACGACGTCCGCAAGCTCGCCGTAGACGTCGATGCCCAGCTCGGCGTCGAGCTCCTCGAGGCGATCGAGCCGGCGTTCGACCTCCTCTCGTTCTGCGGCGGCGTCGGCGGCGACGCGGCCGAGCACGGCGCGTCCGAACACGGCCAGACCCGTGTAGCCGCCTGAGGCCGCGAGTGCTCCGGCCGCTGTGCGCGGCGTCAGCGACACGGCTGCCGGCGCCTCGACCCATGCACCCGGCGGAACCGGCACCCAGCCGGCCCCGGGCATGCCGAGCACCGTCAGCCGCTCGCCTTCCACCCAGACCGTGCCGCGGGCGGATCGCGCCCTCGCCCCCGCGGAGAGCTCCACGGGCTCGCTCGCGACGAGCGTCACGACGTGCTCTTCCTCGGGCTGGCGGAGCGCGCCCGCGAGTCGCTCGGCCCAGCGCTCGACCAGCTGGAGCCCGTCTCCATGAGAGGCCACCTCGGCGAGCGCGATTCGCTCAACCGTCGTCGGCGCAACGCCCACGCCCAGGACGGCAAATTCAGCCGTCGGCTCCACGCCGACGAGCAAGTCGCCAGGCTCGACGCTGCAGAGCGGGTGCCGCCGGCCCGCGGCCTCCCCGCCCACGACCTCGACGGCGAACACGTCGACGCGACCGCTCCGGACGACCCAGCCGACGTCGGGCTGGTCGAGCAGGAACGGCGTTCGCCCCTCCAGCTCGCGGACCTCAGGCGATCGCACGTCAGCCGTCGTCGATCAGGGTCGCGTAAAGCCCGGCCTGCGCCTTCAGCTCGTCGTGCGTCCCTCTCTGCACCACCTTGCCGTGGTCGAGCACGACGATCTCGTCGCAGTCGCGAATCGTGCTGAGCCGGTGGGCCACGATCAGGCACGTACAGCCCCGCGCGCGCAGGCGCTCGTCGATCTGGCGCTCGACGAGCGGGTCGAGAGCGCTCGTCGCCTCATCGAGCACGAGCAGCGCCGGGTCGCCGGCGAGCGCGCGGGCAATTTCCAGCCGCTGACGCTGACCTCCGCTCCAGTCGCGTCCGCCCTCCTCGACGATGCGGTCATATCCACCGGGACGACGGACGACGTCCCCGTGGATGGCGGCGTCCCGAGCTGCCGCGACGATCGAGGCGTCCGGCAGCGTCCCATCCCACAGCGCGAGCGTGTCTCGCACGGTCGCCTCGAAGAGGACGATGTCCTGGTCGACGAGGGCCAGCGAGGCGGCGAGGATCTCGCGCGGGATCTCGTCGCGGGGAACGCCGTCGAGGAGGATCTCGCCACTCAAGGGCCGGTACAGTCCGCAGACGAGTCGCGAGACCGTCGTCTTGCCGCTGCCGCTCGGCCCGACGAGAGCGACACGCTGCCCCGGCCGCATCCTCAGCGAGAACCCTTCGATAACGGGCGGCGCGAGCGCGCTGTAGCCGAACGTCACGTCGCGGAGCTCAAGGGCACCGCTGAGCCGGGCAGGCAGCGCTGCACGCCGTCTTGGCTTGTCCGGCTCAGGCGGGTAGCGGAGAACATCGTCGACGTTGGCGAGGTTGCCCGCCATTTCCTGGAGCGAACTGCCGAGGGCGACCAGGTTGGCGATCGGGGCGTTGAAGGCGGCGGCCAGGGCCTGGAAGGCGACGAGCGTCCCCAGGCTCAGGTCGCCCTCGATGACGCGCCAGCCGCCGAAGCCGAGGATCGCAGCGGTGGTGAGCGCCGCGAGGAGCGCCGGAACCGCGGCCAGGATCTGGGTCGGCACGCCCAGCTCCTGACGCGCATTGACGACCTTCGCCTGCTGTCCCGCCCAGCGGGCGAAGAAGTCCGGCTCCGCGCCAGTCGCCTTGACCGTCTCGATGTTCTGCAATCCCGCGATCGCGATCCCCTGCAGCTTCGCCGTGTCGGCGACGAGGCGGCGGTTGACGTCGACTCGGCGCCGCGAGACCGCGTGGAGTGCGGCGATATTCGCAACCGCGAACACGACCGTGATGGCCGTCAGCAGCAGGTCGAAGTGGGCCATCAATCCGAGGTAGAAGACGACGGTGACGAGGCTCAGGAGGCTGGTTGCGAGCTGACTCGAGAGCAGCTCGGCGATCAGGTCGTTCAGGTTGAGGCGGGTGACGACGTGCCCGGCGTAGCGCTGGGTGAAGAACGTCATCGGCAGACGCAACGCGTGCGAGAGGAACCGCGTCGACATCGACAGCGACAGCTTCGTGGATAGGCGGAGCAGGGTCGCCTGCTGGAGCCACGTCAGCGCGCCCGCGACAAGCCCCGTGAGTGCGAGCCCGCCGGCGACGGGCAGCAGCCAGCTAGAGGCGTCGGCGACGAGGATCTCGTCGACGAAGATCTTCAGGAATGCTGCGGCCGCCAGGCCGGGTACGGTCAGCGCGAAGCCGGCGAGGATGCACAGCACCAGACCGGCGGCGCCGCCGCGGAGGCGCGTCGCTAGTCCGCGGACGACGGACGGCCGCTCTCCCCCTTTCGCGAACTCGGGCCCCGGTTCAAAGACGAGGGCCACGCCGGTGAAGGAGGCGTCGAACTCCTCCCACGAGACGCGCCGCGGCCCCGACGCCGGGTCGTTCAGATCGACGCCCTTGGCCCCGATGCCCTCGACGACGACGAAGTGGTTGAAATTCCAGAACGCGATTGCGGGTACGCGGAGGTCCGCGAGCCTCGAGAGCTCCGTGCGCACGCCCTTGGCCTCTAGTCCATAGGACCGGGCGGCCTTGACAACGTTGCTCGCCTTGGCGCCGTCCCTGGAGACGCCGCACACTGCGCGGAGCTCCTCGAGCGACACGTAGCGTCCGTAGTACGCCAGAACCATCGCGAGTGCCGCCGCCCCGCACTCGACGGCTTCGAGCTGCAGGACCGTCGGCGTATGGACACGTCGGCTCTGGACGTGCGGGACGTCGAGCTTGGTCGTCGCCACTACCCGGTCACGTAGTCGATCGGCGCTCGCTGGCCTGTAACGACAGACACCGAGGCGGCCGTTCCGACCGTCAGCCGATACGGCGGCCCCTCGCCCTGCGACCAGCGGAAGCCGCTTGGCGTGCTCGGGTCGGGGTCGGGGTGGACGAGCGTCTCCACGACAGGACCGAGCTGGTCGACCTCCGCCAAGACGGACTGGTCTTGCAGAATCGACCTCAGTCGGTCTGGCGTCGCGGGGTAGGCGCCGATCGCCGCGACGCGTCCCAGCAGGAACCCGAATTGGGCTGGCTCAGCTTCGGAGATCGTGATCTCCACGCGATCGCCGACGCGAGCCTCCTTTGCATCGTCCTGAGGGAGGTAGGCGTAGACGACAAGCGGCTGAGTGACGGGGTCGACGAGGGCCAACGGCGCGCCGGCGGCGACGTAGTCGCCGCGGTTTGCGCTGACCTCGATCAGCTGCCCGGTGGACGGAGATCGAACCGTTTCCAGCGACCCGTCCGCGCCGCGCACGCGGGCGAGCGGCTCGCCAGCGGCGACGCGGTCACGGGCTGCGTGGAGGACGTTGTGCACGACGCCCGCGCTCGGGGCGG
>JACVRW010000047.1 GCA_014534235.1 Thermoleophilaceae bacterium | reverse complement strand
GGCGTCGCCCCCTCGACCGCAGCACCCACGACGCCCGCGCCCGCGGCGACCCCGCCCGCGCTCGCCGGGGGCGGCGCCAAACCTGCCGGCGGCGGAGGCGGCGGCTCGTCGCGGCCGAGCGAGTTCGCGCCCTGAGCCCGCCGATGGACGGTGCGCCGCCCCGGCCGTGCCGTTTGCCACCGGCACGGCCGGCTAACTCCTCTCCGCCCACATCGGGCTGCGGGGTCAACCTGGCAGCCCTCTGCATCCGGCGGCGGTGACTCAGACCTCGCAGTCGTCGGGCGCGTCCGCGGGGATGAGCAGCGGCGCTGGTGCCGCCGGCGCCTCGAAGAACGTGGCCACGAAGACGGTCGGCGCGCCGGTCGGGTTGTAGGCCGTATGCGCGTGCCCGTGACCCGGGTCGACGAACGCCGTGCCGGCCGGGTACGAGCGCTCCACGCAGTCGTCGGCGGCCACGTAGACGAGCTCCCCCTGGGTGACGTTGACGATCACCGGCCCGGGGTGGGTGTGCCACGGAAACTGCGCGCCGGGCTGCACGGTGAACCGCGCCACGAACGTGCGTGACGGGTCCTTGGCCTTCACCACCACACGCTTCCCGCCGTGGAGCGCATGCTTCCAGCCGTGGAGCGCACGCTTCCAGCCGTGGAGCGCACGCTTCTCGCCTTGGAGCTTTATCTTGAGCTTCAGGTCGACGTCGTCGGTGAACACCGCGCGCCCGGTCAGGGGCTCGCTGGCTATAGGCTGAGGCTGCTGCTGCGCCGCCGACGGCAGCACGTTGGCCCCAATCGCCGCGACGCCGAGCAGTGCTGCGCCTAGTACGGCTCCTCGAATCTTGGTCATGTCGTACTCCTTCCCTCGTTGAGGGGTCTGGCCCGGGGTCAGGTCCCGAGCCCTTGGCATTGCGAGAGGCCGGCGAGCCTGTGGTCACGATCAGCTCGCCTGCTAGCAGCGGCGCACGAGGAAGTCACCAGCGTCCACTACGACCGCACCCTTGGCCTCGGGGATCCGCGACGCCTTGGCGGCCCGGCAGACCTCCCGAGCCGGGGCGTCATCCACCGCGACCTCGGCGTTGAGCAAGGTGTAGATCTTCAGCTTGCCGTCTGCAGGTCGAACCTCGTTGACCACCTGACCGGGCTTCGGCGTCACGCTTCCGACGAGATCCTTGGTGCTCTCGCGGAGGTATGTCTCAAGCCGCTGTGCGGCGCGCGCATCGGGCGCTTCCTTCGCGGTTTGCTGCTTCGCCTGGTCGGTACCCGAGCTTTGGTCGCTGTCATCGCCGCACGCGACCAGCACGATTCCCGCGGCGGCGACGGCAGCGATCAGGGCTAACTTCCGTGTGGATCGCATCAGCGAGCCTCCTTCTGGATTGACAGACGCATGACGGTGGTCTCGACCCGCACCTCGTTGCGGAACACGTCGAGGACCGGGGCGTGCTCGTCGACCGCGCGCAGCAGCTCCACGTAGTGCGCCTCCGGCTCGGGACCCACCACCCGCACCGCCATGCGGACGTCGCGATAGCCAGGGTGCGCGCCCTCGTTCAGGCCGAGCGCCGCCCGCAGGTCGATGTCGCCGCGGACCTCGATCCGCAACTCGTCGAACGGGATCCGCAGACGGCCTGACCAGTACCGGAACGTGATCGCCTCGCATGCCCCGAGCGCGGCGAGCGCGTACTGCTCCGGCGTCGGAGCCGTTCCCTGCCCGCCGAGGGCGTGCGGCTCGTCGACCGCGACGACCCGGCCGCCGAGGTGCACCTCGACGGCGGTCGGGCCGATGAGCACGCATCGCGCCGGCACCGTCACCCGCGGCTGCGGCTGCTCGGCGATGAACGCCGCGGCGGCCGCAAAGGGCGTCTGCTGCTCGACGCTCACGGGAGCCCCAGGTACTGGCCGTAGAACGCCCGCGCCGCCGGGATGTCGAGCCGCAGCGGGGCGTCCAGCGCGCGGCAGAGCGGGTCGCCTCCGGAATGGAAGGCGACGGCGGTGTTCGAGTTGTGCCGCAGGACGGGCCCGCCGGAGTCGCCGTAGCACGCGCCGCCGTAGCCGGCGTCGCCGTTGCTCAAGAGCTTCAGGTACGACTTCGTCAGGCCGAGGAACTTCGAGCTGGAGAGCATCCGCCCCGCGGGCAGCTCGTACCGAGCAGGCCCGCGCTTGAAGTGCGGGATGAGCCCGTAGCCGACGTTGTCGAAGGGGGTCGTCGGCCGCAGCGCGCCGCCGGCGGCGAGGTCGTCGAGCAGGCCCGCCGCCGGGAACTCCACGCCCGACAGCCCGGGGACCGGGTCCTCGAGCAGGATGACGCCGTAGTCCTCGACGGCGGATGTGTCGTACGCGAACGCCGGATGCCAGGTCGTGGCCGTCGTCGCCCACGTGTTCCATTCGATCGTCACGGTGGCGTCGAAGGTGACCGTGAGGTCCGAGCCGCTGAAGCCGAGGGCCGCCACGTCGGCGAGGCAGTGCGCCGCCGTCACGAAGACGCCCGTCCCGGGATCCGTCTTGTGGGGGCCCGCGTAGAAGCCGGAGCACCGCGCCTCCTTGATGCCGTCGTGCTCGATCGCGAAGAGGCCGACGTTCGGATGGCGCGTGCCGTCGAGCTCGCCGCCCGAGATCGCCTGCGCGCCCGGGGCCGCCGCCGCGGCGACCGTCAGCGCGGCGATCGTCGCTCCCAGCATGAATCTCTTCTGCGTCTCCGCCCCTTTCCCGGTGACCGTTGCGGACGCCGTGCTGTGTACGCGGGGGCGGTTGCGATCCGGCTGTAGATAGGCCACAGTTGGGTTGCAGCGCCCCGCTTGACCATGGATTTCCGCGTTCTCGGCCCGCTCGAGGTCTCGAAAGAAGACCGTCCTGTGGATCTCGGCGGCCCGACGCAGCGCGCGCTGCTCGCCGTCCTCCTGCTGCACGCGGGCGAGGTGGTCTCGGTCGACCGGTTGATCGACCAGCTGTGGGGCGACGAGCCACCGGCGACCGCGGTCAAGACGCTCCAGGCCCATGTGTCGCGGCTGCGTCGCGCCCTGAACGGGGCCGAGAACGGCCGGCTCGAGACGCGGGGTCACGGCTACGTGCTGCACGTCCGGCCCGGCGAGCTCGACGCCGAACGGTTCCGCGACCTGCTCGAGGACGCTCGCCGCCGCCTGGCGGAGGGCGATCCGGATCGCGCGGCGGAGACCCTGACCGAGGCGCTCGCCCTGTGGCGTGGCCCGGCGCTCGCCGGCTTGGGGCGAAACACGTTCGCGCGCTCCGAGATCGCGCGCCTCGACGAGCTGCGCCTCGCCGCGATCGAGGAGCGCATCGAGGCCGACCTGGCCCGTGGCCGGCACGCGGCGCTGATCCCCGAGCTGGAGGGGCTCGTCGCCCAGCATCCGCTGCGCGAGCGGCTGCGCGGTCAGCTGATGCTCGCGCTCTATCGCGCCGAGCGACAGGCGGAAGCGCTGAGCGTCTACCAGGACGGCCGCCGCGCGCTCGCCGAGGACCTCGGGCTCGAGCCGAGCCAGGGTCTCCGCAAGCTCGAGCGCCAGATCCTCCAGCAGGACCCCGCGCTCGCTCCGCCGCGCACGGCGAGGCGAAACGCCATCGCGGTGCGTCGCCCCACCCTCCCAATCCGGGCCGTCGCCGCCGGGCTCGCTCTAGTCGCGCTCGCCGCGGTCGCGGTCGTCTTCCTCGTGGGCGACGGCGACGACGACACGGGCGCCGCGCTCGAGCGCGCGGGCGCGCACCTGCTGGACCCTCACACCGGCGCGGTGCAGGCGGCGATCCCGCTGGGCAGCGCTCCGGCGCAGATCGCCATCGGGGAGGGCGCCGTCTGGACGCTGGACGCGGACGACCGGACGATCTCGCGGATCGACCCGCGCGACCGCGGGAACGTGCGCACGTTCAGCACCGCCTCGACGCCGACGGACGTGGCGGCCGGCGCCGGTGCGGTGTGGGTCGGCAACGCGTCCCGCAGCTCGCGGTTCGCGAGCTTCCCGACGAGCGTGTCGCGCCTCGAGCCCGAGTCCGGGGTGGTGGATGCGACCGTTCGCCTGCCCGGCGGCGAGAGCGGCCCGTACTTCCACGGCGGGGGCCTGAGCCAGCCGAGGATCGCGGTCTCCAGCGACGCCGTGTGGGCGGTCAACCCCGACCGCACGGTCTCCCGAATCGACCCGCGGACGAACCGCCGCGTCGCGCGGATCGACGGCGTCAGCGCCCAGAGCGTCGCGGCCGGCGCGGAGGGCGTCTGGGTCGGCGAGCCCTCCCCCGCCTACCCGCACGGGACGCCGCACGGGATCGCGCGGATCGACCCCAGGACGAACCGCGTCGTGCGGCGCGTCGACATCGGAGCCGAGAGCCTGACCGCGGTCGCGGTGGGCGCCGGATCCGTGTGGGTCGCGGACCCCCTCGGCGGCAGCGTGTGGCGCGTGAACCCGGTCCCCGAGCCGGTGTGGCGGCAGATCCCGCTCGAGCTGGGCGTCCGCGGCGTCGCGTTCGGCGCGGGGCGGCTCTGGGTCACGAATGAGATCGCGGGCACCGTCCACGCGATCGATCCTCGCACCAACCGCGCCCGCGCCGTAGCCCGCCTCGCCGCGCCGCAGAACGTGGCCGTCGGCGCCGGCGGCGTGTGGCTGACGGCGCTGGGAGAGCCGTCGGCGAACGAGACGCTGCCCGCCCGCACGTGCCGCGACGTCTTCTTCCGCGGGGCCGGCAGCCCGCGTCTGCTCGTCGTCTCCGACCTGCCGCTCCAGGGAGACGCCCGCGCGCTCGTCACGCCGATGGTCGACGGCATCCGCTTCGTCTTCGAGCGCCGCGGCTTCAGGGCGGGCCGCCACACGGTCGGCTACAGCTCCTGCGACGACTCGACCGCCCAGGCCGGCGGCACCGACGTCTCGCGCTGCTTCGCCAACGCCAAGCTGTACGCGCGTACGCCCGCCGTCGTCGGCGTCATCGGCGCGTTGCACTCGTTCTGTTCGGAGCTCCAGATCCCGATCGCGGGCCAGGCGCCGGACGGCCCGCTCGCGATGATCAGCCCCTCGAACACGGTCACGGGGCTCACGCGTCCGTACCGGGGAATGCCGCCCGGCGAGCTCGAGCGGCTCTACCCGACCGGGCAGCGCAACTTCGTGCGGATCGCGGCGGCCGACCACCTCGCTCCCGTCGCGCTCGTCCAGGCCGCCAAGCAGCTGCGGCGGCCGCGCGTCTTTGTGCTGTGGGACCGCGACGACCCGGGCATGGCCGCGTTCGCGGACGACATGCGCGCGGCGGCGCGGAAGCTGGGCCTCGCCGTGGTCGGCGCGGCCGGGTGGGACCCGGCCGCCCGCGACTTCGCGCGCCTGGCCGGTCGCGTCGCGGCGGCGCGGCCGGAGGCTGTCCTGATGGCCGGGGCGGCGCCGCCGGCGACCCCGGCTCTGCTCCGGGACCTGCGGGCGCACCTGGGCCGCCGGCCCGCGCTGATCACGAGCGACGGCTTCGCCGACTTCGAGCGGCTGCGCGAGAGCGGGCGCGCCGCGCAGGGCATGTACGTCGGCAACTACGGCATCCCGAATTCGGAGCTGCCGCCGGCGGGACGGCGCCTCCTCGCCGCCGCGAGGCGCCCCGAGGACGACCCGGACTTCTCGTTCACGTACGGCGCACAGGCGGCGGAGATTCTGCTCGACGCGATCGCCCGCTCCGACGGCACGCGCGCCTCGGTCACCCGCGCGCTGCGCCGTACGCGGGTCGAGGACGGCATCCTGGGCGACATCCGCTTCGACCGCTACGGCGATCCGGTCGAGGCGCCCGTGACGATCTACCGCGTGACGCGCGGCGGGCCGGTCGTGGACCGGGTAGTCCAGGTGAGCCGCGTGTCGGGCCGCTAGTTCGGCCAGAGCGGCACGCGCCCTCGGCCAGATCGGCGACACCTCCTCGCGCGGAGCAACGCCGTGATCGTCGGCGATCTCGTGAGCGGAGTCCGGCCTGGCGAGCTCTTGACGTATCCCGGCGAGGTGATCGACGACCGGGCTCAGCTCGAGCGCTCGGCGGCGCGCCTGCTCGACTATGAGTTCGACGCCTTGCTCCTCTGCGACGGCGAGCGCTCTCCTCCGGCCGGAAGGGGAAGCCGCGGCAGTCGTGGAGCGCTCGGGGCTCTGAAGCCGCCGCTCCGGCGCGTCATGCGGGTCGCGGTACGCCGGCCCGCGCGGAAGTCGTTCGCCGCTCGGCTTTGCTATGACGCGGGGTGAGGGAAATCCAAGGCGCTTGAATCACTGTCGACTGATGGAGGTGCAGGAATGGAGCTGAAGGCGGGAGACCGCGTCGAGGTCGAGTCCGAGTCCACCGAGCGGCCGCCTCGCGGCGGTGTCATCGAGGAGGTTGTGCGCGAGGCGCCCCGCCCGCGGTACCGCATCCGCTGGGACGACGGACACCAGAGCATCTACACGCCCGAGGCCGGCGCACTGCGGCCCGTCGAGCCGGCGAAGCGGGGGTAGCCGGAGGTAACCCCGGCGCCGCAGGACCCGGTCTCGCCGGTGACTGCGGGCCGCCGAACGCCCGCGCCCAGGGCCGTGGTTCGGGGCGACCGGCCGTGGCGGACGGCGAAGGGCCTCCCCCTCGCCGACCGCGTCGAGCGGCTGAGGCCGGCTATACGCGCTCGGCGAACGTCCCGGGGCTTCAGGCTGGTTGAGTGGATGCTGCCGTTCGGCGCGTCCCGCCGAATCAGCGCTGGGCGCCCGCGTCGGCGGGGGCGCGTCAGGGCGTTCGCGCTCTTCATCGGGGCTGCCGGAGATTGAGCGGAGCGCCCGCGTCATTGCCCGCGGCGGTGCGTACGATCGGTGCATGCCGCGCGTCGAGCGGCCGGACGTGGCCGAGATCGAGTTCAGGACCCAGGGCGACGAGGGCCCGCTCCTGGCGATCGCCCTCATGGCCCTACACCCGCCGGATACGTGCCGCGGCCTAGTGCGGGAGCTCGAGGCCGACCATCGAGTGCTGACCTACGACCTTCGCGGCACGGGCGGCTCGAATCGTGTCGGACCGTATGACATCGAGACGGACGCGGCTGACCTCGCGGCCGTCGTCGAGCAGGCGGGCGGGGACGCCCTCCTCGTCGCCCTCGGCGACGGGTCCGGTCCGGGCCGCCGCGGCGAGGCCCGACCTGATCCACACGGTGGTGATTTCAGGTGAGATGCCACTCGGGCCGACCGCCCGAACGGGCCCACGCGAGGCGCTCGCCGACTCGCGAGCCGTCCTCGACGCGCTCCAGGGACTCCTCGAGACCGACTACCGCACCGGCATCCGCAGCATGCTCGAGTCGAGCGGCGACGACGAGTGGGATGAGCCCACGGTGCGGGCGCGCCTCGACGCGACCCAGGCGCACTGCCCGCCGGAGGCCGGCATACTGCGGTTACGGGCGTGGACTCACGACGACTCGCTCGCGCACGGCCGGGCCCTCGGCGATCGTCTCTGGTATCTCCATTTCCCGGGCAACGCCTGGTTCCAGGGCTCGTTCGAGGCGATCCGCGAGGATCTGCCGCTAGCGCGCTTCGAGGACGTGTCCGAGGGCGTAATCAGCAGTCCCGAGGAGAGCGCCGCGGCGATCCGTCGCATGCTGGCCGCCCGGCGGGCGATGGCCTGACAGGTCATAGGCCGGGAGTCGGCCGAGCCTGCGCGAGCCCGATCTCACACTCTCGGTCGGCACGATTCCTCGCCGGCGGCCATGCCCTCGACGAGCGCCGCGGTGTTCGACGCCATGGCCTCGACGTACGTCTCTCCGTCGGAGCCTTCGGGGCCGAGCGAATCCGCCCAGAGCGCGTCGCCGACGCTCGCGCCCGCCTCCCGCGAGATCGCTCCCTCGAGCTTCGGGTTGAGCGCGGTCTCGGGGAAGATGGCCTCGACGTCCTCGGAGCGGATCTGGTGGACGAGCTCGTCGACGTCCCGCGCCGACGGCTGGGCTTGCGTCGAGAGCGACGGAACGATGGCGCCGACAATCTCCACGTCGTAACGGTTCGCGAAGTACGCCAGGGCATCGTGCGTGGTGACGAGCTTCCGCTTCTCGTCAGGCACCTTCCGCATGCAGGCGGCGATCCCCCTGTCGAGCCGGCGAAGGCGCTCGACGTACGTCGCGGCGTTGCGCTCGTAGGTCGTCCGACCGTCGGGGTCCAGCCTCACGAGCGCGTCCTCGATCGCCCGAGCCGCGAGCACGGCGTTGCGAGGGTCTTGCCACCAGTGTGGGTCGACGTCGCCGTCGTCGCCGGAGATCGTCCGGACGGAGTCAATCAGGGTGAGCGTCTCGGCCTCGCCCCCCGCGGTCTCGATCAGCTCGTCGAGCCACTCGTCGAGGTCGCCACCGGACTTCACCACCAGCGACGCCTTCGAGATCGCGGCGACGTCGCTGGGCCTCGGCTCGTAGCCGTGCGGGTCCGCCTCGGACCCGAGGAGGGTGCGAACGTCGACGCGGTCGCCGCCGACGTTCCGCAAGAGGTCGCCGGCGTGGGTCGTGGTCGCGACGGCACTCAGCTCATGGCCGCCCGACCCGCTGGAGCCGCCGCCGCAGGCTGAGATAACCGCGAGGCTGGCGGCAACGGGCAGCAGCACGACCAACACTCGGAGAAGGCGCATGTCGTCCTCGGAGCATAGTGAGAATGATTCTCGCTCGCAGCAGCCCCCGGCGCGAGCCGTCGGCTCTGCGCGCCAGGGGTTCCGGTGAGGGGTCCGTCACCTTCCGTCGGACATGTCGACGTTTCGTAACGAACCCCCATGTGGCCCGCCGATGCGGGGCTCCCGCAGCCGCCGCGCCGCAGAGCGGGCCTTACGTCACGCCAGCTCCTTGGGCTTCACGAACCCGACGAGCTCGGCCGAGCCTGGTTCGAGGTCGCTCCAACCGCCGCGCAGGGTCAGGGTCGCGAGCGCGGCCGTCGGGAACTTGTGTCTCAGGTCGTCGAGCCTGTGGCCGTGACCGGCGAGCTCGAGCGCGAGGTCCTGGATCCCGGGGTTATGGCCGATGAGCATCACGGACACGGTGTCGGCGAGCACCCGCCGCAGGCGCTCCAGCAGCTCGGATTCCGACGTGCCGTAGAGCTCGGGCTCGATCATGACCTCGCCGTCCGCGCGGACCCGCTCGAGCGTCTCCCGTGTCCGCCGCGCCGAAGAGCACAGCACAAGCGAGGGCTTTATTCCCTCGCTGCGGAGATAGCGTCCGATGCGGTCGGCCGCCTTGCGCCCGCGTGGGGCGAGTGGACGATCGTGGTCGGCGAGGTGTTCGTTCTCCCAGCTCGACTTCGCATGGCGTAGGAGAAAGAGTCGCTTCACCGCTCGGGCGTCGAGCCCACCGGGCGAGCGGGCACGCCGACGACGCGTCCGCCCGCCCGGGGCTTCGTGTCAGGAGCGCGTGCCGGCCTCGAGCGGGGTGCGATCCGGGTCCGCCGGCTCGTCACCCGTCTCGTGCTCGACGACGGGCTCCGGGCGCTTCGCGCGCCGCTCTTCCTCGTCAAGCAGATACCGGAGCTCCTCGTCGAAGCGCTCCTCGCGCCGCTTCTCCCGGCGCATCCACCAGTCGTGACACATATCAATCACCTCGGTGGGTCGGGGCTCGTGCGGTCATGATGCCAGGTCGGCCGTTTCTCTTGAAGCCTTCCGTTCCGGAGAATCACCGGCGCGCCGTACGCTTCGCCGGTGGCCCGCCGCGCGTACACGCGCATGCAAGTGGACGAGCGGCGGCGACGCCTGCTCGAGCTCGGCGCCGAGCTGTTCGCCGAGCATTCCTTCGACGAGCTGTCGATGTCCCGCATCGCCCGCGAGGCGGGCATCTCCAAGGCACTCCTCTACCACTACTTCCGGACCAAGCAGGACTTCTTCGTGGCCACCCTGCGGGAGGCCGCCGAGGAAGTGAGCCGGCGCACCGAGCCCGATCCGGGGCTGCCGCCGAGGGAGGCGTTGGCTCGGAGCCTCGACGCGTTTCTCGGCTGGATCGAGGAGAACGAGACGGCCTACCGGAAGCTGATCGAGAGCGCGGGCAGGGCGGCGGAGGTTGGCGCGCTGATCGCCGACGTCCGCAACCGCACCTCGGCTCGCATCCTCGAAGGGCTGGGCGCGGGCGCCGACCCACCGCCCCGCGTGCGCGCGGCCGCCCGGGCGTGGCTGTGGTTCATGGACGGAGCGATCCTCGACTGGCTCGAGCATGGCGACCTCTCCCGGGCGGAGCTGCGTGACTTCCTGCTTGGGGTCCTGGCCGGCTCGCTCAGCGCCGCGGGCTGGGCGGCTTTCCCTCCACCCAGCGCTCCTCTCCACCCTCGATCTCCTTCTTCCAGATCGGCGCCTCGGCCTTCACCCGGTCGATGATCTCGCGCGCGCCGGCGAAGGCCTCACCGCGGTGCGGCGCCGAGACGGCCACGATGACGCTTGGCTCCGAGAGCGGCACGATGCCCACCCGGTGCTCCACTGCCGCCGCGCAGAGCCCATGGCGTTCCACGGCGTCCGCGGCGATCGTCGCCATCCGCTCCTCGGCCATCTCGGCGTAGGCGTCGTAGTCGAGTCGCTCTACCTCACGAGTGACACCCTGGAACGTGACGACCGCGCCGGCGCGAGCGTCGCGCACGCGCTCGGCGAGCGCATCGAGCGATAGCGGCGAGGTGCTCACGCGCGCCCAGGCCGCGGCGCGGGTCGCCCCCCCGCTCACCGGCGGGATGAGCGCGAGCTCGTCCCCAGCGTCCAGTACCTGCTCCTCCGAGGCGTACTCGCGGTTCACCGCCATCACGAGCGGGACGCCCTCCGCGAGACCGGCGAGGGAATCGAGCGCGTCACGCACCCGCGCGCCCTCCGGAAGCTCGACCGTCACGGCCGGAGCGCCCGCGCGCTCACGCAGCATCGCGAACAGGCGAACCGTCACCTCCACGCGCCTGATGTTACGGCGGCCTGCCGGACGACGGTCCACCGGGAACCGACCGCTTACTGACCGGACGCCCGGCTCGCGGCGGCGGCTTTGATCCGCTGTCGTCGCGAGCCAAGCTACCGGCCGGTGCCAGGCGCCCAATGGCCCCCACGCGGAATGAGGCGCAGGAGAGGCGGGAAAGCGTCGGCCCCGGATTAGAAGTGAGCCCGTGCTGCGTTCGCGGCGCGCTGCTGTGATGATCGACATTCTGATGGCGACGACCTCGTCGCGAGCCTCCATGACCGCTCGTCGCATCCGAGTCGCGCTGGCGACGAGCGGCAAATGGGAACGCGCGGTGCGCGCCCTCCCGGGCGGCGAACACGTCGCCTACCGGCTGGCCCGGCGCTACGTCGCCGGGGCGCGGCCGGCGGACGCACTGACCTGCGCGCATCGGCTCGCGGCGGAGGGGCTTGCCAGCTCGATCGACTTCTTCGGCGAGAGCGTCTCCGATCCGATCGAGGCGGACCGTGTCGCCGACCAGTACGTCGCCCTCGCGCAAATGCTCGATGAGGCCCCGGAGAACACGTGGCTGGCGATAGATCTCTCCCACATCGGCCTTGACCAGCCCGGCGAAGTGGTACGCCAGCGCCTCGAGAGGATCGCCGCTGCGCTTCCGGACGGGCGGCGCCTCCAGGTCGGCGCCGAGGACGAGCGCCGCGCCGATCGCATCCTGGCGACGGTCTTGGCGGTAGCCCACGTGGGCGGCGCGGTCTTTGGAACCATCCAGGCGAACCTCAAGCGCAGCCGTGCGGATGCCCAGGCGCTCGCCGACGCGGAGGTGCCGATCAGGCTGGTGAAGGGCGCCTACGCCGAAGACCCTCGGGTCTCACGCCCCTGGGGGGAACCGACCGACCTGGCCTTCCTGGAGCTCGCCCACGACCTGCACGCGAACGGCGCAGACCTCGCACTCGCGACACATGACCCCGTCCTGCGGGAGGCGCTCCTGCGTGCCCTGCCCGGTGTCGGCGTCGAGATGCTGCTCGGCGTGCGCGGCGGGGACGCCACGGCCCTCGCCGCCCGTGGCGTCCCGGTTAGGATCTACGTGCCGTACGGTGACGGCTGGTTTCGCTACGCCATGCGCCGCTGGGCCGAATCAGCGCGAGTATGAGGGTGCGCGGCCCGCAGGACGTCGACGAGCGGCGAGGCGTCGCGCTCGTCGGTCCGTCCCGTGACAGGCCATTCCGACGCCGTCCCCGTGCTGACCTCTAGTTTCAGCGTGTCCGTGGACGTCGACCAGGTCCTCGCCTTCCGACTGGCCCGCTCCGGCCTGGCCGTCCGGGCTGCCCGCGGTCTCGCGGAAGCGGCGGCCTGCCCCGCCTCGGACTTCGCCCGAGACGCGGCGCTCCTGGCGCTCGCGGCGCGGGCCGAGGGCGTCTCGCGAGACGCTTACGACCGCGCGGTCGACGCCGGCGAACTCGTCCTCGCCCACATCGTCCGGGGGGCCATCCACGCGCTCGCTCCCGGCGACTTCGCGCTCTACGGGCGGGCTCTGATCGCCCGCGACGACGGCGAGCTTGCCGCACAGCTCGGCCAGCAGGTAAAGCGTCTCGCCGCCGAAAAGGGATTCGCCCCGAGCGAGGCGCTCGACGAGGTGGCGACGGCGACGAAGGATGCGCTGGCGAACGGCCGGGCGCTCGACAAGAACGGGCTGCACGAGGAGCTGAGGAAGCGCGTCCGCGCCGACTTCATGCCCTGGTGCCGGAGCTGCAAGAGCCACCACGTCGCTCCGATGCTGTGGCGCTACGCCACGGTAGAAGCAGGCGTCCGGCTCGACTCCGAGCGCCGGTACAGGCCCGGCAAGGCGGGCCGGGTCCCAGCCGCGAGCGAGGCCGTCCGCCGCTTCCTCGGCTTCTACGGACCGGCCAAGCCGGGCGAGTTCGCGGAGTGGGCCGGGCTCGCGAGGTCCCATGCCCAGCGCCTCTGGGACCAGGTGGCCGGAGAACTCGCCGAGGTGCGGGTCGCGGGGAGCGTGGGCTGGGTCATGAGCGAAGACGTCGGCGCCCTCGAATCCCCGCCCCTCGGGAAAGGCATCCGCCTGATACCGCCGGGCGACCCTTATCTGCAGACCCCCAACCGGGCGCTGCTCGCCCCGGACCCGAATCTCCGGAAGCGGCTGTTCCGGCCCGTGGCGAGCCCGGGAGCGGTGTTGAGCGACGGCCGCCTGACCGCCCTCTGGCGGGTGCGGGTCAAGGGAAGGAAGGCAGAGGTCACAGTCGAGAAGATCGGCCGCCTCCGGCGCGGGGAGCTCGAAGAGGAAGCGCAGCGCGTGGCGCAGCTGCGCGGCGCCGCCGCAGCGACGGTCGTCGATAACTGATCGCGCTACAAGCGCGGCGCGGGCTGGGGTCGGCGCGTCAGCGCCCAGGCGGCCACCACGCCGCCGATGGCGCCGAAGAGATGGCCCTGCCAAGAGATGCCGCGCTGCGGCTCGAGGCCTGCCAGCAGCGCGCCGCCCCACAGCACCGCCACCGCCACGCCGATCGTGATCTCCACCACGTGCCGGTTGAACCAGCCGCGCGCGATGAGATAGGTGGAGTAGCCGAAGACCACCCCGCTTGCGCCGAGATGGATTGTGTGCTCGGGAGCGATCAGCCAGGTGCCGAGTCCGCTCGTGAGTCCGACGACCGCGGTCACGCCGAGCAACCGCAGCGGCCCCTCGAACGCGATGACTATCCCCATGATCACGAACGGGATCGTGTTTGCGATGAGGTGGCCGAACCCGACGTGCAGGAAGGGAGCGGCCAACACGCCGTCGAGGCCGTCCGGGTCGCGCGGCTCGATGCCGTACCGGTCGAGACGATGGTCGAGGGCGACGTCAACGACCTCGAGAACCCACATGAGCGCGACCATCGCGATGACGATTCGGATGGCATTCAGCCGCGGATCGCGGCCGGCTGGCTGGGCACCGGTCACCCGATCAACGGTAACGACGCTCCGACTCGCGCACCGGCCGAGCGGCCGCGGCGGACGCCTGACGACCGTATCCTTCCTCGACATGGCCACGACCCCGGAGCACAAGCCCAGCATCGCCCCGATCGTCGGCCCGGACGATCCGCGCCGGTTCACGGACTCGGGCATCGAGGTCAAGCGCGTCTACGTCGACGAGGACGTGGCCCCCGGCCTCGAGGAGCGGCTCGGCCTGCCCGGCGATTACCCCTTCACGCGTGGGATCCACCCGGACATGTACCGGGGGCGCAAGTGGACGATGCGCCAGTACGCCGGATATGCGAGCGCCAAGGAGACGAACGAGCGCTTCCACTACCTGATCCGCCACGGCTCCACCGGCCTTTCCATGGCGTTCGATCTGCCCACGCAGCTGGGACGCGACTCCGACGATCCCCTCTGCATGGGAGAGGTCGGCCGCACGGGCGTTGCCATCGACACGATCGACGACATGCGCCGGGTGTTCGACGGGATCCCGCTGGACCAGGTCTCGACCTCGATGACGATCAATGCACCCGCGGCCGCTCTGCTGCTGCTCTATGAGCTGGTGGCCGAGGAGCAGGGCGTCGCCTCGGACCAGCTGCGCGGAACGACCCAGAACGACATCCTCAAGGAGTACATCGCGCGCGGGAACTTCATCTACCCGCCGGGTCCGGCGATGCGGCTGACCACCGACCTGTTCGCGTACTGCCGAAAGCGCATCCCGATGTGGAACACGATCTCCGTCTCGGGCTACCACATGCGCGAGAAGGGCTGCTCGGCGGTGCAGGAAGTGGGCTTCACGCTCGCCAACGCGATCGCATACGTCCAGGCCGCGATCGACGCCGGCCTCGACGTGGACGAGTTCGGGCCGCGGATCGCCTTCTTCTTCAACGGCCACAACAACGTCTTCCAGGAGGTGGCCAAGTTCCGGGCCGCCCGGCGGATGTGGGCGCGGATCATGCGCGAGCGCTTCGGGGCGCAGGACGAGCGCTCGATGAAGATCCGATTCCACACCCAGACCGGCGGCGTCACGCTGGCGGCGCAGCAGCCGCACAACAACATCGTGCGCGTGGCGCTCCAGGCGTTCGCGGCCGTGTGCGGCGGGACGCAGTCGCTGCATACGAACGGCTTCGACGAGGCGCTAGCGCTGCCGAGCGAGACCGCTGCGCGCATCGCGCTACGCACGCAGCAGATCCTTGCGCACGAGTCGGGCGCGGCCGACACCGCCGACCCGTTCGCCGGCTCCTACTTCGTCGAATCGCTCACCGACCAGATCGAGGACGCCGCCCAGGCGCTGATCGACCGGATCGACGATATGGGCGGCTCGGTGGAGTGCATCCCGTTCATCCGCGCGGAGGTCGAGGAGTCGGCGTGGGGCTATGAGGAGCGCTACCGGCGCAAGCAGGACATCGTCGTCGGGGTGAACGAGTACGTGAGCGACGAGATCGACGAGGTCGAGATCCTACGCGTAGATCCCGACGCCGAGCGCCTACAGGTCGAGCGGCTGCGCGAGTTCAAGGAGGACCGGGACCACGGCCTCGTGACCGCACGCCTCGAGGAGCTCGGGGGGACGTGTCGCGGGACCGGCAACCTGCTCGAGCCGATGCGCTCGGCGCTGCGTGACCGCTGCTCGCTCGGCGAGGTCTGCGGCGTGATGCGCGAGGAGTTCGGCGAGTACAGCGAGGCGTGACGGCCGCCGGCGGCGCGAGCGATCTGCTCGCAGACGCCGACTTCACCCTTTCGCGCGGACCTCGACGCGGCGGAGAGTCGTGACGGGCCGATCGAGCGTGGCTCCGCGCCGCTGCCCTGTACGGGCTGGGACCGGTTCCGCCATGATCCCGCACGCTACCTCGGCGGGAGCGACTCCGCCGGCCCCCACTTCCCGGTTCGGCCCGGACGCGGCCGAGGCGCTGGTCGAGCGCGGCGTCGTCGGTCCGGCATCGATACGCTCGGCGTCGACCCGGGTCACGCCACGGACTCGCCCGTGCACCACACCACGCTGCCGGCCGGGCTCTGGCATCTCGAGGGCCTCGTCAACCTGCACGAGCTGCCCCCGCGCGGAGCGGTCCTGTTCGCGGGCGCGCTCACGCTCGTCGAGGGCTCCGGCGCGCCGGCGCGCGTGCTCGCGGTCGTCTAACGGCGCGAGGCTGACAGGGCACTCCCGCGACGGAGGAGACGCTCGCCGCCGGGCGAACGGGACTGTGATGCCGGATCTGACAGCGAAGCGCACGCTCGTGAAGTCACCGCCGGAGCTGTGGGAGGAGGTCAGCGAGGTCGAGCCCCTCGCGCGGCACCTCGGCGCTTTCTGCGAGATCCGGATCACCCGCCTCGAGCCGGAGCACACGGTCGCCTGGGAGGGCGAGCACGCGAGCGGCACCGTGTCGATCGAGTCCTCGGGATGTGACGTCGTGCGACTGGCCGAGGTACGCGGTCGTCTCCGCCGCCCGACGTCCCGAGGCGGACGACCGCCCGAGTGCTCCATGGCGTACGGCGGCTATGCCGACCGGCTGTACGCGCGCACGAATCGGTGGGGTGGGCGTTCGTCTCGGAGAACCGCGTCGGGGCGGCGGCTGTACGACCTCTACCGTGTCCCGGAGAGCGGTACAACCTGGCTCGGCGTCATCCCAGGCTGATCGACGCGCTGTACCGGCGCGTCGTCCGGAGCGTGGCCGGGCGGCGCCAAAATACCGCTCCTAGCCTTCTACCCGTGACCGCCCGGCCAGGTACCCTCGCCGCCACTCCCGCAATGCCGCCGACCACGACGCGCCGACGCTTCCTCGAGGCCACCGGACTCGCCGCCGCGGCCGGCATGTTCGCGCCCCGGACGCTCGACAGCAGCGGCGCGATCGGGCGCCCGGACCGCCCGAACATCGTCGTCGTGGTGGTCGACACGCTGCGAGTCGACCACGTCTACGGAGCCCGGGCGCTGACCCCGAACATGGACGCCCTGGCCCGCGAGGGGCTCCGCTTCACGCGCGCGTTCCCGGAGGCCATGCCGACCGTGCCCGCCCGCAAGTCGATCCTCACCGGGCGGCGCCAGTTCCCGTTTCGACGCTGGCACGACTATCCGGGTCTGATGGCGATGCCGGGCTGGACGCCGATCCGGGACGGGGAGACGTCGTTCACCGCGGTCCTCCGCCACGCGGGCTACTGGACCGCGTACGCGACCGACAATCCCTTCCTCGGCTGGGCCAAGTCCTACGAGCGGTTTCGCCGAGGCTTCGACCGCTTCGCCCGCCGGGGCGGGCAGGTGGGGGTTGGGGGCTCCAACTATCGGGTGAGCGACCGCGAGCTCATGCATTGGCTGCATCCGGTCCTCCGAGGCGACCCGAAGGTGCGCGAACGGGTCCGCCTCTATATGGCCAACGGCGGATACTGGCACGACGAATCGCGCTCGTTCGCGGCGCGGGTGTTCACGGATGGAGCGCAGCTCCTCGACGCCGCGGCTCGTAACCGGCCGTTCGCGCTCGTCGTCGACACCTTCGAGCCCCACGAGCCGTGGACGCCGCCGCGGAGCTACATCGACCTCTACGGCGATCCCGACTATCACGCCCCGGAGCCGTCGAAGCCGTACTACGCGCCGGTGTCGAGCTACATCGATCCGAGCGCCGCCGACACCGTGCTGGGGCGCATGCGTGCCCTCTACGCGGCCGAGGTCACGATGACCGACCGCTGGCTCGGCGTCTTCATGGATCGCATGTACGAGTTGGGCCTGGACCGCGACACGGTCATCGTGCTCGTGGCCGACCACGGAATCCTGCTCGGCGATCACGGTTGGACCGGGAAGATCTCGATCAAGCTCCACCCCGAGCTCGCGCAGGTCCCGTTCGTGATCGTCCACCCGGAGCGACGGCTCGCCGGCGAATCCGACGCCTACTTCGCGTCGACGCACGATCTCGGCCCCACGCTCCTGGCCATGGCCGGCGTGGAAACGCCTCGATCCATGGACGGTATCGACCTGTCGACCCTGTTCGAGGGCCGCCGCCCGCCGGAGCGTCCGTTCGCCTACGGTGGGTACTCGAACGCGCACTTCCTGCGCACGGACCGGTGGGCGCTCATCGCGAGCAACCGTGCGGACAACATGCAGCTCTTCGATCTGAAGAGCGACCCGGGCGAGCGCGAGGACCTGGCCGGGAGCCGGCCGAAAAAGACGCGCGAGCTCCATAAGCACGTCGTCGAACAGGCCGGTGGAATGCTCCCGTACTACGGGAACGCCGCGCAGTAACCTGGCGCCCCCCATGCGCGAAAAGTCACTGGAGACCTACGAGGAGAAGCTCGCGCGGCTAGAGGAGCTCCGCGCTCAGGCCGTCCACACGAACCCGGAGGCGGAGGAAAAGCAGCACGCCAAGGGCAAGCTGACCGCGCGCGAGCGGATCGACAAGCTGCTCGACCCGGGTTCGTTCGAGGAGCTCGACACGTTCGTTCGCCACCGAACGTTCGAGTTCGACATGCTGCGCAATCGCCCGTGGGGCGACGCCGTCGTGACCGGCCACGGGACGATCGACGGCAGGCCGGTGGCGGTCTTCTCGCAGGACTTCACCGTGTTCGGCGGCTCGCTCGGCGAGGTCATGGGCGAGAAGATGTGCAAGGTCATGGACCTGGCGGCCCGGATCGGCTGTCCAGTGATCGGCATCAACGACTCGGGCGGGGCGCGCATCCAGGAGGGCGTGGTGTCGCTCGGCGCGTATGGCGACGTGTTCGTGCGCAACGTCCAATGCTCGGGGGTGATCCCCCAGATCTCCGTGATCATGGGGCCGTGCGCGGGCGGGGCCGTCTACTCGCCGGCCATGACCGACTTCATCTTCATGGTCAAGGGGACCTCCCACATGTTCATCACCGGTCCCGACGTGATCAAGACGGTGACCGGTGAGGAGGTCGAGTTCGAGGAGCTCGGCGGGGCGATGACCCACAACACGAAATCCGGGGTGGCCCACTTCGCCTGCGACGACGAGGAGAGCTGCCTCGAGGACGTTCGCTACCTCATGTCCTTCCTGCCGCAGAACAACCTCGAGCTGCCGCCGCGCATGGACACCGGCGACGACCCCGACCGCCAAGAGGCGGACCTCGACCGGGTCGTGCCGGACAACCCCAACAAGCCGTACGACATGCGCGACGTGGTGCACCTGGTCGTGGACAACGGCGAGTTCTTCGAGGTGCACGAGCACTTCGCGCGCAACATCGTCGTCGGCTTCGCATGCCTGAACGGACGGCCGATCGGGGTGGTCGGCAACCAGCCGAACCAGCTCGCCGGGGTGCTCGACATCGCCTCCTCCGAGAAGGGCGCGCGCTTTGTGCGCTTCTGCGACGCCTTCAACATCCCGCTCCTGACCTTCTGCGACGTCCCGGGCTTCCTTCCCGGCACCTCACAGGAGTGGGGCGGGATCATCCGCCACGGGGCGAAGCTGCTCTACGCCTTCACCGAGGCGACGGTGCCGAAGCTGACGGTCATCACGCGCAAGGCGTACGGCGGCGCGTACGACGTCATGAACTCGAAGCACATGCTGGCCGACTTCAACTTCGCCTGGCCCACCGCCGAGGTCGCGGTGATGGGGCCCGAGGGCGCGGTCAACATCATCCACCGACGCGACATCGCCTCTTCCCCCACCCCGGAGGAGCGCCGCCAGAAGCTGATCGGCGACTACAGGGCCCGGTTCGCGAACCCGTACTCGGCGGCGGAGCGTGGTTACCTCGACGACGTGATCGTCCCGCACAAGACGCGCCCAAAGCTGATCCGGGTGCTGGAGACGCTGCAGACCAAGCGGGTCGACACCCCGAAGCGCAAGCACGGAAACATCCCGCTGTAGGCGTCGCCCTTGATGCGGCGATCCGACTAGCTCGTTCGGTAGCTCTCGGCCGCGGAGCCCGGGGCCCCCGCGCCGCTTCAGCGCACGACGCGGAAGCAGCTCCTGCCGAGCCGCTTGCCGTAGTTGCGCTTGGCGCGCTTGCCGTAACCCGGCCAGACGTACCAGCAGTACTTGCCGGGGACGACCCGGTACCGCTTGCC
>JACVRW010000018.1 GCA_014534235.1 Thermoleophilaceae bacterium | reverse complement strand
GCGCGAGTGCCGGCACCTTGCCGCCACCGTCGCCGTGGAGCACGACGTCCTCCGCCAGCAGGGCCTCGAGGCCTTCGAGGTCGCCGTCGCGCGTCGCCGCCAGGAAGCGGCGCGCCAGCTCCTCGCGCCGCTCGCCCGAAGCCTCGAACCGCGGCCGGGCGGCGTCGACGTGGCGGCGAGCGCGGACCGCGATCTGGCGGGTGGCCGCCTCGGTCTTACCGACGATCTGGGCGATCTGGTCGTAGGGGTAGTCGAACACCTCGCGCAGCAGGAACACCGCCCGCTGCTCCGGCGACAGGCTCTCCAGCAGGATGAGGAAGGCGAGCGAGAGCGAGTCCGCCAGCTCGGCGTTTCGCGCCGGATCGTCGTCGGGGTTCGTGACCAGCGGCTCGGGCAGCCACTCCCCCACGTAGGTCTCGCGGCGCGCCCGGGCGGAGCGAAGATGATCGATCGCAAGCCGCGTGACCACGGTCGTGACATACGCGCGGGGCGACTCGATCCGCTCCCGGCGTTGCCGGGCGCCGTGGAGGCGGAGGAGCGCCTCCTGGTCGATGTCCTCGGCCTCACTCATGCTGCCGAGCATGCGGTAGGCGATCGCGAACGCCCTGCGCCGGAGCTCCTCGAGCGACTCGGACACTCCTCAACCGAGCCCATGCGCGAAGCCCTGGCGCCAGCTCGGGTACCGCGGCTCCCAGCCCAGCTCGCGCTTCGCCTTCGCGTTCGAGGCCCCGCGAATCTCGGTCATCATGACCGTCGCCGCCTCGCCCGCGGCCAGCCGGCCGAGCCACCGTGGCAGGCGCCTGGGCGGCTTCGCGCCGAGGGCGTTCGCAAGGGCCGGGATCCAGTCGCGCACCGGCGCGGGCTCGTCGTCGACGACGTTGTAGATGCCGGGCTTGCCGCGCTCGATCGCCGCTACGGTGGCGGACGCGGCATCCACGATGTGGACGAACGACCACACCCCGCCGCCGTCCCCCACGATCGGGAACTTCCGCTTGCGGATCCCGTTGCTTATCTCGGCCCCGGAGTCGGAGCTCACCGAGGTGCCCGGTCCGTAGAAGCCGCCATACCGGAGCACGATCCCCTCAACCCAATCGGCGCTCGTCACCGCGTTCTCCAGATGGCGGATTGCGGCGAGCGTCTCCTGGATGCCTTTGGGCGGGTTCGCATCGAGCGGATCCGTCTCGGTCTTCACCGGTCCACCCGTGCGTGCGAACGGCCAGCCGGCGAAGCTTTGCGCCACGAAGCCCCGAGTGCCCACCGCGCGTGCGGCCGCGAGCAGGTGATCCGTGCCTTCGGTGCGCAGACGGTTGGTCACCTCGAAGAAGCGGTCCGGGTGGCGCATGTCGACCGACCCGGACAGGGCCGTGAGCTGATGCACGATCACCTCGGGCTCCGCCTGGGCCACGGCCTGAGCCACCGCATCGGGGTTGAGCGCGTCCGCTACCACCGGCCGCGCGCCCAGGCTCCGGACCTGGTCCACCTTCGACTCCGAGCGGGTCATGCCCACCACCTCATGGCCATTCGCGACCAGCTGCGGGACGAGCTGCTTGCCAAGCGCGCCCGTAGCGCCTGCGACGAAGATCTTCATGCTGCCTCCTTCCGTCTCATTCGTCCCTGAGACGAGGTGGCGTGCGCGCCTGTGACAGAAGTCCGGCCGCGGCTTCGCGGAACCGCGCGCGGTCGAGCTCCGGGTACCAGGTGCTCTGGACCACGAAGCCCTGCGCCATCGCAAGCAGCACGCGGCCGGCGTACTCGGCGTCGAGGTCCGGGTCGAGCGCGCCGCGCTCCTGGGCGTCCCGGAGGTCGGCGGTGATCTCGCCTCTGAGGCGATCGATGATCTCGAGCAGGAAGCCTGCGATCTGCGGGTTGTGGAGGGCTTCGCCCCAGATCTGGACGGCCAGCCGCAGCCGCTCTGCGCGGAGCTGGACTCCCTCGACCGCGCCGAACAATCGCTCGAGTACCTCGGTTGGCCCGAGCGGCTCTTCCTGCGGCCCCGGCTGGATCGCGCCAGCGAAGCCCATGACTGTCTCCGAGGCGATCGCGCGGACGATCTCCTCCTTGCTCTTGAAGTACCGGTAGACGGCGCCCGGGCTGAGGCCGGACTCCTCGAATATCTCGTGCATCGCCGTCTGGTGGAAGCCGTGGCGTGAGAAACACACGAGCGCGGCGTCGAGGATCTGGCGCCGGCGCGCCGCCAGATGTTCCTCACTGACCCTGGGCATTCCTCGAACAAAATAAAGCGAACGTTCGCTCTTGACAACCACAGTGCCCGGCGGTAAAAGAACGGGCATTCGTTTTTGACGGAACCAGAGGCTCTCTATGACCACCGTTCGCACCGCCTCCGAGGCGTACGCCATGCGCTGGACGACCCTCGCCGTGCTCTCGCTCAGCCTGATCATCATCGGGCTCGACAACACGATCCTGAACGTGGCGCTACCGACGCTGCAGGAGGAGTTCGATGCCAGCGCGTCGGGCCTCCAGTGGATGGTGGACTCCTACCTGCTCGTCTTCGCCGGCCTCCTCCTCGTGTTCGGAACGCTCGGCGACCGACTCGGCCGCAAGCGCGCGCTGCAGGCGGGCGTCTCGATCTTCGGGCTGGCGAGCCTCGGTGCGCTCATAGCGGACTCCGCCGGCCAGGTGATCGCGGTGCGCGCGCTCATGGGCGTCGGCGCCGCGCTGATCATGCCGGCCACGCTGTCGATCATCGCCAACGTCTTCCCGGCGGAGGAACGCGGCAAGGCGATCGGGATCTGGGCCGCGCTGGCGGCGATCGGCATCGGGCTCGGGCCGCTGGCCGGTGGGCTGCTACTCGAATGGTTCGACTGGTCGTCGGTCTTCCTCGTGAACGTCCCGTTCGCGCTCGCCGCCCTGCTGCTCGGCATCCGCTGGGTGCCCGAGAGCCGCGACCCACGACCGGGATCATTCGACCTGACCGGTGCGGCGCTCTCCACGGCCGCCTTCGGCGTGCTCGTCTACGCGGTCATCGAGGCGCCCGACGAGGGCTGGCTGAGCGGTCTCACCCTCGGTATGTTCGCCGCCTCGGCTGTCCTGCTCGGCGTCTTCCTGTGGTGGGAGGCGCGCACCGCCGAGCCGATGCTCGACGTGAGCTTCTTCCGGAGCGCCCGCTTCAGCGTGGGGACGGTCGCGGTTAGCGTTGCGTTCTTCGCGTTGCTCGGCGGGATCTTCGCCCTGACGCAGTACCTGCAGTTCGCCCACGGCTACAGCGCGATCGAGGCGGGAGCGCTCATGAGCCCCCTTGCGCTCGGCCTGGTCATGGGCGCGGGCTCGTCGAACGGGGCGGTCGATCGACTTGGAACGGCGCGCGTCGTGGCCACCGGCCTGGCCGGCATCGCGGCGGTGCTGGCGCTTACGCTGCTGTGGCAGCCGGATACCTCGTCGCTCTGGCTGGTGGCGTGGTTCTTCGCGCTCGCCGTGTCGATGGGTTGGGTCATGGCTCCGGCCACGGACGCGGTCGTCGGTGCCGTGCCCGCGGCGCGGTCGGGGGTCGCATCAGCGATGAACACGGTCGCCCGGATGGTCTCGGGCGCCCTCGGGGTGGCCGTCGTTGGATCGCTCGTCAACTCGCTCTACTCCGATGACTTGAGCGACTCCGTCGGCGCGCTCCCGCCGGCCGCCAAGGATGCGGCGAAGGAGTCGATCGGCGCCGCCAGCGGGATCGCCGCCCAGCTGCCGGGCGACGCGGGGAGCTGGCTGCTGGCCGCCGCGAGCGACGCGTTCGTGAGCGCCATGGGCATCGGCCTCACCGTCGGCGGCGCGCTCGCGGCCGTCGCCGCGCTCGTCGTCGCCCGGCTCTTGCCCGGGTCCGCGCGCCGTGCCACGACCGGGGCCGCGCACGTCGGAAGCGGCGAGGGAGCCCGCGTGGCGGACCAGCCCGGGATGCCGTGACGGCCCTGCCGTCGTGCGCGATGGCTCGCTGGCCGCTCGGGCGGACGGAACCTGGTCGTCCGGGGTTTGTGGCTGGGACGCGCTAAGCCGCGGCCACCGCCCCCCGCTCCCAGAGCTCCGCGATCGATTCATCCGTGCAGGAGGCGAAGAACCCGCCGACGACCTCGCGCACCTCGTCGAGCGACTCGGCCCGGTAGAGCATCGGCTGGTAGCGGGTGATGTCGTAGTCGGCGGTGCCCATCTCGGCCAGGTCGAGCGGGCGGTGCTCCATCGACCGGAACTCGTCGATCTCGCCGTAGGAGGACAGGATCCCGGCGCCGTAGGCCTTCAGCTCCCCGTCCTCGACTACGACGCCGAACTCGACGGTGAACCAGAAAACGCGCGAGAGGAAGCGCAGGTTCTCCTCGTCGCGAAGCCGGTGCGTGGCCTCGCCGGTGAGCCGGTGGAGCTCGGAGAAGGTGGGCGTGGCGAGCAGATGCCCGTGCCCGATGACCTCGTGGATGATGTCCGGCTCCGGCGTGTACAGCGGCATCGCGGCGTGGCGGACGTATTGCGTCGAGTGGAAGAGCCGGTCGGACAGCGACCCGTAGAACTCGCGCAGCGCCACGAGTCCGGCGGCCGGCGCGTAGCGGAAGCCGGTGAGCGGGCGGAGCCGGTCGCTCACGAGATCGAGGCTCGGGACTCCGGCCATCGGAAGGCGGAGCCGCTCCTTCGCCTCCAGGAACTCGCCGATGGCGAGGCGCTCGTGCTTCGGGGCGAGCTCGCGGCACACGGTGCGCCAGACCTCCTGCTCCTCGTCCGTGTAGCGCACCTCCGGCACGGGCGTCCCCGGCTGCCACGCGAGCGCGAGCGCCGCGATCTCGTTCCGGCGCGCGCGGTAGGCGCGATCCTCGGCGCCGGGGTGGTCCCTGCTGAGATGGACGGTTACCTCGCCGTCCTCGTTGTGCGTGACGGGTGAATAGAGCTGCGCTTCCTCGAACATGCCACCAGTGCAGCATGTGTCGCGGGAACCTGCAAGCTTGCACAGCGAGACAGGGCAGATTGTCCACACTCAGCGGATCATCAGGGTAGGATCTGTACAGATTGACCAGTCCGATCGACGAGCTCGACGCCAGACTCATCGCGGAGCTGCGCGCGCACCCGCGGCTCGGCCTACTGGAGATCTCTCGCCGCCTCGGTGTGGCGCGCGGGACCGTGCAGGCACGGCTCGCGAAGCTCGAGCGCCGCGGCGTCATCAGCGGCTATGGCCCCGAGGTCGACCCCGCGGAGCTCGGGCACCCGATCCAGGCGTTCGTCATGTTCGAGCTGACCCAGGGCCGTCTCGCCGAGGCGGTGCAGGCGCTCGAGGCCACGCCGGAGGCCCTCGAGGTGGACGCCGTCAGCGGCCCCCAGGACCTGATCTGCCGCATCGCCGCCCGCGACACCGAGCACCTCCAGGAGATCGTGAACCGCCTGCTCGCCGCCGACGGCATCCAGCGCTCGACGAGCTACATCGTGCTGAGCCGTCCGATCAGCCCGCGCGTGCAGCCGCTCGTGGATGCGGTCGGCCGGGCTGCCCGCGCTAGGTAGGCAGGATCTGAGGCGCCGGCTTGCCCGCCCGGAGGCGCTTCGTGAGCGCTTGCGCACGCTTGCGGTAGAGCGCCACGTTTCGCAGCTTGATGTCCTCGTAGCCGCGCACGAGGTCGGGAAGCGAGAGCAGCTCGACGGCGGTCTCGTGCGTCTCGGGCGTGAGCAGCGAGAGCGCCTCGTCCACCATCCGCTCGTACTCGCCGATCAGCTCGCGCTCGACCCGGCGGACCTCGGCGCGCCCGAACGGGTCGAGAGCCGTCCCGCGCAGACGCCGCATCCGGTAGAGCGAGCGGAACGCGGGAACGAACCACGCGCCCAGCCTCAGCTTGCGCTTCAGTCCCATCGCGCGCAGCAGCGGCGGGTGCAGGTTGAAGGCAATCTTCGCGTCGTCGCCGAACTCGGCGTGGAGCTTCGCCCGCTCGACGGCATCGAGGTGCAGCCGAGCGACCTCGTACTCGTCCTTGTAGGCCATGAGCTTGAAGAGGTGGCGGGCCACCGCCTCGGCCAGCTCGGTGTGGCCCGGCGTGCGCTCTTGCTCCGACACGTGGACGCGGCGGACGACCTCAGCCCAGCGGCGCGCGTAGGCCTCGTCCTGGTAGGCGACGAGCTCCGGCACCCGCACCTCGGCGAGGCGGCGAAGCTCGCCCCGGTCGCCGTCGACGGCTAGGTCGACCAGCTCTCGCTCCGCCGCCGCCAGCTCACGCACCGGGATGACGTCCTCGGGCGGCCGCGTGGCGCGCTCGACCGCGTCCGGAGCGGCCACGACGGCGCGGCCCCACCGGAACGCGGCGAGGTTCCTGTCCACGGCGGCGCCGTTCAGGCGGATCGCCTGCTCGAGCGCCTCGGCGGACACCGGGAGCATTCCGCGCTGGTACGCCGCCCCGAGCGCGACCGTGTTGGACATCATGTGGTCGCCGAAGAGCCGCTCGGAGAGCATCTGCGCGTCGAGGTAGACGTTCTGCTCCCGGCGGGTCACGGCGTCGATGCGGTCGAGCTGCGCGGTCAGCTCCGGGAAGCGCTCGTTCACGTCCACCACCATGCGGCCGGTCGGGACCGCGTGCGTGGAGACCACCGCGACCGTGCGCTCGGGATCGGCGGTGACCAGGTTCTTGTCGCTCGCGGCGCCGAGCAGGTCGAAGCCGAGGTACAGGTCGATGCTTCCCGCCGGCGTCTTGCTCGCGGCGGCCATCGGCTCGCGTGAGATGCGCAGGTCCGAGACGACCGGCCCGCCCTTCTGCGAGAGGCCGGTCTGATCGAGCCCCGACACGTGCAGGCCGTCGATCAGCGCGGCCATGCCAAGCACCTGGTTGACCGTCACCACGCCGGTGCCGCCGATCCCCATCATGCGAACCGCGAAGTCGTCGGCCGACGCGAGCCGCTCCGGCTCGGGCAGCTCGACCTCGAGCTCCGGCGTCTCGTGCTTCGCCCGCTCACCGGGGATCACCGTGAGGAACGACGGGCAGTCGCCGTCGAGGCACGAGTAGTCCTTGTTGCAGGAGGCCTGGTGGATCTGTGTCTTCCGGCCGAACTCCGTCTCGACCGGTATCACCGATAGGCAGCTCGACTTCTCGCCGCAGTCGCCGCAGCCCTCGCAGACGCGCTCGTTGATCCAGACGCGCTCCGCCGGCTCGGGGGCCTTGCCCCGCTTGCGCTTGCGGCGAAGCTCGGCGGCGCACTCCTGGTCGTGGATCAGCACCGTGACGCCCTCCAGCTGGGCCAGCTCCTGCTGCGAGGCGAGGAGCTCCTTGCGGTCGCGGACCTCGGCGATGTCCGCGAGCGTCACGCCGCGGTAGCGGCTCGTGTCCTCGGTGGTGATGATGATCCGCCTGACGCCCTCGATCTCGAGCCAGCGAGTGAGGTCGGGGATGCTCAGCTGCCCCTCGA
Organism: Thermoleophilaceae bacterium; assembly: GCA_014534235.1. Taxonomy (GTDB): domain Bacteria; phylum Actinomycetota; class Thermoleophilia; order Solirubrobacterales; family Thermoleophilaceae; genus JACVRW01. Next base: position 31,795 of record JACVRW010000018.1, on the reverse strand, counting down.
TGGCCTGGCCGCCGGTCATCGCGACGTGCTCGTTGTAGAGCAGCTTGTAGGTGATGTTCACGCCCGCGGCGACCGCCGCGCGGACGGCCAGCGACCCGGAGTGGTGGAAGGTCCCGTCGCCCAGGTTCTGGACCAGATGCGTGTCGTCGGTGAACGGCGCCATTCCGATCCACTGCGCACCCTCGCCGCCCATCTGCGTGATCCCGGTGATCTGGCCCTTCCCCTCAGGGTTCAGCAAGACCATCGTGTGGCACCCGATCCCCCCGCCGACCAGCGTCCCGTCGGGGGCCTTGATCGAGGTGTTGTGAGGGCACCCGGAGCAGAAGAACGGCGTGCGCTGGGCCATCGGCAGCTGCGCCGGCCGGCCTTCGATCTCGTCGAGCTGGCGCAGCCGCGCCTCGACGGAGTCGAGCTCGACCCGCGAGCGCAGGCGCGCCGCCACCGCGCGGGCGATCAGGTCGGCGTCGAGGTCGAGCTCCACCGGCAGGAGCCGCTCGCCGTGCTCGTCGCGCTTGCCGACGATCCGCGGCGCGGAGCTGACGCCGTAGAGCGTTTCCTTAAGGCGGGTCTCGACGAAGGGGCCCTTCTCCTCGGCCACCAGGATCTCGTCCAGCCCACGGGCGAACTCGTGCACGATCTGCGGCTCGAGCGGCGAGATCATGCCCAGCTTCAGGATGCGCACGCCGACCCGCCGGAGCGTGCGTTCGTCGAGGCCGAGGCTTCGCAGCGCGTGGCGAAGGTCGTAGTAGACCTTGCCCGGGGCGACGATCCCGAGCCACGCGTCGCGCGCCCCCTCGATGCGGTTGACGTCGTTCTCGCGCGCGTACGCCAGCGCGAGCTCGGTGCGCACCCCGAGCAGGGTGCGCTCCATTTCGAGCGAGGCGGGCGCCAGCAGGTTCCCGTTCGGCTTGTGCTCGTAGCCCAGATCCGGCAGCACCGGGCTCACGCGGTCGGGCGCGACCTCCGCGGTGCCGACCGCGTCCGCGACGTTCGTGATGATCTTGAACCCGGACCACAGTCCCGACGCGCGCGAGCAGGCGAAGGCGTGCAGCCCTAGGTCGAGCACCTCTTGCACGTTGCCGGGGAAGAAGACCGGCATGTGAAAGCTCTCGAGCAGGGACTCGGAGGCGCTCGGGATCGTGGACGACTTGCAACTAGGGTCGTCGCCTACCACGGCCAGCGCGCCGCCCGTGCGGGAGACCCCGACGAAATTGCCGTGACGCAGGGAGTCGGCCGCGCGGTCGAGCCCGGGCGACTTTCCGTACCACATGGCGAGCACGCCGTCGTAGCGCGCGCCCGGTAGGTCGGCCGCGAGCTGGCTCCCCCACGCGGACGTGGCGCCGAGCTCCTCGTTGAGGCCCGGCACGTGACGCAAGTGGTGCTCCTCGACGATCCTGCGGTTGCGCTGGACCTCGAGGTCGAGCCCGCCGAGCGGGGACCCCTGGTAGCCCGAGATCATGGTACCCGTGTGGAGGCCGCGCCGGCGGTCGGCCCGGTGCTGGTCGAGCGGCAGCCGGACCAGAGCCTGGACGCCCGTCAGCAGGATGCGCCCCTCCTCGAGCAGGTACTTGTCTTGGAGGGTGACCTGCTGCCGGAGGCGCTCGTGCCCGTCCGCGTGGTCGCCGCGACGTCGGTCGACGCCCGCCGATGGACGGCGCGCAGCGCGCTGGCGTACGGCGGTGGACGTCATCCGGCTCGCTCCTCCCTCGCTACACCTGTCTCGAATGATTCGGCATCTCAGCCGCCGTAGGCGGATTTGGGAAACCTACTTTACCAATCGTGGTACACGCAACGCAATCTACGGCGGCGAATGCCGCAGGTTGATGCCGAGCGCGCTGGGGTATAAGGTCAAGGCGTATGACCATTGCTACCCGGCGTGAGGTGAGCTCAACCCTGCCCCTGGTCGAGGACGACCACGAGCAGGTGCTCATCCGTCAGGACCCGGACACGGGCCTTCGCTTCATCGTCGCGGTGCACTCCACCGTGCTCGGCCCGGGGCTCGGCGGGATGCGGCTCAAGCGCTACCCCGGAGGTCTGCGCGAGGCGCTCGACGATGTGATGGGGCTCGCCCGGACGATGACGCTGAAGGCGTCGGCGGCGGGTCTCGACCTCGGCGGCGGCAAGTCCGTCATGATCGACGACGGGCGGACCGATCAGCGCGAAGCGCGGCTCGAGGGCGCCGCCAGGGTGATCGAGAGCCTCGGCGGCGCCTACATCACCGCCGAGGACATCGGCACCACGACCGCCGACATGGACTACATCGCGCGGTTCGCGCGGTTCGTGGCCGGCCGCTCGGTCGAGCGGGGCGGGCTCGGAGACCCCTCGCCGGTCACGGCCGAATCGGTCTTCCAGGCGATGCGGCGCGGCCTCGCCGCCGCAACGGGCTCGGCCGATCTCGACGGCCGGAGGGTGGGCGTCGTGGGGCTCGGGAAGGTCGGCTACGCGCTCGCCACGAGACTCGTCGACGCCGGCGCGGAGGTCGTTGGCTGCGATCTCGACCCGGCGCGCGGCAAGCGCCTCGCCTCCGAGCACGGCGGAGAGGTGGCGCCCTCGGCGGAGGCGGTCATGGCGATGGAGCTCGACGTGCTGGCCCCGTGCGCGGCGGGCGGCCTGATCGACGAGGCGCTCGCGCGGTCGCTGGACTGCAGCGTGGTGGCCGGCGCGGCGAACAACCCGCTTACGAGCCGTGCCGTGGCGCGCGTGCTCGCGGGACGCGGCGTACTCTACGTGCCCGACTTCCTCGCGAACTGCGGGGGGCTGATCCACGTCTCGCGGGAGTGGTACGGCGGCGACGACGAGGCCGAGTTGATCGCCCGGGCAATGGACAGGCTCGACCGCGCGATCGAGACGGCCGAGGCCGAGGGCGCGACGCCGCTCGAGGTGGCCGAGCGGCAGGCGCTCGAGCGCGTCGAGGCTGCGCGGCGATGAAGCCGCCGGTCATGGTCGACGACCGGCCGTACACTCGCGCCGGCGCCGTGCGCTCGTTCGAGCCAGTCTCCACCCGCCGGACGTTCGAGGAGGCCGTCGAGCAGATCGCAGAGCAGGTCAAGTCCGGCGATCTGCACGTCGGAGATCGCCTGCCGTCGGAGCGGGAGCTCGCCGCGCAGATGCGGATCAGCCGCCCGACGCTGCGGGAGGCGGTGAAGGTCCTGGTCGAGGCTGGGGTCCTCGAGGTGCGCCGCGGCCAGTCCGGCGGCATCTTCGTGGCCTCGGAGGTGGTGCCGCGCGAGCTCCTCCACACCCGCCAGGAGATCCGCTTCAGCGAGGTGGCCGGCGTGCTCGAGGCGCGCAGGCTCCTCGAGCCGCGCGTGGCCCAGCTCGCCGCGGTCCACGCAAGCGACGAGGACTTCGCCGCGATGGCGCGCACGATCGACCGCCAGCGCGAGCTGGCCGGGAGCGAAGACTTCCTGCGCCACGAGGACCTCTTTCTCCAGCTCGATCTCAAGTTCCATCTGGCGATGGCGCGCGCCACGCGCAACTCCACCATCGTCTCGCTGATGCGATCGCTCCTGGGGCAGCTCGAGATCGCGCGCGACATGGCCATGCACGCACCGCTCGTGCCCGACTGGACGATCCAGATCCACGAGCGCACGCTCGCCGCGGTCCGCTCGGCCGACTTTCGGTTGATCGACGAGGTGATGGACGAGCACCTCGCCCAGCTCGAGCAGATCTGGGAGCGGGAGACCGGGCGCGGACTGGTTCGTCCGCTGCCCGACTTCCTCCAGCCGGTGGCCGAGCGCTCGCGGGCGCTGCGGACGGGCTGAGGGCTCGAGGATCCCGGCGGCCCCGGCGCGCCGCTGCGCGTGCGCCTCTCTCTCAGGTCGTCACGCCTTCGCCGCGCAACGCGACGTCGAGGGCCGGCTCGAACCGCGCCCGGATCGCCGCCGCGGCCGCCCGCTCCTCACCGATGATGCGGCCCGCGATGCGCTCCGTCTCCTCGTCTCCGGCCCGCCGGGCCACGCGCCGGAGCAGCTCGTAGGCGGCGATCTCGAGATGCTCGAAGGCGAACGCGAAGCCGGCGAGCTTGGCGGGCGTGTCCCCGGGCTGCGCACCGAAGAACACCCCCAGGTTCACACCTCCGACGCGGAGCAGCACGTCCTTGAAGCGAGACGGCGACGCGCCGTGCGCCTCGAGGCGGGCGGTCACCGCGGCCTGCTGGCTACGAGTCTCGTCTAGGTGCTCGAGAAACGCCTTCTGGAGCCCCGGCTCGCTCGCGATCGCGGGTCCCTGCTCGAGCAGCTGGATCGCCTGGGCCTCGATCGCGTGCGCGTCCTGGAGGTAGCTCTCAAGCTGCTTGCCGAGGTCGTCGGGCCCGACATCTCGAAGCGAGGCAGCGACCGCCCGGTCGAAGTTCGCCGCCAGCCGCCCGGCCATAGCGCTCTCCTCCTCACGGATCGAGCGCGCCGTTTCGGCGGTCTCGGGATCGCCGGCCCGGTCGGCCACCAACGCCAGCAGGTCGTACGCGCCGAGCTCGAGGTGCTCGTAGGAGAAGGCGTGTGCGGTGAGCTTCCCGGGCGTGTCGGGTTGGGAGCGGGCGAACAGCACCATCCCGAAGCCTCCCGCCCTGGCGACGATGTCCTTCAGCTTCGACGGTTCCGCCCCCCGGGCGGCGAGCCGCTCGCGGACCCGGCGCTCCTGCCGCTCGGTCTCGGTCAGGTGCTCGCGAAAGACCCGGGAGAGCTCCTCGTCTCCCGCGATGTCGGGCGCCTTTCGCAGCTGCTCGAGTGCCTGCTCCTCGATCGAGTGCACATCGGTCAAGTGCTTCGTCAGCTGTTCCTGGAGGGTGTCGGGCATCTTGGTTCCGTACCCGCGGACGGGGCCGGCATGCCTGCTACCCCCCGGCTGCGCGACACGGCCGACGACGGGCCGTTACTTCTCATTCGAGGAGGAGCGGCACCTACGCGGCGGCGATTCGCGGCTCACCACCGCACCGGCGTGCCGGGCGGCAGGCCCGGGGTTCGACACGTTCCGTCGCTTTGCACCGAGCCCCTGTTGGGCGTCGCGATCGCGCCGGTCGCGCAGCGCCCGCCGCCCCGCCGCGTCGTCCTCAGGCCTGCCGCTGTCCGGCCGGCTCCCGCGCCACCAGCACACGCAGGTTGCGTGCGGCTCGGCCGATTAGGGACAGGAGCATCACGGCGGCGACTCCCAGGCCGATCAGGTCGAGGATCGTCAGTCCGAGGTCGCCGACATGGAAGCCCAGCCCAACTCCGAGCGCGAGCAGGGTGTTCACCCCGAACAAGACGATCCGCATCTCGGTCGGACCGAGGCGGCCGTATCCGAGGGTGAACACGCCGAAGGCGTACGTCTCGAGGTACGTGTTGATCGAGAGGACCAGGTAGACGATCACGATGACGAGGCCCACCGCGAGGAGCATGTATGGCGAGAGGCCGAGGCCCAGGCCGATCAGGGCGGTGGCGAGAGCGTCGACGAGGTGGTCGAGGTAGTAGCCGTAGATCGGACGCTCAATCTGGCGTACCCGCGCGAGCGTGCCGTCGAGGGAGTCGCCGAGCCAGTGCACGAAGAGCACTGCGCTGGCGGCCCACAGCCAGGCCTTGTCGCCGTTCGAGAGAAGCTAGGCGGCGGTGATGCCGATGGCAGCGATGACGCCCACGGCGGTGAGATGGTCCGGCATGACCCAGCTCGGAAGCCGGCGCGCGATCCACTCGAGCACCCGAGCCTCGTGGCGCGCGAGGAGGAACTGCTTGTCGCGGGGAGCGTCAGCCCGGCTGTCAGATCGCGATGCGTTCGACCTTTTGCTGCCTATGGCCGCGGAAGGTCGAACACGTCGGGTTGCATCGGCGGCGGCGGGGCTTTCGGCGCGGCGATCGGATCGTTCTCCTGTGTTGTTGACCGGCGGTCGACAAGAGCGGGATACCCCACCCTGGGGAGGGCGTTACTCGGGCGATTCGCCCCCGCCTACGCGAGTGCCTGCGCCACCACGCGGAGGTCCTCAGCGAACGATTCGCGCTGCTCGATGCGCGCCTCCTCGTCGGCCGCACGCAGGATCGCCGAGGGATGGATGGTGGCGGTCACGATAGACGCGATGTCCGAGTTCAGGAGCTCGCCGCGGTGCTGGGTCAGGCGGAAGGAGCTTCCGAGCAGGGCCTTCGCGGCGGTGGCTCCGAGCAGCACAAGGGCCTCCGGGCTCACGATCCGAAGCTCCTCGTCGAGCCACGGCCGGCAGGCGTCGATCTCGAACCGCTTGGGCGTCTGGTGGATCCGGCGTCGGCCTCGCTCCTCGAACTTGAAGTGCTTCACGACGTTCGTGATGTAGACGTCCTCGCGTGAGATGCCGACCACCTCGAGGGCGCGGTCCAGCTCTCGACCGGCCGGCCCCACGAACGGGCGGCCTTGCCGGTCTTCCTGATCACCCGGCTGCTCGCCGACGAACATCACCGTCGAGCGCTTGAGACCCTCGCCGAACACGGTTTGGGTGGCGTGTCGCCAGAGGTGGCAGCCCTTACAGCCCGCGGCCGCCTCGCGCAGCGTCTTGAGGTTCCGCTGCTCGGGCAGGAACGGCGTGGCGTCGTTCGGTTCGCCGTTTCCGAGCGACAGCTGAGCCATCGGTCCCTTGTTACCCCGCTTGCCTGGCCCTCACCCAGGATTCGGTGAAGGCGTATTCACCGCGGCGCCGCCGGGCGCGTCCTCAGCCGGGCTTCGAGGCCCTCACCTCACATGCCCGCGAGAGCGGCGCGCCGGCTCCGGCTGTCGAGCCGCTTGAGCCCAAGCCCGTCGGCGATCTCGAAGGCCGCCTCGAGCTCGCTGTGCGTCGGGCGACGGCCGATCTCCTCGTAGCGACCATCCCCGACCTTTCCGGCCGGGTAGTACTGCCCCATCAAGTTCACGTAGGTACCTGGGCCGAGCTCCGTCGCCACGAAGCGCAGCACCGCCTCGGTCTCCTCGAGGAGTCCGGGCATCACGAGGTGCCGCACGATCAGCCCGCGCCGCGCCAAACCGTGCTCGTCGAGGACGAGGTCTCCGACCTGGCGCTTCATCTCCTTGATGTTCGCCGCGGCCACCTCCGCATACTCGCGCTTTCCGACGTAGCGGCGCGCGCCGTCGCGCGACATCAGCTTGAGGTCCGGCATGTAGACGTCCACAACCCCGTCCATCAGCGCCAGCGAGTCCCGGCTGTCGTATGCGCTCGTGTTGTAGACGGTCGGCAACCGCAGCCCGCCGTCGACGGCGAGCGGCAGCGCCTCGAGGATCTGCGGGACGACGTGCTCCGGGGTGACCCAGTTGATGTTGTGGCACCCGATCGCCTGCAGCTCGAGCATCATCGCGGCGAGCCGCTCGGCCGGGGCCTCCTCGCCCTGGACCTGCCAGGAGACGTCGAAGTTCTGGCAGTTCCCCACCGCCACCGCCGGCGCCATGTACGAGTGGCTCGGGTGGTCCACCTCGAGGTTGTAGACGTCGCCGTCGTATGGCTTTCGATCGATTCGATGGATCGGCACCAGGAAGTGATCGCCTGCGTCCCGCCAGCGAGTCCGCTCGCGCTCGTTGATGGTTCCGTTCAAGCGATCACGCTTGAACTTCACGTACCAGAGAGGCGACTGCCTGACGCTGCGGCCCTCGATGGTCTTCCGGCTGGGCGGAGTCCAGCAGTGGATGCTCGGGAGCAGATTCAGGCGGAGACCGAGCGCGTATAGGCCATGGGCGAGGTCCGGCGAAACGGTGTTCGTAACGAGATGCGTGGACGTCTCCGTTCCATCCCCGGCGAGGTACCCGTCGAGGAACGCACGCACGATCGCTTCGGGTCCCGTGAAGAGCTGCGGCGGTACCCGCTTGGCGCGTGCGCCGCTTCCGCAAAGCGTGGAGCACAGTGCTCCCACAGAGCTCTTACCGACCTCCACGGTCACCGTCGTCCTACGGTGCTCGATCGTGGGTGTCAGCCCAAAGAGGCGCTCGAGCCGAGCTGAGATCTGACGCCGCAGGTCGTCCTCATGACGGCCGACGGAGAATACAAGCCGAAGGGAGTTCGGCCGGTCCGCAGCGCGATGGACGTGTCCCTCGGCGCAGTAGATGCCAAGCACCCAGGCCAGCGTCTCATCGAGCGGCAACATTGTGGGGATGCCCGGACGGTGCTCGCCCGCAAACCGGATCCGATCGTCCTCCACATGAACGGTCCGGGTATGTGCAGGCGTGGCCGCCAACTCGCCGCGGCGCAGCACCGCGCGGAGCCTCCGGACGTATGTGGGGTGATAGCCGAGCTCGCGTCCTACTTCCTTCGAGGAGCGCCCGCCGGCCAGCGCTGTCTCCAGGCGGGTGTCGTCGATCCTTCGGCGGCGCGTTCGGACTCGCCCGGAGACGTGGTGTTGGAGAACCTCCGCGAGATCGAGGTGCGGGTCCCCGGTCGAGCCCTTCGGCTTTGGGACCACGAGGTAGTGGTCGCGGGTAAGCGAGCCGGCCTCGATCTTCATGACGTTCGCCGGGTCGCTGCGGTGAGCGGCGAAGACGGTGTGATTCGGAGTGAGTTTGACCTCCGGCGCGTTTAGCGCCTTCACGCGCACCAGGTCACCGCTGTACCGGTGTCGGAAGGCCTTGGTCGCCGGCGCCGGCTCGCCGGTGACCGTGTAAACGCGGACGCCGGCCGGACGGCGCACGAACCCGTGGCCGTGGCGGATCTCGTCGGAGCCCTCGTTGAAGAGGTCGTCGATCGCCCGCGGGCCGCGATCCGTCGCGACGCGCGTCCCGGGCGGGAGGCAAAAGACGCAGCGCAAATTGCATCCGCTGAAGAAGATCGTTCCCGAGCCGCGCCAGCCTCGCAGGCAGTTCTCCTCGCCGAAGTGGGGGAAGTGCGACGCCACCATCGCGTGGCGGCCGATCCGGCATAGGCCACGTTCGTCGGCCAGGCGGTCGACCTTGCAGAGCCGTGGACAGACCGTGCACGACGGACCGCTCAAGAGCTCGAGCGCCTGGCGCGCGCGCTCACGCAGCCCGTCCGAGCGGTGCAGCGCCAGGTACGACGGCTCGAGCACGAGTCGAGGGTAGCGCTAGGATCGGCCGCGTGTGAGGCTGCTCGCGTTCAGCGACCTTCACCGCGACGTGCGGCAGGCGCGGCGGCTCGCGGGCATGGCGGCCGAGGCCGACGTCGTGCTCGCCGCCGGCGACTTCGCCTCGATCCACCATGGGCTCGACGAGACGCTCGCGCCGCTGCGCGAGATCGGCACGCCGACCCTCGTCGTCCCCGGCAACAACGAGACGGAGGCCGCCCTCCGCGACGCCTGCGCCGACTGGTCCGCCGCCACGGTGCTCCACGGGGGCGGCACAGAGATCGATGGAACCGTCTTCTGGGGCCTCGGCGCGGGCGTGCCGGTCACACCTTGGGACTGGAGCTTCGACCTCGACGAGCAGCGCGCCGCGGAAATGCTGGCGCACTGTCCGGAGGGCGCCGTGCTGGTCGTGCACTCCGCGCCGAAGGGACACGTCGACAACGGACTCGGGAGCGAGGCGATCCTGCGTGCCATCGAGCGCGTCCGCCCGCCGCTCGCGGTCTGCGGCCACATCCACGAGTGCTGGGGTCAGGAGTCGAGCGCCGGAACAAGCCGGATCGTCAACGTGGGGCCGGCGGGCAGCGTGCTGGAGCTCTGAGCGGGTGGGGTCGCTCGCGGCCATTACGATGCGGCGGCCATGATCACGGGCGCCCACGCGATCGTCTTCAGCGAGGACGCCGACGCGCTGCGAGCGTTCTTTCGAGACGTCCTCGAGTTCCCGTCCGTCGACGCCGGCGGCGGCTGGCTGATCTTCGCGCTCCCCCCGGCCGAGCTGGCCGCACACCCCGGAGACGAGGGCGGCCGGCACGAGCTGTACCTGATGTGCGACGACGTGGAGGCGACGGTGGGAGAGCTCGAGCGGAAGGGCGCGGAGTTCACGGGGCCGATCGAGGACGAGGGCTTCGGTCTCGTGACGTCGATCAGGTTGCCGGGCGGCGGACAGCTCGGTCTCTACGAGCCGAGGCACCCCACCCCGGCCCAGGACGCGCGTCGATGATCACGAGGCTGTGGCGGGGCTGGACGAGCCCCGACAACGCCGAGGCGTACGAGCGAATCGTCAGCACCGGAGTGCTGCCCACGATCGCGCGGCGCGGCATCGACGGCTACCGCGGCGCCTACCTCCTGCGCCGGGAAGTCGGCGACGAGGTGGAGTTCGCGACCATCCTGCTCTTCGAGTCGCTCGAGGCGCTTCGCGAGTTCGGCGGCGAGGACTACGAAAAGGCATATGTCCCGCCCCAGGCGCGGGAGGTCCTGTCTCGCTTCGACGAGACCTCGGCGCACTACGAGACGCTCATGACCCCCGGCGACCGGTGAGCGGGCCGCTGCTCGTAGTCGATGCGCCGTCGATGCTCTTCCGGGCATTTCACGCGCTCCCCGACTCGATCCAGGGCGCCGACGGGCGGCCCGTGAACGCGCTGCTCGGCGCCGCCAACCTGGTCCTCCGGGAGGTCGAGGACCACCGTACGCGCGCGGTGGTCATGTGCTTCGGCCCGGACGCCGCCGACTACCGTCTCGAGCTGTTCGACGGTTACCACGTCGACCGCTCCGAGGTCCCGGACGGGCTCGTCCCACAGTTCGCCGACTCCCCCGAGTTCTTCGAGGCCTTCGGCTGGACCGTCGCCGTCAGCGAGACGCTCGAGGCCGACGACCTCCTCGGCTCGTACGCGCGCCGCGAGGCCGACCGCGGCGGGCGGGCGCTCGTGATGACGGGCGATCGCGACATGTTCCAGTGCGTCGGCGAACGTGTGCGCGTCCTGTACATCCGGACGGGCGCCCGCGGAGGCGAGCTCGTCGGGCCCGACGAGGTCCAGAGCCGCTACGGCGTGCCGCCGGCGCTCGTGCCGGACTTCATCGCCCTGCGCGGGGACCCCTCGGACGGCATTCCGGGGGCGAAGGGAATCGGCGCGAAGACGGCCGCGGAGCTGCTCCGCCGGCACGGTTCGCTCGAGGCCGCGCTCGACGGCGCGGTTCGTGAATCGAGGCCGAGCGTCCGGACGGCGCTCCTCGGCCAGCGCGAGGAGCTGTTGCGCTTCAAGGAGATCGCCACGCTCCGCGACGTGGAGCTCGAGCTGCCCCCGGACCGCCCCACGGATTTCGCCGGCGCCGCCCGTGCCGCGCGCGAGCGTGGCATGGAGCGGCTGGCAAAGCGGCTCGACGGGCTCGCCGAGAGCAAGTCGTAGACGGGAACGGCGAGCAGTCGTCATGCCTGCGTGGGCGGAGCACCCGGTTGGGGACAATTAGATGACGTGATGTCCTCCGTTCAGCACTCCGTGGAGCGGCTCGAGGCGCTCCTCGTTGAGCAGTCCGCGCTGCGTCGCGTGGCCACGCTCGTGGCCGCCGATCCCGACCAGCGAACGTTGTTCGATCGTGTCTGCGAGGAGCTCGGCCGGGTGCTCGGCGTCGACAGCACGGACATGATCCGCTACGAGCAGAACGGGACCGCCACCGTGGTCGGCGCCTGGGCGGCGAGCGGCGGGCCGTCGTTTCCGGTGGGAACGAGCGTCCCGGTCGAGGGCGATACGGTGACGGCCAAGCTGTATCGGAGCGGCCGCCCCGAGAGGGTGGACGACTACACGGGCATCGGCGGGGAGCTGGCCGAGAGGCTGCGGGCGTTCGGGATCCGCTCGGCCGTCGGCGCTCCGATCAAGGTCGCCGGCCGGCTCTGGGGCGCCATCATGGCGGTGGGCGGGGAACCGTACGCCTTCGCGGCTGACACGGAGGAGCGCATTGCCCGCTTCGCCGAGCTGGTCACCGCGGCCCTCGCGAATGCGGATGCCCGCGAGCAGCTCGCGGCGTCGCGGGCCCGGATCGTCGAGGCCGGCTACGAGGAGCGCCGCCGGCTCGAGCGCGACCTCCACGACGGCGCCCAGCAGGAGTTCGTCGGCGCCGCGATCAGCCTCAGGCTCGCCCGAGAGAAGTGGTCGCACTCCCCCGAGGCGGCCCTCGAGCTCGTGGACGCGGCGTTCGAGCAGCTGCAGGCAGGGCTCCGCGACCTTCGCGAGCTCGCCACGGGCATCCACCCGAGCATCCTCACAGACCGCGGACTCCGTCCCGCGCTGGAGGCGCTCGCCACGCGGTCGGCGGTGCCGGTCGAACTCGGTCCCCTGCCGCAGGAGCGGCTGCCGCCCGAGGTCGAGGCGACCGCGTACTTCGTCGTCGCCGAGGCGCTCACGAACGCGGCCAAGCACGCGCAGTGTGAGCGCGTCGAGGTCGGCGTCCGCGTGGACGACGGCTGGGCGGTCGTCGAGGTTCGCGACGACGGCGTCGGGGGCGCCGACGCGTCCGCAGGCTCCGGGTTGCGCGGCATGGCCGATCGCGTCATGGCGCTCGGTGGCCGGCTCGACATAGAGAGCGCGCCCGGCAAGGGCACAGCGATCAGCGCAAGGATCGCGCTGCGGGCGCGGGACCGGCGCCCGCCGGGCCGGGACGCCGATCGCCCCGTGACCGGCGGCTAGCTCGTCCGATCCGCCGGGGCGTGGGCATGTACCGTGCGCGCATGCCCCACGCGTACGCGCTCAGCGCGGGCGACGGCGAGCGCCTCACCTTCGGTGACGTCACGATCCTGGTGAGGGCGACGGCGCAGAGCACCGGCGGGACGTTCTCGCTCTTCGAGGAGGTGCCGCCCCTGGTGGACACCCCGATGCACGTCCACGCCAAGGACGACGAGCTCTTCTACATACTCGAGGGCGAGCACGTAATCCAGGTCGGCGAGCGACAGTTCGCGGTCGGCGCCGGCGGGGTCGTGTTCGCGCCTCGAGACGTCCCGCATTCGCACCGACGCGTGGCGCCGCGCGTTGGCCGGCTGCTCGTGATGACGACGCCGGGCGGCCTCGACGGCTTCTTCCGCGAGCTGGCGGCGGCCGACCGGGCCGGCGCCCTGGGCCGCGACACCTATGCAGAGGCGTCCGCGAAGTACGGGATCACCTGGCTCTAGGGCGCGTCGTAGAGTGGAGGCGGCCGGTACTGCCCCGGCGTCCGCGGAACACCTTCCCGATGCGTGCTACGAGCGTTCCCGCGGAGTCTTTGTCTCGGCGTCCGGTGCGGTCCATCCGCGGGGCACGTTCCCGGAGCCATACCCTCCTAGAGGTGTCCCCCGGCGACCGAGGGTCCTGTCGCCGGGGTGAGCCCGCTATCTGAAGCCGCGTCTCCGGGCCGCGGGCTGCCCGGCGCGACTCCTTCGCCTATCTAAGCGGCGAAGGCGAACTCGTGGTTCTTAGAGTCCGCACTTATTGGTTTCCGGGAGCATTTAACGAGGCCAACCCGGAGTCCTCGACTCGCCACATCGGGACGGATCTGCTCCACGTCGAAGCTGGTTCGCCCCCGTGTCGTATGTCTGCCTCAATGCTAGCGGCCAAACCGCGTCGTGCCCGTGTCCGGGAATAGGGGCGTCCCTTAGGGACCATTCCCAATAGGCAAGCCGCTTCCGCCAAGGCACTCTCGATGGCACAGATCGCAAAGCCATCGGAGGACTGAAATGACCATCGACGACACGCAACACGAAGGACGAGACGAGCCGCGCGCGGGTGGGCCGGGTGCGGGCGACCCGGGTCGCGAGCCGGGTGCAGGCGCCCCGGGCGCGAGAGAGCCTGACGCCGGGGCAGCCGGGGCAGGCGGGCCGCCTGGTCCGCCGCCTCCCGCCGGCGAGGCGCCCACTCGGCCGCTCCAGCCGGAGCCGCGGCGCCTGCTGCGGTCCCGCTCCGATCGCGTCATCGGCGGCGTCTGCGGCGGGCTCGGCCGCTACTTCAACGTCGATCCCGTCCTCTTCCGCATCGCCGCCGTTGTGCTCACGCTCATCGGCGGCGCCGGGCTGCTGCTCTACCTCGCCGCGCTCGTGCTGGTGCCGAGCGAACCTTCCGGTGCGGCGGCCCCGCAGCCCGCCGAGGGTCGCAACCGTGCTCTCGTGGTCGCGCTCGTTGTCGCCGCGCTGCTCATCGGCTGGCCCTTTCTTCTGGGCGGTGGCCTCCTTGCTGCCGGGATTCTCGTCCCGCTTGCCTTTCTGGTCGCCGCCGGCGTTCTCGTCTGGTGGCTCGTCTCAGGAGAGGGGCCGAGCGGCGACGCCGGGGACATCGCCCGCCGTGCTGCGCTCGGCATCGGCGTGCTCGTCCTATGCGGAGCGATCGCCATCGGCGGCGCCTGGGCGGCCGCCGCGGGCGGCGGGACGATCGTCGCGATCCTCGTCATCGCCGCCGGCGTGGCGATCCTGGTGGGCGCCTTCTTCAAGCCGGTTCGGTGGCTCGTTCTGCCCGCGATCGTCCTCGCGCTCTCTGCCGGCGTGGTTTCGGCCGCCGGGATCGATCTGGAAGGAGGCGTCGGCGACAGGACCTACCGGCCGGCCTCCGCCGCCGACCTTCGCGACCGCTACGAGCTCGGCATCGGCGAGCTCGAGCTCGACCTCAGGAGCACCGACCTGCCCGCCGGCGACGCGCAGCTTGCGCTCGACGTGGGAGTCGGCGAGGCGAATGTCATCGTGCCCGAGGACGTCTGCGTGGCAACGGACGCCGGGGTCGGCATGGGCAGGGTTCAGCTTTTCGAGCGTGACAACGGCGGCGTGGACGTGGACGTGACCGAGCGGCCCCACGCAAGGGCCGACGCGACCCGCCTGCTCCTCGACGCCGAGGTCGGCGTGGGTCAGGTGAACGTGGTTCATGACCCCGACGACATCGATCACGACCGCGACCGCTTTGGTCCCGACTTCGACGACGGCGACTCCGCTGTCGCAGCCGGGAACACCGCCTGCCTGGAAACGGGCACCCGTGCAAGTGAGTAGGCCCGACATCCCTTCCATCGTCGCGGGCATCGCGGTGCTCGCGCTCGGAGCCGTCCTGCTGCTCGACGAGACCGGCGTACTCGAGCTCAGCTTTGGCCTCCTCGCCCCCGTCGCGTGTGCCGCGGCGGGGGCGATCCTGTTGGCGAACGGGCTGAGCCGGCGCAGCGACTAGGCACAATCGCCGCTGGGACCATGAATGGGACGATGACCACGCACGGCCGCGCACAGGTTCCCCTCCTGCGCCGCGACCCGACAGGACGCTGGCTCGGCGGTGTCTGCGCGGGCATCGCCGGCCGGTACGGCGTGGACGTCTGGCTCGTGCGGCTCGCGTTCGTCGTCGCGGCGGCCGCGGGCGGTCTCGGTGTCGTGCTCTACGCGCTCGGCTGGCTCGTGATCCCCGCCGGCGACACGCCGGCGGGCGTCCGGAGCCGGCTTCCGACGGGCCGCGCCGCTGTGGAGGTGGCGCTCGGGACGGGCCTGCTCCTGCTGAGCGTGCTGCTCACCTTCCGAGCGCTCGGGCTGTGGTTCTCCGACGCCGTGGTTTGGCCGCTCGTCCTGATAGCGAGCGGAGCGGCACTGATCTGGCGCGGCTCCGCGGGCGACTCGCAGGCCGAGGCCGGCCCGGCGGACGAACGAAGCCGCGTGGCGGGCGCGCCCGCTGCCGCCGGCGGTCTCGGCGACCGCCTCCGACCGGCCGCCGAGCAGCTCGCCGGCATGCTGCGCGCCAAACGCACCGAGGGCGGCGGGACCCCGGGCGTCACCCGGTCCGCGGCGCAGATCTCCCGCGTCGGGCTGGGGATCGCGCTCGTGATCGCCGCCGGCTTCGCCTTCCTCCAGGCCACCGGTGCACTGAGCGCCGCCCGCGACGTGCTGCTGGCGGTGATTGCGGCGGTCGTCGTTCTAGGCGTGATCTTCGCCCCCTGGATCGTGAGGCTCGTGCGGTCACTCGCCGCCGAGCGCGCGCAGCGCATCCGCTCGCAGGAGCGCGCCGAGGTGGCCGCCCACCTGCACGACTCGGTGCTTCAGACGCTGGCGCTGGTTCAGCGCCGCGCGAGCGAGCCGCAGGAGGTCGCCGCCCTCGCTCGCCGCCAGGAGCGGGAGCTGCGCGCCTGGCTCGCGGGTAGACCGGCGCCCGGCCAGGTTGCCCGCATGAGGGCGGCGCTCGAAGCCGCCGCGGCCGAGGTCGAGGAGCGCCACGGCGTCCCCATCGACGTGGTCGCCGTCGGTGACCGCGATCTCGACCCGGAGAGCGAGGCGGTGGTGGCCGCAGCGCGCGAGGCGATGACGAACGCCGCCAAGTTCGGCGGCGGATCGGCCGTGGACGTCTACGCGGAGTGCACCGACGGTCGCCTTCAGGTGTTCGTTCGCGACCGCGGCCCCGGCTTTGACACGGCCGCGATGCCGGCCGACCGCCGCGGCGTGCGTGAATCGATCGTCGGTCGCATGGAGCGCCACGGCGGCCGGGCCACAATCAGGAGCGCGCCCGGCGAGGGCACCGAGGTGGAGCTGACGCTGGACCGGGAGGCGCAGTGACGGGTCCCCGGGTCCTCATCGTCGACGACCACCAGCTGTTTCGGGCCGGCGTGCGGGCCGAGCTGGAGCCGCACATGGAGATAGCCGGCGAGGCCGGAGGCGTCGAGGAGGCGGTGGCCGCCATCGAGCGCGAACGGCCCGACGTAGTGCTGCTGGACGTCCACATGTCGGACGGCGGCGGAGTCGAGGTCATCCGGCGTACGGCGACCTCGCAGGCCACCCAGCCCCGGTTCCTCGCGCTCTCGGTCTCGGACGCCGCAGAGGACGTGATCGCGATCATCCGGGCGGGGGCACGCGGCTACGTGACGAAGGGCATCTCCGGCGAGGAGCTGGCCGATGCCGCGCGGCGCGTGTACGAAGGCGACGCTGTCTTCTCGCCGCGGCTCGCGGGCTTCGTGCTCGACGCGTTCGCCGGTCCGCTCCCGCAGCCGGAGTCGGAGCTCGACGCGCTCACCCCGCGCGAGCGCGAGGTCCTCCAGCACATCGCGCGCGGCTACATGTACAAGGAGATCGCGCTGCGTCTCGACATCTCCCCGAAGACCGTCGAGGCGCACGTGTCGTCGGTGCTGCGCAAGCTCCAGCTGTCGAGCCGGCACGAGCTGACCCGCTGGGCGGCGGAGCGGCGGCTCGTCGACTAAAGCGGCGAGCCGTCAGCGGCGCGCGCTCAACGCCCGATCGATCTCGCGCCTCGTCTCCCGCTCCTTGATCGACCGGCGCTTGTCGTGCATCTCCTTGCCGCGCGCCAGCGCGAGCTCGACCTTGGCCCGCGGGCCGTTGAAGTAGACGCGGGTGGGGACGAGCGTGAGTCCGCGCTCCGCGGTCTTGCCGATTAGGCGCTCGATCTCGCGGCGGTGGAGCAGGAGCTTGCGGGGCCGGTCGGGATCATGGTTCTCCCGCGCCGCCGGCTTGTACGGAGAGATATGCATGTTGCGCAGCCACACCTCGCCGTCGCGCACCTCGGCGTAGGCGTCCTTCAGCTGCACGGCGCCCTCGCGCAGCGACTTGACCTCAGAGCCCTGGAGCACGATGCCGCACTCGAACGTCTCGAGCAGGTGGTAGCGAAAGCTCGCCTGCCTGTTCGTCGCCACGTCGCCGGGCGCGGCCTTGCGCTTCCTCTTCTTCGCCATCGGAGGACTACGAGTATGACCCGGCCGGCGAGAGGTCCACTCGCCCGCGCGCGGGCTCGACCCGATCCACCACCACCGCAACGGCGTCCCCGAGCCGCAGCTCGCGCCCGGCGGCCTCCGCCCTGAGGGCCGTCCCGAGCTCGTTCAGCGTCCACCAGTCGTACAGCCGCCGCGACGGCAGGAAGCCCTCGAAGCCCTCCTCCCCAAAGCGCACGAACGCTCCCTTCTCCACCAGCCCGACCACCTCCCCCTCGAACGCCGGCGGGCGGGCCGGGTCGGCGTCCGCCAGCCGGCGCTCGAGCAGGAACGCCAGACACACGTCGTCGGCGGCGCGCTCGATCTCCATCGCCGCTCGCTCCGCGGCGGACGTGAGCACGCCGGCGTCGTCGAGCTCGTGGGCCGGGGCCGCGGCGTGGTCGATCCCGAGCCCCTGGAGGAGGGCGCGGTGGGCCACCACGTCCGGGTAGCGCCGGATGGGCGACGTGAAGTGGCAATAGCGCGCGCTGGCGAGGCCGGCGTGGCCGAGGTTCCTCGGCGAGTAGTACGCCTGCTTCAGCGAGCGCAGCACCAGGGTGCCGAAGGCCTGGCGCCCGCGCGCCTCGCGCGCCACTATGCGCGAGATCTCGACCGCCAGTTCGGCCGCCTGCTGCGGGGTCATGTGCTTGGGCACCGGCGGGGTGGGCAGGTCGAGGCTCGCTAGCTGCTCGACGAGGAAGGCCACCCTGTCCGGCTCGGGGCGCTCGTGGACCCTGTAGAGCGTCGGGAGCCTGTGGTCGGCCAGGTAGCCGGCCACCTGCTCGTTGGCCAGCACCATCAGCTGCTCGATCACCGAATGCGACTCGCTCTGCTCCTCGCGGCGAACCCCGGTCACGTGCCCATCGCCGTCGAACTCGAAGAGTGGCTCCGGCGCACCGAGCTCGAGGGCGTCCCGACGCGCCCGAAGCGCCGCCGCCACCTCGCGGACGGCCGGCAGTGGCGCCGCCCACGGCTCCTCCGCACGGGCACGGCCGTCGAAGATCGCGTCGACCTCCTCGTAGGTGAGTCGGCGGTCGCTGCGGACGCGCGAGCGGTGAAAGCTGACGCGCCGAGCCTCCGCGCCGTGCATCTCGAGCTCGACCGTCACCGCGAGCCGGTCCTCGCCCGGGCGGAGCGAGCAGGCGTAGCTCGACAGCGCCTCGGGCAGCATCGGCTCGACCGCGCCGGGAACGTAGACGCTCGTTCCCCGCCGCAGCGCCTCGCGCTCGAGCGGGCCGCCGGGGCGCAGGTACGCGGTCACGTCGGCGATGTGGACCCAGACCCGCACGCAGCCGTCCTCGCGGCGGGCGGACACCGCGTCGTCGAAGTCCTGGGCGTCCTGGGGGTCGATCGTGAACGTCGGCAGCGCCCTTAGGTCGACCCGCGCATCGGCCGCGTACGGCTCGTCCACGGCGGCCTCGGCCTCAGCCGACGCCGCCCGCGAATAGGCGCGGTGGACGCCACGGTCGAGCATCAGGCCCTCGATCACGTCGCGGGCCCGGTCCGGCCTGCCCAGCCGTCGCACGACGCGCGCGCCGCGCTTGCCGGCGCCGACCAGCACGAGCTCGCCGACGCCCGCCCCGTGCGGCTCGACCGCCGCGCGGGGCCCGCGGCCGAAGAGCGGCTCCGCGACGAGGAAGCGGCCGCGCTTCTCGAGCACCGCGACGAGTGGGGCGTCAAGGCGGCGGACGGGTCGTCCCGCCGGGCGCACGCCCCGCTCCGCGGGCATGAACGGCCGGGCCGGCGCGCTCACCGGCGCTCGTCCAGCAGCACGTCGAGCGCCACCGGGAGCGCCTCGTCACGGTTGGTGCGCGCGTCGTCGCGCGCCCGCACCTGCGGCGCCAGTCCGTCCCGCCCAATGGTCTTGCCGCTCGGCAGGTAGTAGTTGGCCACGGTCAGGTCGAGCACGCCGCCGTTCGAGAGCTGCTCCACCTCCTGCACGAGCCCCTTGCCGAACGTGCGCGTGCCGACCACGGTGGCCCGCCCGCGGTCGCGGAGCGCCCCGGTCACGATCTCCGATGCGCTGGCGCTGCCGCCGTCGACGAGCACGACCACCGGCACGTCCTCGTCGATCGCGTCGCCCTCGGCGTCCTCCACGCGCTTCGGCCGGGCCCGGCCGCGCACGGACACGATCTCGCCGTCCTCGACGAAGAGGCTCGACACGAGCACGGCCTCCGACAGCAGCCCTCCGCCGTTGCCGCGCAGGTCGAGGACCATCCCCTCCGCGCCGCGGTCCAGGACCTCCTTCACCTCCCGCCGCAGGAAGCCGTGGGCGCCCGAGCTGAAGCTGAGCAGCTCGACGACCCCGAACCGGCGCCCGTCGCGCTCGACGATCCGGCCGGTGGCCACGGGGACCTCGATGCGGGCGCGCTCGACAGTCACCGTGCGCGACCGGTCGTCGCCCGGCGTCAGCACCCTGAGCCTCACGGTCGTGCCGGAGGGGCCCTTGATCCGCCCGGTGGCCACCTCGCTGTTCACGCCGGCGATCGAGCGCCCGTTCACCGCGAGAATGAGGTCGCCCTCGCGAATGCCCGCCTTGCGGGCCGGTGAGCCGTCGAAGACCCGCAGCACCTTGAGCCCGCGACGGTCCTCCTCCACGTTCATCCCCACGCCCTCGAACTCCCCGCTCACCGACTCCTGGAACTGCTGCGCCTCCTCAGGAGTGAGGTAGTGCGAGTACTGGTCGTCGAGCGACTCGACCATTCCCTTGAGCGAGGCGTCGTCGAGCCGTTCCTCGTCGACCGGCTTGTAGAAGTTCTCCTTGATCGTCTCGACGACCTCGGCCCGAAGCGCGCGGTCCTCCTCGACGAACGCGTCCCTGACCGGCCCGGGGAGCGACCCCGGATGGCCGCCGAGCCAGATGCCGACCAGGAGCGCCAGTAGGACGCACAGGAACGCAACGGCTGCCGAGCGGGCGGAGTTCATCGACTAGCCCAGGGTAGTGGCGGGCGCCTCAACGGTTTCTAAGGGCGTTCTCAGGTTGCTCTCACCTGAACCTCCATCATCGAGGGCGCGCGTGCTCGTCGTGGAGGACGACGTGAAGACAGCCGCCGCGATCCGCCGCGGGCTGCGCTTCGAGCGGGTGGTGGTGGACGTGGTCGGCGGCGGAGAGGAGGCCATCCGGGGCGGCCGGCGACACCGGGGGCCCTAGCCGGTGATCCGCCAGCGGGTGAAGAGGTCGCCGTCCCCCTCCGCCACCGAGACGAGCGCGAGCTCCCTGGGTTCCACGAGCTCCCTGCCCGCCACGATCGTGAACGCCGCGGCGCCGCCGCTCAGCTTGGGATTGAGCGTCAGGAAGAGCTCGTCCACGAGGTCCGCGGCGAGCAGATGCGAGTTGAGCGTGGGTCCCCCCTCGCAGAGGACCGACCGGACGCCGTGCCCCTCGCGCAGCTTCGCCATCAGGAGCGGGAGGTCGTCGCCCGTGCGCAGGTACTCGATACGGGCGGCGGTGCCCTGGAGCATCGCGTCGGAGCCGGTGGCGATCACAACCTCCTGCTCCGGGGTCTGCAACAGCGGTAGGTCGGCCGGCAGGTCGAGGCGGGCAGACACGACCACTGCCACGGGCTCCGCCGCGAGCCCCTCGTGCACGCGCTTCTGCCGGAGCTCATCCGACTTCATGATCCGCCCGTAGCGCTCCACACGCGCCGTCCCCGCCCCGATCATCACGGCGTCCACCTGGGTCCTCAGGTGGTGGAACAGGCGCCTGTCGAGCTCCGTGGACAACCCCTTCGTGCGCCAGTCGAGGGCCGCCTTGCCGTCGAGCGTCGAGACCATGTTGAGCACGAGGTATGGGCGCTCGGCCGGCGCCCGCTCTTCCAGGCGAAGCCCCGAGGCCATGGCCTCCGGCGAGGTGTCACGGGCGGCGGGGTACAGGAGGCGCACCGCGGGCAGCGTAGCCGCCCGATCCGAGCGCCGGGCCGCGTGCGGGACTACGGCGCGATCGCGACCATCCGCTCGATCGGAACCCGGGCGCGCCCCGCGAGCGCAGGGTCGACCTTCACCACCGGCTTGAGGTCGCGGAGAGCATCCCGCAGCTTCGGCAGCGTGATCATCTTCATGTACTTGCACACCGCCGCGCGGTTTGCCGGGATGAAGCTCTTTCCTGGATTCTCCACCGAGAGCGGGTGGGCATGCCGGTCTCCGTGGCGACGATGAACTCGTCGGCGTCCGACCCGCGGGCGAACCTCAGCATCCCGCCGGTGGAGAGCATGTACGTGCGCTCGGGGTCGACGTCCCCGGACGCTACGTACTCCATGACCTGGGTCGTGCAGCCGCACTCCGGGTGGATCAGGAACTCGGCGTCCGGGTGCGCGGCGCGGACGTCCGCGATGTCGGCGGGGCGGATGCCGGCGTGGACGTGGCACTCGCCGTCTCAGACATGCATCCGGCGGCCCGTCACCCGCTCGACGTACGCGCCGAGCCACATGTCGGGCCCGAACAGGATCTCCGTGTCGTCGCCGTGCTCGCGAAGGATGTGCTCGACCATGCCGACCGCGTTCGAGGAGGTGCAGCAGTAGTCCGTCTCGGCCTTTACCTCGGCGGTCGTGTTGACGTACATGACGACGACCGCGCCGGGGTGCTTCTCCTTCCACACGCGCAGGGCGTCGGCCGTGATCGAGTCCGCCAGGGAGCAGCCGGCGCCCAGGTCCGGCAGGAGCACGGTCCTGTCGGGCGAGAGGATCGAGGCGGTCTCGGCCATGAAATGGACGCCGCAGAAGGCGATGACCTCCGCGTCGGTGTCGGCGGCGCGGCGGGAGAGGCCGAGCGAGTCGCCGACGAAGTCGGCGACCTGCTGGAGCTCGGGCAGCTGGTGCGATATACACGGCCGCGCTGGGATACCCGGTCGACGCCACGAACCTGCGCCGGGTGCTCGAGCGTCGCGGGCTGCTCGAGGCGACCGGCGAGCGCCGAGCGCCCGGCCCGGGCGGGGGCCGACCGGCGTCCGTCTACCGGTTCCGCTCGCACGAGCTGCAGGTGACCGACCCGTTTGCGGTGACGCGGCTGACGCTCACAGCGGCTCCACCAGCAGGCTGACGTCGAGGGCCGGCGCCGAGTGGGTGATGCCGCCCACGCAGATGTAGTCGACACCCGACTCGGCCGCCGTACGCACGGTCTCGAGCGTGATGCCGCCCGAAGCCTCGAGCTCCGCGCGCTTCGCCACGAGCTCCACCGCGCGCCGAAGCTCGTCCGGGGACATGTTGTCCAGCAGAAGCCGCGGAACGCCCGCGTCGATCGCCTCGGCCAACTCGTCGAGGGTGGCGCACTCGACCTCCACGAGCACTCCGGGCGGCGCCGCCGCCAAGGCTCGCCGCGCGGCCGCGCCCACGCCTCCCACGAGCGCGGCGTGGTTCTCCTTGACCAGGATCGCGTCGTGCAGCCCGGCCAGATGGCTCACCCCGCCGCCGGCCCTCCCCTCTCGAGCGCACGCATCCCGGGCGTGGTCTTCCGGGTGTCGAGGATGCGTGCGCCCGTTCCGGCGACCGCGCCCACGTAGAGGGCGGTGAGGGTGGCGATGCCCGAGAGCCGGCCGAGGAAGTTCAGCGCCACGCGCTCGCCGCGCAGGATCGCTGCCGCGTCGCCGACCACCTCGGCGAGCAGGCCAGGCTCGCGCCAGTCCCCGTCGACCGCGTGCGCGCGCCAACGTAGGCTCGGATCGACGCGCTGAAACACGGGCTCCGCCACGCGCAGCCCGGCGGGCACCCCCTCCATCGGCTGCTCGATTCGGCCGCGCGCCCGGGTTCCCTCGGGGATCACCGTCGTCGTGGTGAGATCACCGGCACCGATATCCTCGGCCAGGGCGCGATCGATCAGGTCCAGCACGGGAGGCCGCGGCTCGCGCCGCGATTCAGATCGAGGACGGATGGACGCCGCGTTCGGGCCGCATGTTGTCGGCAGGCTACGACAAGGGAGAGACTTCCCGGTGATGGCCGAATGAAGGAACTCCGAATCGGAGCGTCCCAGTTCCTGCGCGGCATGTTCGGGCGCAGCGCGGATCCATATGCGGGCGCCGATCTGCGCACCTCCCGCCGGATCATGGTTGCGCTGCTCGCGCTCAACGGCATCCTGGTGCTGGTCTTCCTCCCGCTCGAGCCCGTCGACGAGCAGATCGGCCTGGCGGGCTGGTTCATCGCCCCCGCCATCGTGGTCGCGGCCGGAGTTGCGGCGGTGCTGGTCGCGCGGCGGTCACCGTCGTTCGACGACCTCCTCGTGATTGCGTACCTGGGCCTGGCCTCGATCGCCACGCTGAACTGGCTCGCGGCCGGCGGCTCGTCCGCCTACGAGGACCTGTACGTGCTCTGGCTCGGCGCCGCCGCCCCGCATCCCCCGCGTCGCGCCTTCACGCTGCTCGGGGTGATGCTGGGCGCCCTGGCCCTGCCGCTCGTTTACAGCGGCACGAGCAGCGAGACGGTCGGCGACATGGTGGCCGAGGCGCTCCTCCTCGTTGGCTTTGGCTCGATCCTGTTCAGCTACCTCCACCTGGTCCGCCAGCAGCGGCTCGGCTTGCGTGCGGGAGCAGAGGTGGCACGCCGGCTGGCCAGCGTGGACGCGCTCACGGGACTTGGCAACCGGCGGGCGTTCGACGATTCGCTCACCGTCGAGGTGGCCCGCGCCGCGCGCGACGGGGACCCGCTCAGCATCGGCCTCGTCGACATCGACAGCCTGAAGCGCATCAACGATGTCTACGGTCATCTCGAGGGCGACCGCTGCCTCGGCGAGGTAGCCAGAGTGATGGAGAGCTCGCTGCGGAGCACGGACCGCTGCTTTCGCTGGGGCGGCGACGAGTTCGTGGTCGTCCTACCCGGGAGCGGACGGGAGGCGGCGGACGACGTCCTCGAGCGCGTGGCCGAGAACGTGCGTCAGGCCTGCTCCGGGCCGGACGGCCGCGGGCTCGAGATCAGCTGGGGCGCCGCCGAGATCTCGCCTGGGGCGAGCCCGGAGGACGTGCTTGCCGCGGCGGACGTAGCCATGCTCGAGCAGAAGACCGAGAAGCGCCGGTAGCGCAGCGCGCAACTTGCGGATTCCGCCCGGCCCGGTTACGGTGGCCACCGAGCGGGCGGGCACGGGGCTCGTTCCACAGCGCTGGTTCAGGGAGGTGCCAGATGCGCATAGCAGTCGCTGGGATCCTTGCGGCCTTCGCACTCGGCGTTGCCGCTGCGGTCTCCGCTCAGGGGCCCGCCCCCACGGTCACCGTCACGGCGTCGGGGACCGCGCTTAGCCTCGACGTGAGCGGTCCGCTCCAGGCCGGGCCGACCCGTTTCGAGGTGGTGAGAGCGGGCGATGCGCCTGCGGAGATCGCCATCGGGGCGCTGCGGCCGGCGGTGACGCTCGATCAGTTCATGACCGCCGTGCAGGGCGACCCGGAGGACGCCATCGAGCTTCTCAACCTCGACGGCGGCGCGAGCGTGTCCCCACCGACCAGGCGACGCGCGGTGACGTTCCCTCTGCGGGCGAACTCGACCTACGTCGTCATCAACATCGCCGGCCGGCGTCCGCAGGTAACGAGCTTCACGGTCGGCGGCCAGGCGAACGGCGCGGCGCTCCCACGCGCCGACGCCAGCGTCCGGATGATCGACCTTCGCTTCCGGGGCGCCACCAGGCTCCCACGCCGCGGCGTGCTGCGCTTCGAGAACGCCGGCTGGGCTCCCCACTTCGCGGTCGCTGCGCCCCTGCGTCGCGGCGCAGGCAGGCGGGCGGTCGGCGCCGCGCTGCGCCGGGGCAACGAGCGCCGGCTGGGGCGCCTCGTGGACTTCCGAGCGTCGATCGAGCCCCAGTCCCTGATCACCCGCGGGGCGGTGGACTACAACGAGGTGCGATTCCCGCGGCGCGGCCGCTACGTGATGGTCTGCTTCTTCGAGGGCCATGACCGGCAGGGCATGTACCGGTTCGTGCGCGTGCGCTAGCGGGGTCCCGCCCGGGCGGCGTCTGGGCTCCGTCGAGTCGTTTGGTGTCGTCCTGCGACACCTTGTTGACAGGGTGGGGCGCTGGCTGAGCGGCGATCCCTACCCGGGCGCCGGCGCAAGCGCGCGGTCGATGCCCGCGACCGCGTACGCGTCCGCCTCGTCCAGCGTCTCCCGCTCGAGCAGCGCCTCTGCGAGCGCGTCCAGGCGGTCGCGGTTCTCGGCGAGGAGCTCGCGTACGGCCCGACGCTCTTCCTCGACGATCCGGCGCACCTCCGCGTCGACCAGCTCCTGCGTGGCTTCGGACGCCGCCTCGGCGCCCGGAAGCAGCGGGCCTTGGCCGTCTTGTCGAGCCACCGTGATGAAGCCGACCTTCTGGCTCATCCCCCATCGCTCCACCATGCCACGGGCGATCATGGTGACCTGCTGGATGTCCGACTCGGCGCCGGTGGTGGGGTCGCCATAGACGATCTCCTCCGCGACGCGCCCACCGAACGCGACTCTGATCTTGGCCCGCAGCTCCTCCTCCGAGTAGTTGAAGCGGTCGTCCTCGGGCGTGGAGAGCGTCACGCCGAGAGCCTGTCCACGCGGGATGATCGAGACCTTGCGAACGGGGTCGGCCCCCGGGGTGAGCATCCCGACGATCGCGTGGCCGCCCTCGTGATAGGCGATTCGGCGGCGATCCTCATCCGTCAGCACGATCTTCCGCTCGGCACCGAGCATGATCCGCTCGAGCGCGTCGGTGAAGTCGGAGCGCTGCACGCGCGGGTGGCCGCGGCGCGCGGCCAGCAGTGCGGCCTCATTCACCAGGTTCGCGAGGTCCGCGCCGACCATGCCGGGCGTGCTCTGAGCGAGCTGCTCGAGATCGACGTCGTCGCCGAGCGGCACGGACCGGGTGTGCACGCGCAGGATCATCTCCCTGCCCTGGCTGTCCGGCGGCTGCACGGCCACCCGGCGGTCGAAGCGCCCGGGCCGCAGCAGCGCCGGGTCCAGGACGTCCGGCCGGTTCGTCGCGCCGAGCACGATCACCCCGGTGCTCGAGTCGAAGCCGTCCATCTCGGTGAGGATCTGGTTGAGCGTCTGCTCGCGCTCGTCGTGGCCGCCGACGCCGACTGCACCGCCCCGGGCCCGGCCGATCGCGTCCAGCTCGTCGATGAAGACGATCGCCGGCGCGGCCTCCTTCGCCTGCTGGAAGAGGTCGCGCACGCGCGAGGCGCCGATGCCGACGATCGCCTCGATGAACTCCGAGGCCGAAGCCGAGAAGAACGGCACGCCGGCCTCGCCGGCCACGGCCCGGGCGAGCAGGGTCTTGCCGGTTCCGGGCGGACCGGAGAGCAGCACGCCCCGCGGGATGCGAGCGCCGAGCTTGCGGTACTTGTCCGGGTTGCGCAGGAAGTCGACCACCTCGACGAGCTCGTCCTCCGCCTCGTCGATGCCCGCAACGTCCTCGAAGGTGACGGTCTGCGTGGAGGGCTCCACGCGCCGCGCGCGGCTGCGCCCGAACTGCCCCAGCATGCCGCCCCCGGCACCGGCCGCCGCCCGGCGGAACAACCAGATGAACAGCGCGACGAGCAGGATGGTCGGGCCGAAGCTGAAGAGGAGCGTCTCGAGCAGCGAGCGCTCGCCGGGCGGCTTGGCGTTGACGGTCACATCCTCGCGCTCGAGCAGCTGGGAGAGCTGACGCTCGTTCGCGAAGGTCGGGACCTGGGTCTCGAACTGCTTCGCCGTCTCGCCTTCGTAAGTGACCTTCTGCTTGAACTCCCCCTTGACGGTCTCGCCGGTCGAGGAGATCTCCCGGACGTTCCCGTCGCGCACCTCCTGGAGGAAGGTCGGGTTGTACGGGACCTGGATGCGCGGCTCCGGTGGGGCGAATATCGCCACGATCGCCCAGTTCAGGATGAACAGCAGCGCGAGGATGATGAGGAACCGCCGCGGGCTCCACGGCAGCATCGGCGGCTTCCCGGGGGCGCCGCTCACGCGCAGATTCCCGCGCTTTGGGTCGGGCGGGGGCGGCGGAGTGCGGGGATCGGGCGCGCGCGGTTCGTCGGCCATCAAGGCAATCGTAAAGCCCGCCGCCGGAAGTTCCACGTGCCCCGCGGCCGGCCCCTTATCGTTTCTCTAATCGATGAAGCAGCAGCTGAGGCCCCTCTTCGACCAGGTCGTGATCAAGGAGCTCGACCCGGATCGAGTACGGCGCTCGGGGCTCGTGCTGCCGCCCGGCGAGCACGAATCGCCGCCGCAGCACGGGATCGTGCTCGCCGTGGGGCCGGGCCTCGACTGGTGGAGCCACGTGGGGGTGAAGATGCCCGTCAAGCCGGGCGATCACGTGGTCTTTCCCGCGTCGGCGGGCGTCTGGGTCGAGGTCGAGGAGGAACGGCTCCTCGTGTGCAGGGTCGGCCAGCTGCTCGGCGTGCTCGAGGAGATCGAGGAGCCGAGCAGGGGCCCGCTGCCGGCCTTCGAGGAGGAGGACTCCTAGTCGCGGCAGTGCCCCCGCCGGGGCCTCCGGTCAATCGATCACGAAGGCGACGGTCACACGGAAGACCCGCCCGCTCCGGATGAAGAACGCGGTCACTCGCTGACCAGGCAGGCCCGTGCCGGTCTCGCAGATCCGGAGGTTCCCGGACGCCGTGCAGCGCAGGCCCGGGACCCGCCTGCGAACGGCCCGGCCGGTCGAGCGGACCCCCACGCCCCGGGCCGTGCGGTCGCCAAGGCCGGTGGTCTGGACGGCGGTCACCGTGTTCCCGCTCTGGAACGTCACGATGATGCCGCCGGCGTACCGGAACTGGGTGAAGGGCCCGAATTCGTTGCGCCCGTTGACCACCCGCCTCGGCTGACCGAGCGCCGCCCGGACCTGAGCCTTGGTGTTGCCGAGGCGGGCTCCGGCGATGCCGCGATCGATCTGGATCAGCGCGCTCGCAGACGACGGAGCCACTACCGACACGGCGACCACGACGGCGGCGAGCAGGGCCAGGCGCTTCACGGTGCTACCTCCTTTGGGGACTCGGCAGAAAGCGGCGCGAGTCTACCCGGGCCGCCGGCCGTCTCCGGCGCGGCGCAGCAGCTCCGCCCTGACGAACTCGTCCAGGTCGCCGTCCAGCACGGCCTGGGCATTGCCCGCCTCCACGTTCGTGCGGTGGTCTTTGACCATCGTGTAGGGGTGGAGCACGTACGAGCGGATCTGCGAGCCCCAAGCCACGTCCTGCGCCTCCCCCTTCTCCCTGGCGATCTCCTCCTGGCGCTTTCTCTCCTCCAGCTCGACGAGCTTCGCGCGCAGCATCCGCATGGCCGTGTCCTTGTTGGCCGACTGCGAGCGCTCGTTCTGGCACTGCACCACGATGCCGGTGGGACGGTGCGTGATGCGAACCGCGGAGTCGGTCTTGTTGACGTGCTGGCCGCCGGCGCCGGAGGCTCGGTAGGTGTCGACCTGGATCTCCTCGGGGTCGATCTCCACGTTCACCGCGTCCTCGACGAGCGGGGCCACCTCCACGCCGGCGAAGGCGGTGTGACGGCGGGACTGGGCGTCGAACGGCGAAATGCGCACCAGGCGGTGAACGCCCTTCTCCGCCGAGAAGAGCCCGTAGGCGTTCTCGCCCCGGGCGATGAACGTCGCCGACTTGATTCCGGCCTCCTCCCCGGGCGAGGCCTCCATGAGCTCCACCTTCATGCCTCTCCGCTCGGCCCAGCGCATCTCCATGCGAAGCAGCATCTCCGCCCAGTCCTGGGAGTCCGTGCCGCCGGCGCCGGCGTTGACGGTCACCACCGCGTCGCCGGCGTCGTACCGGCCGGAGAAGAGCCGCGCCTCCTCGAGCTCCGCCAGGCGCGACTCGATCGAGGCGCGCTGCTCGTCCAGCTCCGCGGCGATCGACTCGTCGTCGGCGGCCATCTCCTCGAGCGTCTCCAGGTCCTCGATGTCCCGCTCGAGCGAACGGAAGGCCTCGAGCCGCCGAGCCACGGCGGCGTGCTCGGCGGACACCGAGGCCGCCCGCTCCGGCTCGTCCCAGAAGCCGGGCGACTGCATCTCGCGCTCGAGCTCTGCGAGGCGCGCCGCTAGCCGAGCGGGGTCAAAGGTAGTCCGCGAGCAGCTTGAGCTGGTCGCGGAGGGCGCTAGACGCCGCCATCGTTTCGTGCGATCGCGTCCGCCATGAGGCTACGCAGCCGCTCCATGGCACTTCTTGAACTTCTTGCCTGAGCCGCACCAGCACGGGTCGTTGCGGCCGATCCGCTCGCGCTCGTCGAGCCGGCGCGTCTCCACCGGGGCGGGGACCTCCTCCACCTCGGCGGCCGCCATGTCCCCCGCCTCCGCCACGCCGGCCGGGATCGCGCCGCCGCCGGCCGCCGCGATCGCCTCGCGTCCGGCGGCCGCGTGCCCACCCGTGTAGTTGTAGGCGCCGGTGGTGGAGGAGTTGGCGGCGGTTCCCCAGCGGGGCCCGGCCTGCCGCTGCTCGGGCTCCTGGGCGACCTCGATCTCGACGTTGAAGACGTACCGGGCGAACTCGTCCCAGATGTTGTTCATGAGCTGCGTGAACATCTCGAAGCCCTCGTTCTTGTAGGCCACGAGCGGGTCGATCTGGGCGAACCCGCGCAGGTGGATCCCCTCGCGCAGGTAGTCCATGTCGTGCAGGTGCTCGCGCCAGCGCTCGTCGATGATCTGGAGCAGCATGAAGCGCTCGAGAGCGCGCATGAGCTCGGAGCCGAGCTCCTCCTCGCGCTCGTTGTAGGCCTGGACGACGTCGTCGCGCAGCTTCTCGATCACCGACTCACGCGTCTCGCCCTGCCGGAAGTCCTCCACCTCGTAGGAGACGTCGTAGATCTGGCCGCACCGGTCCAGCAGCGCGTCGAGCTCCCACTCCTCCTGGAAGTCGCTCTCCAGGTACTCGTGGCAGATGCGCTCGATGGCGTCGGCGATCTGCGTGCGTGCGATCTCCGACATGTCCTGGCCCTCGAGGATCCGGTCGCGGTACTCGTAGATGATCTCCCGCTGCTGGTTCATCACGTCGTCGTACTCGAGGACGCGCTTGCGGATCAGGAAGTGCTGCTCCTCGACCTTCTTCTGGGCGTTCTCGATCTGCTTCGAGAGCATCTTGTGCTCGATCGGCAGCTCGTTGCCCTGCTCGTCCACCTGCGCCAGGAACTTGTTGTCGAGGATCTTGTAGATCCGGTCACCCGCGAAGAGACGCACCAGGTCGTCCTCCGCGGATAGGTAGAAGCGGGACTCGCCCGGGTCGCCCTGGCGGCCGGAGCGGCCGCGCAGCTGGTTGTCGATCCGGCGCGACTCGTGCCGCTCGGTGCCGCAGATGAAGAGGCCGCCGACCTCCTTGACCCTCTCGCGGTCCTCGAGCACCTGAGCCTGGATCTGGCGGAAGACCTCCTCCCAGGTCTCGTCCCACTCGGGCGTGCCGGGCTCGAGCCCGCGGCGCCGCAGCTCCTGCTGGCTGAGATGCTCCTCGTTTCCGCCGAGCTTGATGTCCACGCCGCGTCCGGCCATGTTGGTCGCGATCGTGACCGCGAAGGGCCGCCCCGCCTCGGCGATGATCATGCCCTCACGCTCGGCGTGCTCGGGCTTGGCGTTCAGGACCGTGTGCTTGATCCCCCGCTTCTTCAGTCTCTCCGAGAGCAACTCCGAGACCTCGACGGAGATCGTCCCGACCAGGATCGGCTGGCCGTTTCGGTTGCGCTCCTCGATCTCCTTGACCACGGCGGCCCACTTGCCCTCCTTGGTCTTGTAGATCTGGTCGTTCTGGTCGTCGCGGATCATCGGCTCGTTCGTGGGGATGTCGACGACCTGGAGGCCGTAGATCTTCATGAACTCGGTGGCCTCGGTCAGGGCCGTGCCCGTCATGCCCGCGAGCTTGTCGTAGCGGCGGAAGTAGTTCTGGTAGGTGATCGTCGCGACGGTCTGGTTCTCCTCCTGGATCGCGACGCCCTCCTTGGCCTCGACGGCCTGGTGGAGGCCCTCCGACCAGCGGCGCCCCTCGAGGATGCGGCCGGTGAACTCGTCGATGATCTTCACCTCGTCGTCGATCACCGCGTAGTCCTTGTCGCGCTTGTAGAGCGACTCGGCCTTGAGCGCCTGCTGGAGGTGGTTGACGAGCGGGCCGTTCTCGGCGCTGTAGAGGTGCGGGATGCCGAGGAAGCGCTCGGCCTTCGCGACGCCCTGCTCGGTGATCGAGACGGTCTTGTGCTTCTCGTCGAACTCGTAGTCGTAGTCGGCGACGAACTCCTTCTTCGCGCGCGGGTCCATCCCCTCGGGCTTCTTGCCCGCGACCATCGTCTTGGCCAGGCGCGCGAACTTGCCGTAGAGGTCGGCCGCCTGCTCCGGCTGGCCGGAGATGATGAGCGGCGTGCGCGCCTCGTCGATGAGGATGTTGTCGACCTCGTCGACGATCGCGAAGTGGTGGCTGGTGAGCGGCTTGCCGTTGTCGTCGTAGCGGCCGCCGTGCTGGACCTTCTCGTCCAGCGTGG